>DATKMY010000138.1:0-61830 GCA_035541655.1 Casimicrobiaceae bacterium | reverse complement strand
CCATGCCCCTTGAAGCCGTCCTCACCGCGACGCGCACCCGTCCCGCGCCGCGCGCCGTTGCGACCTGGCTTTTCGTCTGTTGCGCGCTCGTCTTCGCGATGGTGGTCGTCGGTGGCGTCACTCGCCTCACCGGATCGGGCCTGTCGATTGTCGAGTGGCAGCCGATCTTCGGTGCGGTACCGCCGCTGACCGGCGCTGAATGGCAGACGGCATTCGAGAAGTACCAACAGATTCCGCAATTCAAGCTCGTCAACCACTCGATGACGGTTGCCGAGTTCAAGGGCATCTTCTGGTGGGAATACATTCACCGGCTGCTCGGACGGTTGATCGGCGTCGCGTTTTTCGTGCCGCTGCTCTGGTTCATCGCGCGCCGCCAGATTCCCCCCGGCTATGCGTGGAAGCTCTTCGGCATCTTCGTGCTTGGCGGGCTGCAGGGCGCGATGGGGTGGTACATGGTGAAAAGCGGTCTCGTCGACGACACGCGCGTGTCGCAGTTTCGTCTGACCGCGCATCTGGCGCTCGCGCTGGCGATCTTCGCCGCGATGTTCTGGACGGCGCTCTCGCTGATCAATCCCGATCGCGCGCGGCCCTCGACTCCGTCGCAGCGTGTCGCGCGAGCGTGGGCCATCGCGTTCATCGCACTGGTCTGCCTCATGATCGTCACCGGCGGGTTCGTCGCCGGGATTCGTGCGGGCTTCGCCTACAACACGTTTCCCCTGATGAACGGCAGCGTCGTGCCGCCAGAGATCTTCATGATCGAGCCGCCATGGAGAAACTTCTTCTGGAACATGGCGACCGTCCAGTTTGATCACCGGTTGATCGCATGGTTGATCGCGTTCACCGCGCCATTGCTCTGGTTGAGAGTCGGCGCGACGGAGGGGCTTCCACGACGCGCGCGCGTCGGCGGCCATCTGCTGCTCGCGCTCGTCGCCGTGCAGATCGCGCTGGGAATCGCGACGCTGCTCCTCGTGGTCCCCATTCCGCTCGCAGCGGCGCATCAGGCCGGCGCGGTACTCGTCTTCGCGGCGGCGCTCAACGTCGCCCACGCGCTGCGCTGACTTCGGCGGCCCCGAGGATTGGAACGGCAGCGCATCAGGCGCCGCAATCCCGCACGATTTTCGCGGTAGAAAGAAATCGCTCGAAGGTTGCACTGCCGGTGCCGTCGGCGGATCATAGAGGGTTCCTGGACACAATCCCGACGAAAGCGACGCCATGGCCGATACCCGCGCCCTCGACGAACCCCTGACCGAAGCCGAGCTCGATCAGCTCGAGGCGTTCCTCGCGTCCGACGCAGTCCCCCAGGACTGCATGGACCTCGAAATGCTGGACGGCTATCTTGCTGCCGTGGTCTCCGGACCGGAGATGATCCAGCCGTCGGAATGGCTGCCGCAGGTATGGAGCGAAGGCAACCACAGCGCGGCTGCGGCATTCGCCAACAAGGAGGAGGCGCAGCAGATCATGGCGCTCGTCCTGCGGCACATGGCAGGCATCCAGCGCACGCTCGCCGAGTCGCCGACGCGCTTCAAGCCGCTCCTGTATCTGCCCGAGGGCAAGGCGCGCGGCAACGATCGCATGCCGCCTGAGGGCACCGCATGGTGCGAGGGCTACATGGCCGGCGTGAAGCTCCGCGACGACGAGTGGCAGCCGCTCTTCGACGCGCAGGACGCGCGCGACTGGGTGTTTCCGATCGAGGCGCTCGCCTACGGCGATCGCGACGACGAGTTCACCGAATGGATCGACACGGAGGAGAAACGCGCCGAGCTGATCGACGAGCTCCCCGTGGCTGCGGTGCTCATCTATCGCTTCTGGCAGGAGCGGCGCAACGCGAAGCAGACGCGCGGTCCCGGGGTGCGCCGCGAAAAGCTCTCCGACGCCGCACGCAAGTCGCGCCAGCGTTTGCACTAGCCGGACCGGCCCCGGGCCGATGTGACGAAACGCCGGGCGCTGCTTCATGTCCGCCGCCTTCGACTTTGCCCTTCCGACGCCCGCCGCCGATGAATTGACGCGACTGCGCAGCCGCATCGCGGCTGCGTATCGCGCCGACGAAGCGCAGATCGTCCGCGAGCGCATCGCCGAGGCGCGCTTGAGCGGCGAGGAGCTCGCACCCACGCAAGCGCTCGGCGCCAGACTTGCCGAAGCCGTGCGGGCAGAGCGGGCGAAGGCGGGCGGCGTCGATGCGCTGATGCTCGAGTTCTCGCTCGACAGCCGCGAGGGCGTCGCGCTGATGTGCCTCGCCGAAGCGCTGCTGCGCGTGCCGGACTCCGCCACGCGCGATCGGCTGATCCGCGACAAGATCAGCAAAGGCGACTGGTCGACGCACGTCGGCGCGTCGCCGTCGCTGTTCGTCAACGCCGCGGCTTGGGGCTTGCTCGTCACGGGCCGGATCGTGGAGACGCGCAGCGAGGGAACCCTCGAGCAGGCGCTCTCTTCGCTGCTCCGCAAAGGCGGCGAGCCGCTGATCCGCAAGGGCGTGGATCTCGCGATGCGACTCCTGGGCCGGCAGTTCGTCACCGGACGCACGATCGACGAGGCGCTCGAGAACGCGCGCGAGCGCGAGGCGCGTGGGTACACGTTCTCCTTCGACATGCTGGGCGAAGCCGCGATGACGGGGGAGGACGCCAAGCGCTACCTGGGCGCCTACGAAGGCGCCATCCATGCGATCGGGCGCGCCGCGAAAGGGCGTGGGATCATCGCCGGGCCCGGCATCTCGGTCAAGCTCTCCGCGCTTCACCCGCGTTTCTCGCGCGCGCAACGAGAGCGCGTCGTCGGCGAGCTCACGCCGCGCGTTGCGCAGCTCGCGAAATACGCGCGCGACTACGCCATCGGCTTCAACATCGATTCCGAGGAAGCCGATCGGCTCGACATATCGCTCGACATCGTCGCGGCGCTCGTCGCCGATCCGGCGCTGGCCGGCTGGGACGGAGTCGGCTTCGTCGTGCAGACCTATCAGAAGCGCGCGCGCGAAGTCGTCGACTGGCTCGTCGCGCTCGCGCGCCGGTACCGCCGAAGGCTAATGGTGCGCCTCGTCAAGGGGGCGTACTGGGACAGCGAGATCAAGCGCGCCCAGGTGGAGGGAATGCCCGCCTACCCCGTGTTCACGCGCAAGGTCCATACCGATGTCTCGTATCTCGCGTGCGCGCGGGCGATGCTCGCCGCGCCGGACGCGATCTATCCGCAGTTCGCGAGCCACAACGCGTTCACGATCGCCGCGATCCATACGCTCGCCGGCAACGCGTCATTCGAGTTCCAATGCCTGCATGGAATGGGCGAGAGCATCTACGACAACATCGTCGGCAAGGACAAGCTCGATCGCGCGTGCCGGATCTATGCGCCGGTCGGCTCGCACGAGACGCTGCTCGCGTATCTCGTCCGGCGCCTGCTCGAAAACGGCGCGAACAGCTCGTTCGTCAACCGCATCGTCGACCCGTCGGTGAGCATCGCTTCGCTCGTCGAGGATCCCGTCGCGCAGGCGGAGAGGACCGCCGGCACACCGCATCCAGGCATCCCGTTGCCGGTTGCGTTGTTGCCCGGTCGCCGCAATTCCCGTGGCGCCGATCTCGCCGACGACACGGAGCTTGCGTCGCTGGGCGCGGCGTTGGCGGGGGTTTCGGCGCCGTGTGCGGCCGTTCCGATTCTCGGCACGCCAATCGAACTGGCAGCGCGCGAGCGCAAGGCGGTATCCAATCCCGCGGACCGCGACGACACCGTAGGCACGCAGATCGAGGCCAGCGTGGAGGAGGTGGATTCCGCCGTCGACATTGCCGTCGACCAGGGGGCCGCGTGGTCGGCGCTTCCCGCTGCGGATCGCGCTGCCTGCCTGGAGCGCGCCGCCGAGCTGCTGGAGGACGAGCGGCCGATGTTCCTGGCGCTCGCCGTGCGCGAGGCGGGAAAGACGCTCGCCAATGCGATCTCGGAAGTGCGCGAAGCCGCCGACTTCCTTCGCTACTACGCCGGGCAGGCTCGCACGGATCTCAGCGTGTCGACCGCGGCGCCGCTCGGTCCGATCGTCGCGATCTCGCCGTGGAACTTTCCGCTGGCGATCTTCATCGGCCAGGTGAGCGCCGCGCTCGCCGCGGGCAATCCGGTTCTCGCGAAGCCGGCCGAGCAGACGCCGCTGATCGCCTACGAGGCCGTGCGGCTTCTACATCGTGCGGGGGTTCCGGTCGCGGCGCTGCAGTTCCTGCCCGGGCGCGGCGAGACCGTGGGTGCAGCGCTTGCCGCGAATTCGCGGATCGCCGGCGTGATATTCACCGGCTCGACGGAGGTCGCCCGCCTCATCAATCGGCAGCTCGCGAAGCGCGACGACGATCCCCTGCTGATCGCCGAGACCGGCGGAATGAACGCGATGATCGTCGACAGCTCGGCACTCCCCGAGCAGGTTGTCGGTGACGCGCTCGCCTCCGCATTCGACAGCGCCGGCCAGCGCTGCTCGGCGCTGCGCATCCTTTGCGTGCAGGAGGACGTCGCGCCGGGGATGCTGAAGATGCTCGAAGGCGCGATGCGCGAGCTCTCGGTCGGCGACCCGCGGCGGCTTGCGACCGACGTCGGTCCGGTCATCGACGCCGACGCGCAGGCGGCGCTCTCCGCGCACGTTGCCAGGATGCGCGCGGCCGGCAACAAGGTCACGGAGCTGCCGCTGGCGCGCGAGACCGGAAAGGGAACCTTCGTTGCGCCGACGATCATCGATCTAGGTGGCATCGAGGGGCTGACGGCGCTCACTCGCGAAACCTTCGGGCCGATCCTGCACGTCGTGCGCTGGAAGCGCGATCAGCTCCCCGAGCTTGTCGACGCGATCAATGCCAGCGGCTACGGCCTGACGCACGGAATCCACACGCGCATCGACGAGACCGTCGCCGCGATCCTCGCGCGCGTCCACGCCGGCAACGTCTACGTGAATCGCAACATCGTCGGCGCAGTCGTCGGCGTGCAGCCCTTCGGCGGACATCGGCTCTCGGGCACCGGTCCGAAGGCCGGAGGTCCGCTCTACGTACGACGCCTGACGCGCGCCGCGCCGGTCGCGGTGCCCACGACGCCGGTCGTCCTGCCCGGACCCACGGGCGAGTCGAACACGCTCGAGTTTCATCCCCGCGGTGTCGTCGGCTGCTTCGCCCCCGACGAGCGCGCGCTTACTGCGCAGGCGCGCGCTGCGCTCGCGCTCGGCAACACGGTGCTGCTGCGCCGCGACCTCGTTTCGCTGCGCGTGCGCGAGGTTCTCGGTGACCGGCGGATTGTGCTCGTCGACCGGATCGAGCCCGCGGCGGTCGACGCGGTGCTCCTCGCCGGCGACGCCGAAGAAGCACGACGCGTTCGCGCGAAATTCGCAACCGCGGAAGGGCCGATCGTCCCGGTGATCGTCCCCGACCGCTCGGGCCGCTACGACTGGGCAAGGCTCGTCGTCGAGCGCACGGTGACCGTCAACACGGCGGCAGCCGGAGGAAATGCTGCGCTGCTCTCGCTCGCCGAAGACGCCGCGCAGTGAATCTTCCCTATTTCGACGCTACCGCGATCCGGTCGCGGTTGCCGTGGGCGCGGATGCTCTCGGCTCTCGACGCGATGCTGCGCGACGAGGTTGCCGCGCCACTGCGTGCAAACCACCAGATCCCGGTTCCCGGCGAACCGACAGGCACGCTGCTGCTGATGCCCGCCTGGCGAGTCGGCCGGCGTCTCGGCGTCAAGCTGGTCACCGCTTTCCCGGGCAACACGGCGCGCAACGAGCGCGCAGTCGGCGCGGTCTACCTGCTGTTCGATGCGCGCAACGGCAAGCCGATCGCGATGTTCGACGGCGAGGAGCTCACCGCACGCCGCACGGCAGGCGCGTCGGCGTACGTGGCACGCCGACTCGCGCGAGCCGACTCGCGCCACCTGGTGGTGATCGGATCGGGGCGGATCGCGACGAGCCTCGTCGAAGCGCACCTGCACGCGCGTCCGATCGAGCGCGTGAGCCTGTGGAGCCGCACCGCGAAGCACGCTGCCGCGGTGGCCGAGGCGATGGCGGCCGAGGGCCTGCCGGTCAGCGCCGTGCGTGACGTCGAACGCGCGGTGCGCGACGCGGACATCGTCTCGTGCGCGACGCTCTCGACCGAGCCGCTCGTGCGCGGAGCGTGGCTCTCGCCCGGAGTGCATCTCGACCTCGTCGGTGCGTACAACCCCAGGATGCGCGAGACCGACGACGCGGCGATCGCGCGCGCCGATCTCATCGTCGTCGACACCCGCGCAGGGGCGCTCGCCGAAGGCGGCGACATCGTTGCGGCGATCGCGAGCGGCGCAATCGATGCGTCGGCGGTCGCCGCCGAACTCGCCGATCTCGCGCGCGGCGAGCACCCGGGTCGCACGCGCGACGACGAGATCACGGTGTTCAAGTCGGTTGGCTTCGCGCTCGAGGACCTGGCCGCCGCCGAGGCCGTGTTCGACGCCGACGCGACCGCGAGCTGACTCGCGCGCCGTCAGCCGAGCTGCGCTGCGCGCGAAGGCCTGCGGAGCTGGTAATCCTCGATCAGGTCGAAGAGCTCGTCGATGCGCCGCTCGGCACCGGCGTCGGGCTCGTCGGCCATCAGCGCGTCGAGCTCTTCCAGCGCGGCGATGTACTTGGTCTCGTTGTCGATGCGCTTCGGGTCGAGCAGGTGCGGCATGGCAGCCTCCGTTGCGAGTTGGAAGATCGGAGGACCACGATTGCGCAGGTAGCGCAACCGCCGGCTCCGTTACCGATCATCGACGTAGGCACCGCGCCCGACAATTCGACGCATGGCCGAGGCCCGGCGCCGCCGCCCGGCGGGGGGCGCTTCAATGCCGCAGCGCCGAGTCCTCGGGCAGCAGGCGCAAGGTTTCAGGATGGCGCCGCATGTAGTTGCGTACGTAGCTGCACCGCGGCTCCACTTTCAATCCGCCGGACTCCGCGTAGTCGAAGGTGGCGCGCACTATCTGCGCGGCGATGCCGCGGTGTCCGACTGCCGTGGGGACCTCGGTGTGATGGATGAACATCACGCCGTCGACGAGCGTGTACGCAGCGAAGCAGAGCCAGCCTTCGACCGTCGCCTCGAATCGGCTCGCAGCGGCGTTGTGGCGGACTTCGACGGTGTCGCGCGTCAAGGGAGCTGAATCTTGCCGCCGCCGGGCATGCCGCCGGGCGGAAGCGCACCACCCTGCGGGATGACGATCGACGACGAAGCCTGCCGGCGAAGCTCTGCCAGCTCGCGCATCGCGTGCGCGACGCCTTCTTTCGCCGCGTCCGCATACTTCGCGACGGCTTCCGCGAGCGTGGTCGCCGGAACTTCGAAGCTGATCGGCAGCGGTCCCATGTTGGTCATGAGCTGTGCCTCGCCGGTGTAGACGGTCGACCGGGAACGGTCAGGTGTTCCGTCGTCCTTGATGGGCGTCAGCACGCGCAGCGTGCCGACCGCGCGATCGGTGATGATCTCCTCGCGATAGAGCGACGTCGCATCCATCGTGGGATTGGCGCCGCGGGGGCCCGGTTCGGTGGCCATGGCTATCCTTTCACAGCAAAGCTGAAACGGCGATTTTACGGGACCTCGGCGCAGCTTGCAGAAGGTTCATCCCGTCCCGGTGTGCCGCACCGTTTGTTGCAAATCGGGAGCCGTTGAACGAGGATGGCGCACCCTGGAGGCCCCTTCGCTGCGGGGCGGCCGCCACGAGTGCGGTTCCCGCGGCGAGAGGCCCGTCGTTTTTCCCTCTCCGAACGCCACCTTCCGAAAGCGCCCATCGCCTATGACACAACCAACCTCCGCTGCCGCGACCGACGACGACAAGAAGCGCATGCGCGAGAAGGTCGAGAAGCTCCTCGCCCAGAGTCCGCACACGAGCGAGGCCACCATCACGCTCGGCGGGCGCACGATGACCTATACCGCGACGGCGGCCTTCGTTCCCGTTGCCGCAGGCGGCCTCGACGAAAAACGTGGTGACCCGGACGCGGCGGTGTTCACGATCGCGTTTCAGGCAAAGGGCACCGACCCGCGCAGCCGGCCGGTGTGCTTCGCGTTTAACGGAGGACCCGGCGCGGCGTCGGTGTTCCTGAACCTCGGCGCGCTCGGCCCCAAGCGCGTCATCATCAACGACGACGGCACGATGCCCGAGCCGCCGTATACGGTCAGCGACAATCCAGAGTCGTGGTTCGAGCACTTCGACCTCGTGTTCGTCGACCCGCCGCATACCGGATATTCGCTGACCGCGAGCGAGGAGGCGCGCAAGAAGATGCTCTCGGTCGACGGCGATGTCGCGGCGCTCGCCGAGGTCCTGCGCACGTGGCTCGGACGGCACAAGCGCTGGAGCTCGCCGATCTACATCGCCGGCGAGAGCTACGGCACGACGCGGGGCGCGGCGCTCACCGACAGGCTGCAGGAGCTCGGCGTGGCTGTGTCGGGACTCATCCTCGTGTCCTGCGCGATGGACCTGCAGAGCATCGTGTTCACGCCGCGCAACGATCTCCCGTACGCGCTGTTCCTCCCGGGATTCGCCTGTGCCGCGCAATATCACGGGAAACTGGCCGGAGCGCAGGCCAAGTCGCCGGAAGCCGCCCGGAGCGCCGCGGAAGCCTTCGTCGTCGAGGGGTACCTCGCCGCACTGCACGAGGGGTGGCGGCTGTCGGACGCGAAGCGCCGCCGCGTCGCGAAACGCATCGCCGAGCTGACCGGACTTTCGGTCGCGCTCGTCGAAGAGAAGAACCTGCGCGTGAGCGACGAAACGTTCTTCTTCGAGCTGCTGCGGAGCGAAGGCCGGATCGTCGGCCGGCTCGAAGCCCGCGTCACGGGACCGATGGCAGCTTCGCGCACGCGCGATTGGGAGTTCGATCCGGGGATCGAGGCGCTGTCCGCGCCGTACACGATGGCCGCGCATGCGTACATGAGCGAGACGCTCGGGATCGACACGACGGCGCGCTACGAGGTTCTAAACATGGAGGCTCACAAGGAGTGGAACTGGAACCGCGGCGAAGCGAAAGGCAACGGCTTCGCGTGCACGAGCCCGGACCTCTCTCGTGCGCTGCGCCGCAATCCGCACCTGCGCGTGCTGGTCGCGAGCGGTCGTTACGATCTCGGGACGCCGTATTCGGCGACCGACTGGTCGCTCGCGCAGCTCGACGCGCCGCCCGAAGTGCTGGCGCGCGTCCAGCATCACTACTTCGAGGCGGGGCACATGATGTACACGCGCGAGACGGATCTCCGGAAGTTCAAGGCGGACCTCGCAGCCTGGCTGGCGGGCTGACGCCCCACGGCGGGGCAAAGCGACATCGGGCACGGCACCGGGAACGGCGCCCGAGGTGCGCGCGGGATCGCCTGCGCTCGCGTCAGCCGCGCACCGTCACGGCAACGGAATCCATTCGTGCTCCCCGGGTATGCTGCCCATCCGCTGCGCCTGCCAGTCCGCCTTCGCGCGCTCGATCCGCTCTTTCGACGACGATACGAAGTTCCACCACAGGGTGCGTTGGCCGTCGAGCGGCTCGCCGCCGATCACGACGTAGCGCGCGCCGCGCGGCGCAACGATCGTCGTGTCCGTGCCCGGTGCGAGCACAGCCATCGTGAACGACGGCACATCGGCGCCGTCGACGACGATCGGATGATCGACGCTGTAGACGGCACGCTCGAAGCGCGGATGCGACGGATCGCTCGGCAGCCTGAGCGCCGCCTCCGCACCCGCCGCGATGTCGACGTAAAGCGTGGCCGAATAGGTCTTCACCGGTGAGGCGAGGCCGAACGCGTTGCCGATCAGCACGCGTGCGCGAATTCCCGGCTGCGACCACGTTGGCAGCTTCGCCGCCGGCGTATGGAAGAACGCCGGATCGGTCTCCTCGAGCGGCTTCGGGAGCGCCGCCCAGAGCTGCAAGCCGTGCATGCCGTACGTCTTGTCGCGCAGGTCTTCGGGCGCACGCTCCGAATGGACGATCCCGCTTCCTGCCGTCATCCAGTTGATCGCGCCCGGTTCGATCCGCTGCACCGACCCGAGGCTGTCCCGATGCAGGATCGCTCCGTCGAAGAGGTACGTCACGGTGGAGAGCCCGATGTGCGGATGCGGACGCACGTCGTGATTGTCCCCGGGCCGCGTCGTGATCGGGCCCATGTGGTCGAAGAACACGAAGGGTCCGACGCTCTGCGTTGGCAGCGACGGCAGAAGCCGCCGCACCGTGAAGCCGCCGCCGAGATCCCTCAGGCGCGGGCGAATCAGCTCGGGAGTGGACATCGCGGCTCCTTCACGGGTCAGGTCGCTCCACTATAATCGATCGGATGCAGTCGCTGCGCTTCGACAACCGCTTCGTGCGCGAGTTGCCCGCCGATCCGGAGACGGGACCGCGGCTGCGCCAGGTTCACGGTGCCCTCTTCTCGCGCGTCCATCCGACTCCGGTCGCAGCCCCGCGGCTGATCGCCTATTCGCGCGACGTCGCGGCGATGCTCGGCATCGACGAGGCGACGATCGCCTCCCCCGCGTTCGCGCAGGTCTTCGGCGGCAACGCGCTCATCGACGGGATGCAGCCCTACGCCGCCAACTACGGCGGGCACCAGTTCGGGCAATGGGCCGGCCAGCTCGGAGACGGCCGCGCGATCACGCTCGGCGAGACGATCAACGCCGCGGGCGAGCGCTGGGAGCTGCAGCTAAAAGGCGCAGGCAAGACGCCGTACTCGCGGAGCGCCGACGGACGAGCCGTGCTGCGCTCGTCGATCCGCGAATTCCTGTGCAGCGAAGCGATGCATCACCTCGGTGTTCCGACCACGCGTGCGCTCTGCCTCGTCGCGACCGGCGAGGACGTGATCCGCGACATGTTCTACGACGGCCATCCGCGCGCGGAGCCGGGCGCGATCGTCTGTCGTGTGGCGCCGTCGTTCATCCGCGTCGGCAACTTCGAGCTTCCGGCATCGCGCGGCGACGCGACGCTCGTCGCGCAGCTCGTCGACTTCACGATCCGCCGCGATTTCCCGCATCTGGTCGCGCGGGGCGACAATGCGGTCGCTGCCGGCGACGCGCCGCTGACCGAGGCGCAGCGCGGCGCGTGGTTCGTCGAGGTGTGCGAGCGGACTGCGCGCCTCGTCGCGCACTGGATGCGCGTGGGCTTCGTGCACGGCGTCATGAACACGGACAACCTGTCGGTGCTCGGTCTCACGATCGACTACGGCCCCTATGGCTGGATCGACAACTTCGATCTCGATTGGACGCCGAACACGACCGACGCGCACGGGCGCCGCTACCGTTTCGGCCATCAGGCGCAGATCGCATACTGGAACGTCGAGCAGTTCGCCAATGCCCTCGGCCCGGTCTTCGCCTCCACCGATTCCCTGTATGCGGGGCTCGAGCGCTACGGCATCGTCTATGGCGAGAGCGAGCGTGCGAACTTTGCCGCGAAGCTGGGACTGGTCGAGTGGAGGAACGGTGATCGCGATCTGGTGCAGGAGCTCTGCGGGTTGCTGCAAGCGGCCGAAGTCGACATGACGCTATTCTTCCGCGCGCTTTCCGACGTCGATCTCGAAGCGCCCGCGCTCGCACCGTTCGGCCAGGCGTTCTACGACGAAGCGAAGCGGCGAGAGGCCGAGCCCGCGCTTCTCGACTGGCTCTCGCGCTACGTGGCGCGAGTGCGACTGGAGGCTCGGCCGCCCGAAGAACGTCGCGCCGGGATGCGCGCCGTCAACCCGCGCTACGTGCTGCGCAACTTTCTCGCGCAACAGGCGATCGACCGTGCCGAGCGGGGTGACCCCTCGGGCATCGACGAGCTCCTCGCCGTGCTGCGCCGCCCCTACGACGACCAACCCGGCTGCGAGCGATTCGCCGAACGCCGCCCCGATTGGGCGCGGCACAAGGCCGGCTGCTCGATGCTGTCGTGCAGTTCGTGACAACGGCGCATGGGCCGAGGCGCGCGGTCGCGCCGACACGTCAATGCGCGCGGGTGCTTGCCGCGAGAAATTTGTACGAGTCGTTGACGAGCGCGCCGCCGTCGATCCCAGTCGACATGCGCTCGGCGCGCGCGCCTTCGCCTGCGGCACCCCACGCGACGAGCAGCGGCAGGAAGTGCTCGTCGGTCGGATGTGCGCGTCTAGCTTCGGGCGCCCGTTCGCGATAGGCGATCAGCGCGTCCGTGTCGCCTGCGGCGAGGCGCTCGTGCAGCCAGTCCGCGAATTCTTGCGCGTAGCGCAGGGGTTGCGGGCGGCGCGGGTTCGTCATCCAGTCGCGCAGGTTGTGCGTCGCATGTCCCGAGCCGACGATGAGCACGTCGTTTTCGGCGAGAGGTGCGAGCGCGCGTCCGAGCTCGACGTGGTGCGCCGTCCCCCGCTCGGGCTGCAGCGAAATCTGTACCACCGGGACATCCGCGTCGGCGTACATCCATTTGAGCGGTACCCACGCGCCGTGATCGAGACCCCGGCAGCCGTTGACGCCGGCGGCGATTCCCGCAGCCTTTAACAGCTCGACGGCCTGCGCCGCGAGCTCCGGCGCGCCGGGCGCCGGATAGCGAATCTGGAACAGCGCGTCGGGAAATCCGCCGAAGTCGTGAATGGTTTCGGGCTTCGCATTGCCCGAGAGCGTCGGCACCTCGCTTTCCCAGTGCGCGGAGGCGACCAGCACGGCCCGCGGGCGCGGCAGCTCGCGACCGAGATTCGCCCAGGCCCGGCTGGACGGCGTGACTTCGATGCCGTTCATCGGCGAGCCGTGCGACAGGAAGAGGGCGGGCAAGCGGGACATGACGGCTCTTTTTGGAGATGGCATTTGTAATGGAGGCGGAGGGGACCGGCTTCAACGCCGCCGATCCCCCGTCACCTTAACCGATCACGCAGCTTGCAGCCGTGCCACACGGCCAGACGGACGCAGCGCATACGCGCCGTCGCCGAGGAGCGCCTGGACGACGAGCGTCAACGTCCAGAACGCCGGGTATTCCCAGCCACCCTTCGGCGAAGTGAAGAGCCAGCCGTTGCCCGAATGCGCCCAGGTGGCGCCGAGCAGGATCGGCAGCAGCGCGAGGGAAACGGCGCGCGCGTGCACGCCGGCAATCAACATGACGCCACCGACCAGCTCGGCGGCAAACGTCGCGTACCCGAGGGCGCCAGGCAGCCCGAGGGACTCGAAGAACTGCGCGGTACCGGGCAGCGTGAACGCGAAGTACTTGAGCAGAGCGTGGGCGACAAACATCGTCCCGAGCGACACGCGAAGCAGCAGCGCGGCGACGGCGGCATTACGGGAATCGGTCATGGTCAGCTCCTGATGAGTGTGTGGGTGCGCGCTGAGGCGCAACGGACCGAATGATGAAGATTGCTTAAACGGAGATAAATAGCGAACAAGATGAAACATTATTGTGATTTATGCAATAATAATACGAGATGGATAGATTCGCGTCGATAACGGCCTTCTCTCGCGTCGTCGAGGCCGGCAGCTTCGCTCGCGCGGCCGAGCGGATGGGCGTGTCCGTCTCGGCGGTCTCGCGGCAGGTGGCGGAGCTCGAGGCTCACCTCAACGTCCGCCTTCTCAACCGGACGACCCGACGTCTCTCGCTCACCGAAAGCGGACAGGCATTCTTCGATCGCAGCGTCCAGCTCCTGGCCGACCTCGAAGAGGCCGAGATGGCCGTCACTTCCGCGTCGGTCGTGCCGCGCGGTACGCTGCGCCTTACGTGCTCGGCGACGTTCGGCTCGCGGCATCTCGCGCCCGCGATCGCCGCGTTCGCAGCTCGCCATCCGCAAATGCGCTTCGACGTGGAGCTCTCCGAACGCTTCGTCGATCTGGTCGACGAGGGGTTCGATCTCGCGGTGCGCATCGGGGGAGCCGGCAGTCAGAACGTCGTCGCCCGCAGGGTTGGCGCGACGCGCGTGCTCTGCTGCGCCGCGCCGTCCTACCTCGAGCGTCACGGCGAGCCGCGCGAGCCCGAGGAGCTCGCGAAGCACAAGTGCCTGAGTTACGAGTACCTGCCCACGCGCAACGTCTGGACGTTTCGCGATCCGAAGGGAGGCGAGCGCAGCGTGCGCATCGACGGATCGGTGCACTCGAACAACGGACGCTTTCTCGTCGGGCTCGCCGCAGAGGGGATCGGGATTTCTCGCGAGCCCGATTTCATCTCTGCGCCCGATCTGCGCGCGGGGAGGTTGCAGCCGATCCTACGTGAGTTCGAGTCGCCGCCGTTGCCGATCTACGTTGTCTATCCCAGCCGGCGGCACCTGTCGGCGAAAGTGCGCGCGTTCGCGGACTTCCTCTCCGAGCGCTTCGCGAACGAGAAATGGGGTCTCGCATGATCGGCTTGCGCAACGGCGAACGAGCGGAATGCGTGAAGTCAGACGCGCGGAGGCGTGCGTGAGCGCGACGATTCGATTCGTCGTCGCGATCGCCTTCGCGCTCGCGGCGGGCGGGGTGTGGGCTGCCGCCGACCCGAACAAGATCCTACGGATCGCCTCTGCGGACATCGAGACGCTCGATCCGCACCAGTACAACGACAGTCCCTCGTTCGACGTGCTCACTGCGATCTTCGAGGGGCTCTACGAATGGGACTACCTCGCCTCGCCCACCAAGCTCACGCCGGTGGAGGCAACCGCGCTCCCAGAGATCACCGACGGCGGAAAGACCTGGACGATGCGCGTCAAGCCCGGCATCTTCTTCACCGACGATCCGGCGTTTCGCGGAAGGCCGCGCGAAGTCACCGCGGACGACTTCGTGTATTCGCTCAAGCGCTGGCTGGATCCGAATCTGCGACGCGGTGGCGATCCGATCGTCGCGGATCTGATCGTCGGCGCGCGCGATGTGATCGACGCGGCGCGCCAAGGCGGCGCAAAGCTCGACTACGATCGACCGATCGCGGGCCTGCGTGCGCTCGACAAATACACCATTCAGCTGAAGCTCAGGGAGGTGAACTATCCCAACATCCAGAATTTCCTGACGACGCGCGTCGCGGCGCGCGAGGTCGTCGAGGCGGCCGGCGGCGACATTCGCGAAAGGCCGGTAGGCACCGGCCCGTATCGCCTCCGCGCGTGGAAGCGCGGCTCGCGCGTCGTGCTCGAGGCCAACCCGGGCTACCGCAGCGTGACCTTTCCCGAAAGCGCGAATCCCGCATTCGCACCGATGGTCAAGGAGATGCGCGGCAAATCGCTGCCGCAGATCGGAGTCGTCGAGATCAACGTAATCGAGGAAGACGTAACGCGTCTCCTCGAATTCGACCGCAGCCGCCTCGACGTCATCGCGCTGCGCGGCGAGATCGCGTCGCGCCTGCTGGACGGCAACGCGCTGAAGCCGGAGTATGCGGCGCGCGGCATCGTCCGCCTTGCCGTGCCCGAGCCCTACCTCTTCTCGATCTACGTCAACGTTGCCGACGCCGTGATCGGGGGAATGGCCAACGATCGGATCGCGCTGCGCCGCGCGATCGCCCTTGGGTTCGACGTCGGGAACCTGATCAAAGTGCTCTACGCGGGGCTCGCGCTTCCCGCGAACCAGCTCGTCCCTCCGGGCGTCACCGGTCACGATCCGGAGTTCGCGCCACGTCCCGCGCACGATCCGCGCGCTGCCAATGCGCTGCTCGATCGCTTCGGCTACGACAAGCGCGACCCCGACGGCTATCGGCGCGCGCTCGACGGCAAACCGCTAACCCTGACGCTGTTGCTGCGGACCAGCGCGATCTCGCGCGAGATCCAGACGCAGTGGAAAAGGGACATGGACGCGATCGGATTGCGGATGAACTATCGACTGACTCCGTTCCAGGATGCGATCAAGGATCTCGAGGCCGGGAAGTTCCAGCTCTATTTCGGCGGCTACGGCGGGATCCCGTCCGGCTATGCGGAGCTCCAGCAGCTCTACGGAAAGGAACCGCCGGCCGTCAATGCGAGCCGATTCAGCTCCCCCGAGTACGATCGCGCGATGGAGGAGTACCTGCGCAGCGGACGCGACGCCGAACAGATCGCCAACGCGCGCAGGATGTCGGAAATCGCGAAGACCTACGTGCCGATCATTCCCGCGATTTTTCGACTCGAAAACGACTACGTGCAGCCTTGGCTCCTGGGCTATCGTCCGCAGATCTTTCAGACGTACTGGAAATACGTCGACATCGATCTGGTCCGACAGCGGCAGGCGCAGGGCAGATGACGGGCGCATAGATCCTGCGTTGTCGATTCGAACGCAGGGAGGTGTTTCCGGATGTTTCGAGTCGCCGGCCGGCGTCAACCTCTCCCGGCGCTACGGCGTTTCCTTGGGGAGGAGCCCGATACGGGGCCGATGCCGGAAAGGCGTACGATATGGTCGCAGGAGGCTTGGGAGCCGAGGTTGCGCGCCTCCGGGCCGAGGACCGGAACTCCGATCGCGAGCGTGCGTCGAACCTAGGATTCGGGGATCTCGAGCGGAGGAATTGATGAAAAAACTGAGTCTTGCACTTGCCGGAGTCGCGCTTGCCGTGCTGGTGAGCGGCGCGGCGCTGGCGCAGCGCGGCGGCGGGGGTGCGGGCGGTGGCGCCGGGGGCTTCCACGGTGGCGGCGGCGGCAGTTGGAGCGGTGGGGGCGGTTGGCACGGCGGCGGCAGTTGGAGCGGTGGCGGCTGGGGCGGTGGCTGGCGCGGTGGCGGCTGGGGCGGCGGCTGGGGCGGCGGCTGGCGCGGTGGCGGCTGGTACGGTGGTGGCTGGGGCGGCTGCTGGGGTTGCTGGGCCCCGGCATTCAGCGTTTCCTTTGGCGCACCCGCCTTCTGGTGGGGTGGGTGGCCCGTTTGGTCCCCGGTGGCAGTTCCGGTTTTCACTTCATCCGGCTCGGCGTTTGTCGGCCCGGATGTGAATGTTTACTCTCAGGCCGCGCCCGCGCCCGCGTCGCCGGCAGCCGTGCCCGCCAATCAGTACTGGTACTACTGCACGGACCCCGCGGGGTATTTCCCGTACGTCCAAAATTGCTCGAAGGCGTGGATGCAAGTGGTGCCGCAGACCGACCCCGGGGCGCCGAGGCTCGCGCCCCCACAGTCGCAATAATCGACAAGGGAACCTGCGATGAGGAAGGTTTCGCTCCTGCTCCCGCTCTCCGCGCTCGTCGTGCTGGGCGGATGTGTGACGGTCCCGACGGGGCCCTCCGTCCGCGTAATGCCCGGAACGCAAAAGAGCTGGGATCAGTTTCAGGCCGACGACGCGAGTTGTCGGCAGTTCGCATACAACTCGATCGGCGGCCCGAACGCGGGACAATCCGGCCAGGATTCGGCGGCGAGGGATGCGGCCGTAGCCTCGGCGATCGGCGCGGCCGCCGGCGCCGCCATTGGCGCGGTGACGGGGCAGGCTGGGCACGGTGCCGCAATCGGCGCCGGCACGGGCCTGCTCTTCGGCAGCGCGGCCGGTGCGAACACCGCAGGCTACTCGTCGTTTCAACTGCAGCGCAGCTACGACACTTCGTACCTGCAGTGCATGTATTCGCGCGGCAATCAGGTGCCCGGGTACATGGTTTCTCGCGCGCCGCATCCGCCAGGTCCGCCGGTTTACTCGTACCCGCCGGCGAACTATCCGCCTGCCAGCTATCCGCAGAGCTATCCAACTCCACCCGGACAGGTGGATTCGCCTCCCCCGATAAACTATCCGCCGCCGAACACGCCGCCGCCGCGAACGATGTAACGACGAAGGCAGGTCAGAGGCGAATTTCCTGCTGCCATGTAAAAGGCGCGGTCGCGCTGGAGCAGAAACGCGTTTCCGACCTCGGTTTCACGCGTGCGCGAGCCGCCTTCCGTGCTCGCGCGTCGCGTGAAAGCCGACCTTCGGCCAGCGCTCCATCGTGACCTGCAGGTTGTATTTGTTGGTCGCCAGAAATACCGGATTGTCGTCGACGTCGGTCGCAATTGATGCGGCCTGCTCGCGCTCGAAGTTGCGGCGCGTGGTTTCGTCTGGGAACGTGAGCCAGCGCGCGGTCGAGATGTTGGCCGGGTCGTAGATAGCGTCGACTCTGTACTCCGTCGCGAGGCGGTGCGCGACGATCTCGAACTGCAGCGGACCCACGGCGCCGAGCAGCAAGGCGCCGCTCGCGGCGGACTCGAACACTTGAATCGCTCCCTCTTCGCCCAGCTCGCGCAAACCCTTGGTGAGCGGCTTCGACTTGAACGGGTCGCGCGGCCGCGCTACGCGAAAGAGCTCGGGCGCGAAATAAGGGATCCCCTTGTATTCGAGCGTTTCGCCCTCGGTGAGTGTGTCGCCGATCGACAGCTGGCCGTGATTGTGAATTCCGATGATGTCGCCGGCCACCGCATCCTCGCTCGCCACGCGCTCGTTCGCCATGAACGTCAGCACGTTCGCGAGCTTCATCTCGCGGCCCATGCGCAGATGGCGCACCTTCATCGCCGGTCGGTAGCGCCCGGAGCACACGCGAAAGAACGCGATGCGGTCGCGATGATTGGGGTCCATGTTCGCCTGGATCTTGAAGACGAATCCGGAGAACGGGGCTTCGGGCGGATTCACGATGCGCGCGCCGCCGTCGCGCGGCTGCGGGGGCGGCGCCCAGTCGATCAATGCCCGCAGGATCTCCTGCACGCCGAAATTGTTGATCGCCGAGCCGAAGAACACCGGCGTCTGTCGGCCGGCGAGAAACGATTCCGCGTCGAACGGATGGCTCGCGCTGCGAACGAGATCGACGTCGTGCCTCAGCGCCGCGATCTCGTCGGGGAAGAGCGCGGTGAGGCGCGGATTGTCGAGCCCCGCGATCAGCTCGGCCTCCTCGCTCAAGCGTTCCTCGCCGGGCGTGAAGCGCTGCAACCGATCGTGCATCAGGTCGAAGACGCCGCGAAAGCGCTTGCCCATCCCGATCGGCCAGGATACCGGCGCGCAGTCGATCGCAAGCACCGACTCGATCTCCTCGAGGATGGCGAGCGGCTCGCGCACCTCTCGGTCCATCTTGTTGACGAACGTGATGATCGGCGTCGCGCGCAGCCGGCAGACCTCGAGCAGCTTGATCGTCTGCGCTTCGACGCCCTTCGCCGCGTCGATCACCATCACCGCGGCATCGACTGCGGTCAGCACGCGATAGGTGTCCTCCGAGAAATCCTCGTGACCCGGCGTGTCGAGCAGGTTGATCGTGTGTCCTGCGTACTCGAACTGCATCACCGAGCTCGTCACCGAGATTCCGCGTTGCTTCTCGACCTCCATCCAGTCGGAGGTCGCATGGCGCTTGCTCTTGCGCGCCTTCACGGTGCCGGCCATCTGGATTGCGCCGCCGTAGAGGAGCAGCTTCTCGGTGAGGGTCGTCTTGCCCGCGTCGGGGTGGGAGATGATCGCGAACGTACGGCGCTTCGCGACGTCGCGCACGAGATCGGGCGGATAGGAGAGCTGGTTCATCGTCGACCCTAGCGCGCGCCCTCGGGTGGGCTTCCCGCAGGCGGTCTCGCTCGCCCGCTCGCCATCATCGCCGCCTGCGCGGGCGCGATCAACGGAACGGCGATGCGCGCG
Organism: Casimicrobiaceae bacterium; assembly: GCA_035541655.1. Lineage (GTDB taxonomy): Bacteria > Pseudomonadota > Gammaproteobacteria > Burkholderiales > Casimicrobiaceae > CAIWHR01. Next base: position 42,482 of record DATKMY010000138.1, on the reverse strand, counting down.
AGGCGCGCGTCGGCGATTTCCCGCTGCGCGGGCGTCAGAACGGCATAAAGCGCCTTCCCGGCGTCGACGATGTCTTCGACGGCAGTCAGGCGGTTGCGCAACACCTGCGCGACGAATTCGAGCTGCTCCGGTGCCGTGCCCTTCGGAAAGCGCAACGCGTTGCGATTGCGCCCGACGTCATCGGCGAGCTGCAGGATCTTGCTCGAATAGGCCTTCCAGGCGACGCGCTGGGTCGGGGCGAGATTCAGGTCATCGTCAAAATCCTGCAACTGACTGCGCGCGAGCTCGTCCGGGTTCACCTGAATTTGCGCCGGCCCGCGCGTTTCTGCGCTCGGGGCCGGTCCCTGCGGCTGCCCGCCCCTTCCGCCTCGCCCGCCTTGTCCACCCGGCATCTGGCCCCACGCGCCACCGGCTGCGGGAACGCACAACGCCGCGCCGAGCGCGATTGCCGCAATCGTTTCAGTCTTCACGCCGACCTCCGGCAAAAAGGCGCGCGCCGCGGCCCCGATGATCGACCGCGCGAGCGCGCGCTCGCCCGGCGCCACGTCCCGCGACGCACGCTAGGGTTTACGGCTCTCGTAGAGCGAGGGCGTGACGCGCGCGTGCGCGAGGTATTCGCGCAAGTGCTGCACATCCTGGCGGCCGAGCGAGTTGCCGCCGTGCGGACGATGCAGGATGCCTTCAGCGCCGTTCAGTTTCACCCGGATGCGCGTTCCGGACAGCGACTCGATCGACGCGCCGAGATGGCGAAGCAGCGACTCGATCTCCCGCCACTGCAGGTTGCCGCTGATCGGATCGTGAAAGATCGCGCGGATCAGGTTGTCGTGCTTGTGGCTCATGCTCGCAATTTTATCGCGACGGCACCGCGCCCGCATAGCCGCGCGATGGGCGTCTGGCTAGACTGTAGCCGCCGGCTGCTCGCCGGCGCTCGCCATGGCTACGGACACCATCCGGCTGATCGCGCATCTCGACATGGACGCTTTCTATGCGTCCGTCGAGCTCCTGCGCTACCCCGAGCTCCAAGGCCGGCCCGTCGTGATCGGCGGCGGACGCCGTCACCAGCCCGTCGAAACCGTGGACCCGGGCACGGGACGCGTCGTGCGGACGTTTTCGACGCTGCGCGGCTACGTGGGGCGCGGCGTCATCACGACGGCGACCTACGAGGCGCGCAAGCTCGGACTGCATTCGGCGATGGGGCTGATGAAGGCGGCGCAGCTTGCGCCCGATACGGTGCTTTTACCGACCGACTTCGACGCGTATCGCAAGTATTCGCGCCTGTTCAAGGCCGCGGTCCGGGCGGTCGCGCCGCTGATCCAGGACAACGGCATCGACGAGATCTACATCGAGCTCACCGATGTCGAGCCTCCATCCGCCGACGCCGAGCTCGACGAGCCGGTTGGCGATCGATGGTGGCGCGCCGGCGAAGTAGCGCAATCGATCCGCGAGGCCGTACGCGCGGCGACCGGGCTCACGTGCTCGATCGGCGTGGCCCCGAACAAGCTGCTCGCCAAGATGGCCTCCGAGCTCGACAAGCCCGACGGCCTAACGCTGTTGCGTATGGAGGACGTCCCGCGCCGCATCTGGCCGCTGCCGCCGCGCAGGATCAACGGGATCGGCCCGAAGTCGAGCGCGCGCCTCGAGGCGCTCGGCGTCCGGACGATCGGCGAGCTGGCGGCCGCCGATCCGGCGTGGCTCGTCGAGCATTTCGGCCGCGCTCACGGCGCGTGGATGCACGAGGCGGCGCACGGTCGCGACGACCGGGTCGTGCTGACCGAAATGGAGCCGAAATCGATCAGCCGCGAGACGACGTTCGACCGTGATCTCTCGGCGCAGCGCGATCGCGCCGAGCTCTCGGCGATCTTCACCGCGCTTTGCGAGGGCGTGGCCGGCGATTTGCGGCGGAAGGGGTATGTCGGCAAGACGATCGGGCTCAAGCTTCGCTACGACAACTTCAAGACGGTGACGCGCGACAAGACGATCGAACGGGCGACCGACGACGCCGTGGTGATTCGACGGGCTGCGGGCGAGTGCCTGAAGCGCGTCCCGCTCGACCGCCGGATCCGCTTGCTTGGCGTGCGTGCCGGCGCGCTTTCTCCCGCCGACGTACCTGCGACGCCGCGAGCCGCGCACGAAGCGCCGTCGCTTTTCGACGAGGCCTAGCCAGCCGGAGGCGGGCTCGCCGGACGCGTCCGAACCAGGACGCCAAGCGGAATCTCCGGGCGGCGTCTCCCTGAAACAAACGAAACAAAACTCGTGGGGCAGCGAAATTCTCCCGCTGCGACAGCTCGCTAAGCTTCGCTGACACGTGAGCGCGCACGCGGTGCGCTGCGCGAGCGACGGAACCCCGTCGCCGCAGCTTGCGCGAATCAGGGTGGATTTACCGATCCGTGAGCACTCTTCTCACTTGCGCGTCGCCGGCTTCCGCGGCCCCCGCCGGCTTTGGCGAGAACGAGTTGGCGCCGGTGATTCCGCGGTTGCGTCGGTACGCCCTCGTCCTGACCGGCAATCCCGCGCGCAGCGACGATCTCGTACAGGACACCCTGACTCGCGCCTGGGACAAGCGCGACCACTGGCGCCCGGGATCCGATCTGCGCGCGTGGCTGTTCACGATCATGCACAACGTCTTCGTCAATCAGCTGACGACGGTCGGGCGCGACGCGGCAAACATCTCGCTCGACGCGGAGGGCGAGAACGGCGCCGCGTTGCAGGTCGCAGGCAACGACGATCCGACGGCGCGTGTCGAATTGCGCGAAGTGATGCAGCACGTGCGCCGCTTGCCGCCCGAGCAGCGCGAAGTGCTCATGCTGGTCGCGGTCGAAGGAATGCGCTACGAAGAGGTCGCCGCGACGCTCGGGATACCGATCGGAACCGTGATGTCGCGACTTTCGCGCGCCCGCGACAAGTTGAAGCGGAGAGTGTCGCCATGATGATGACCAGCGAGGCACAAGCGGTGCGCCTGGCCGATGGATCGGAGGTGACGGTCCGCCCCGTCAGGCTCGACGACGCGCCGCTGCTGCAGGATTTCGTTCGCCGGCTTTCCGCGCGGTCGCGGCGCTTTCGTTTTTTCGTCGCGCTCGCCGAGTTGTCGGCCGCGCAATTGGAGCGCTTCGTCAACGTGGATCCCGCCCGCGGATTGGCGCTGGTTGCGGTGAACGCGCAGCAGGAGCGCACGGCGATCGTCGCCGAGGCGCGCTACGCGCTCGAAGCGCAGAGCGGCACCGCGGAGTTCGCAATCGCGGTCGCCGACGAGTTCCAGCGACGAGGGCTCGGAACGCAGCTCGTGACGCGGCTGCGGGCCGTTGCCTGGCGCAGGGGCGTGCGCCGCCTCTTCGGCGAGATCAAGTGCGACAACCGCGCGATGCTCAGGTTCGCGACGCGACTCGGCTTTCGGCTCCGTGGCAGCCTGCAGGACGAGAGCCTCGTCGTCGCCAGCATGCTCCCGACGCCCGAGCGCCGCCAGGCGGCGGGGTGACCCGGGTTTCGGCGATAACGGGATTCTCCAGCGCCGAGGCTCTCTCCCTGGGGCGGAAGCTCGGTCAAAGCGGCATGCGCCGTAACAACCCCGAAACATAGGGCGCGGAAACTGACCGCTGGGCGCTCGTAGCGAGGGATCCGGCGCCGCTGCCGAACGTCGCTTATGACTCGCCCCGTGCGTGCACGCCCGGCGCCCGAAAGCGCGTGTCGTAGAATGAAAATCCGCCTTGCAGGGTTGGACCACAAGAGCGGACCGAGTTTTATCCGGAATCTCGGTGGATAACCGGGTGGGCGGGCGGCCGGATCTCCGCGTCCGGATTGGATTCCGCGCGCTAAGTCAAAAGTCGAGCGATCGCTGCCAGAGCCGCCGAGCCGGAGCCTGGCGGAGGTGACCGACTTCAAGGCACTCGCTTCAAGACGACCATGACGATCAAGCAGCGCACCGAGCGTGAAGTCTCAAAAGCCTTGCGACTCGAACGCACGGCGCGGGGCGTCGCGGAGTTGCGGCAGGCGGCACTCGCCGCCGAGCGGGAATTCGCACCGGAGCTGGAAGCCGTCGCGCCGTCGATGCGCGAGAGCGCGCACAACCTCGTCCACTATCTCGCCGTGCGCAGGCACGACGTGAGGCAACTGCAGGACGACCTCGCGCGGCTCGGGCTGAGCTCGCTGGGGCGCATGGAAGCGCACGTGATGGCATCGCTGCAAGCGGTGCTCGAAGTGCTCGACACGCTGCGGGCCAGGCCCGGCGCACATGAGCTGTCCGATCAACCGCCCGTCACGTTCGACACCGGCGACGCGCTGCTCGCCGAGCATGCAAACGCGATACTTGGACCGGCCCCGAAGGGCCGCGACACCAGGATCATGGTCACGATGCCCGGTGAGGCGGCGGACGACCCGGACGTGATCCGCGGCCTCCTCGACGCGGGCATGGGCATCATGCGTGTCAATTGCGCCCACGACAGCCGCAGGGTGTGGGAACGGATGGTCAAGCATCTGCGCAAGGCGGAGCGCGAGAGCGGCCGGCGATGTCTCGTGTCGTTCGACCTTGCTGGGCCCAAGCTCCGCACGGGACCGATGGCCGCGGGCCCCGCGGTCGCGAAGTGGCGACCGGTTCGCGACGTGCTCGGACGGGTTACACAGCCTGCACACGTGAGACTAGCCGCGCGCCCCGACGAGTCCGACACCGGCGAGCCGGCGATTCCCATCGTGGGTGGAATCCTCGACAAGGCGAGAAGGGGCGACTCCGTGGTCCTCGCGGACACACGCAAGCGAAAGCGCCTGCTCGACGTCATCGAGGTCCGACCTGGCGTTTGCCTGTGCGAGACCGACACCACGGCCTACGTCGTCCCCGGAACTCCGCTCGTGCTGAAGCGGCGGGGACGCGTCGTTGCACGCGGCAAGATCGGTGCGCTGCCTTCGATGGAGGAGTCGATCGCGCTGCACGTAGGCGACACGCTAGATGTCGCCTACGGAGAGGCGCCCGGCCGCGACGCGGTCCGCGACGACGACGGCAAGACACTGGAAGCGCCGACAGTATCGTGTGCGCTGGCGGAGGTGTTCACGAGCGTTCGCGTCGGCGAACCCATGCTCTTCGACGACGGGAAGATACGGGGCGTGATCCGTGGCGCGCTCGCCGACCGCCTGCGAGTGGAGATCACCGCCGTGGCCGGCGGCGCGGCCAGACTCAAGGCCGAGAAAGGCATCAACCTGCCGGAATCGCAGATCGCGCTGCCGGCATTGACCGCGAGGGACATCGAGGACCTCGCGGCGGTCGCGAAGAACGCCGACATGGTGGCGCTCTCCTTCGTCCAGCGTCCGGAGGACATCGAGGCGCTCATCGTCGAGATGCAAAAGCTCGACGCGCAGCAGCTCGGCATCGTGCTGAAGATCGAGACGCAGCGTGCGTTCGACGGGCTGCCGATGCTGCTGCTCACTGCGATGCGGCATCCGCGGGTGGCCGTGATGGTCGCCCGTGGCGATCTCGGAGTCGAGGTTGGCTTCGAGCGGCTCTCCGAGGTGCAGGAAGAGATCCTCTGGCTGTGCGAGGCCGCGCATGTGCCGGTGGTCTGGGCCACGCAGGTGCTCGAATCGCTCGCCAAAGGAGGGATGCCGTCCCGCGCCGAGGTCACCGACGCGGCGATGGGCAGCCGCGCCGAGTGCGTGATGCTCAACAAGGGACCCTACATCCGCCAGACGCTGCGCTTTCTGATCGACGTGCTGGAAAGGATGTCGGAGCACCAGCACAAGAAGACCGCGAGGCTGCGCAAGCTCCGCGTGTCGGACGTCAACGGCTCGAAGTCGGAGCACGGCGCGCGCAGCGAAGCGCCGGCGGCGTCGAGCCCCCGCGGATCGCCCCGCGGAGGGGTCTTTGGCACGGATAACAGCAAAGTGCCGGACGGGCGCCGGTGAACCCTCCCCTCGCGGGGCGTATCATGACCTGCACGGTGTCGCCGCTCGAAACGTTTCCGGCGTTGCGAGCGGAGGCTCATCCTTTCCTTCATTCCGACAAGTCAATGTCGAGCAGGCCGCGCGCTTCAGAACCCGGCAGTGGCCGAACGGATGGCCGGCTCGACAAGCGATCCGTAGCGAAACTGCTTGGTTCGCGCGACGCGAACGCCCGCCGCGGTGCGGGCCGGGAATTGCGGGCAAAGACTCCCCGTTCGTCGCACGGCGTCTACAGGGTGTCGCGCAAGGGACGCGACGTCGTCGCGATGCTGGAAGCTTCCAACCGCAACCGGGTGCCCTCGCTCGTACCCATTCGCTACGGCCGGATGCTTCATTCCCCTTTCGCCTTCCTGCGAGGCGCCGCCGCGATCATGGCGTACGACCTCGCGAGGACGCCGGCGAGCGGAATCCGCGTGCAGGCGTGCGGCGATGCGCATCTGATGAACTTCGGCGGTTTCGCCACTCCCGAGCGGCATCTGGTCTTCGACGTCAACGACTTCGACGAGACGCTGCAGGCGCCCTGGGAGTGGGATCTCAAGCGGTTGGCGGCAAGCATCACGATCGCCGGCCGCTATCTCGGCTTCTCGAAAGGGCGCAACGCCGAAGCTACGATGGCCGCGGGCGCAGCCTATCGCGGGCACATGGCCCTCTACGCGCAGATGCATGCGCTCGAGCTCTGGTACCAGCGCATCGACGCGGCGAAGGTCGCCGAGCTTCACTTCGACTCGATCGGCAGGCTCGCGACCGATGCGCCGCCGCACCCGGTGACCGAGCACCTGTTCCCGAAACTCACCGAAATCGTCGGCGCGTCGCGCCAGATCAAGGAAGAGGCACCGCTCGTGTTTCGCCCGCGCAAGGGCGATCGCACGATCACCAACGTTCGCCGGCTGCTCGCGCAATACCGCGCGACGCTGCCCGCTGACCGGCGCGCGCTGCTCGAGCGATTCGAGCTGGTCGACGTCGCGATAAAGGTCGTCGGCGTGGGTAGCGTCGGAACCCGCTGTGCCGTGGCGCTGCTGATGGCCGGTAACGATGATTCGCTCTTTCTGCAGCTCAAGGAGGCGCGGGCTTCGGTGCTCGAGCGCTATGCGGGGCGCAGTCCTTATCGCAATCACGGCGAACGCGTCGTCGAGGGGCAGCGGTTGATGCAGGCGGCAAGCGATATGTTCCTGGGATGGTCGTCGGATCCGGCTCTGCGCGTCGACTTCTACGTGCGGCAGCTGCGCGATTGCAAGACTGCTGCCAACGTTGACACGATGGACTACCCGCATCTGCTCGACTACGCGCACCATTGCGGCGCGGCTTTGGCGCGCGCGCACGCCAAAGCTGGCGACGCCGCGGCGATCAGCGGCTACAGCGGCAAGGGCGCGGCGCTCGACGGCGCACTGGCGCGGTTCGCTGCCGCCTACGCCGACCAGACCGAGAGCGATTTCCGGACGCTCGAGGCGGCAGCAAAGGTGGGCCGCATCCCCGTCGAGGATATCTGAGGAAGGCGCTGCGCCTCTTTCTCCTCCGCCGTTTCCGAATCTCTGCACGGTCGCGAAAAGCGGCGCGCGACACGGGGCGGGAACGCCCGCGGGCCGGGGCAGGGGGCCGGCCGGATCAGTGAAGGCGTACGATGTGCGCCTTCATCGCCATCCCCGGGGGCCCCATGAAAGCTGCGAACGTTCTCGAAACGATCGGCAACACGCCGCACATCCGCATGAACCGCCTTTTCGGTCCCGCGGCCAACGTCTGGATCAAATCCGAGCGCTCGAATCCGGGCAGCTCGATCAAGGATCGCATCGCGCTCTCGATGGTCGAGGACGCCGAGGCGACCGGCAAGCTGCGCCAGGGCGGGACGATCATCGAGCCCACCTCCGGCAACACCGGTGTCGGCCTCGCGATGGTTGCGGCGGTGAAAGGCTACAAGCTCGTGCTCGTAATGCCCGAGAGCATGTCGATCGAGCGGCGCCGGCTGATGCTCGCCTACGGCGCGACATTCGTGCTGACGCCGCGCGCCGAGGGGATGAAGGGCGCGATCGCCAAAGCGCAGGAGCTGATCGACTCGACACCGGACTCGTGGATGCCGCAGCAGTTCGACAATCCCGCCAACGTCGACGTCCACGTGCGCACGACGGCGCGCGAGATCCTCGCGGATTTTCCCGAAGGGCTCGACGTGCTGATCACCGGCGTCGGCACCGGCGGCCACATCACCGGGTGCGCGCGCGCGCTTAAGAAGGCGTGGCCGAAGTTCAGGGTCTTCGCGGTCGAGCCCGCGGCCTCGCCGGTCATTTCCGGCGGCGCGCCGTCGCCCCATCCGATCCAGGGCATCGGCGCCGGATTCATTCCGACGAATCTCGACACGTCGCTCCTGGACGGGGTGATCAAGGTCGAGGCCGAGGCCGCGCGCGAATGGGCGCGGCGCGCCGCGCGCGAGGAGGGTGTGCTCGTCGGCATCTCGTCCGGCGCGGCGCTCGCCGCGATCGCGCAGAAGCTGCCGGAGCTTCCCGGCGGGAGCCGCGTGCTGGGCTTCAACTACGATTCGGGCGAACGATACCTGTCGGTGGAAGGCTTTCTGCCTGTCGAGTAACGCCGTGCGGGGCGCGATCCCGCGAATTTGTCAACCTTGTTGACAATCCAGCGGGCGCGCCAAGGGCTGTCGCCGGTTGTCGCTCGCGCGTCTCGGGGCGGCTCGGTCGGCGCGATTGGCTGCGATCGGTCGTCCGGCGCCGCCATCGTTATACAATGCCCGTCCCCTCAACTTGACGGCGGTCTCCGATGTCTTCGACGGCCCGTTCCAGCTATTCGCTGCTCGAGGAGCGCGTGCGCGGGCTCCCCCGCGACGGGCTGGCCGGGCTCAAGCGCGGCATCGAGAAGGAGAGCCTGCGGGTGCGGCCCGACGGATCGCTTGCGACGACGCCGCACCCGGCTGCGCTCGGCTCGGCGCTCACGCACGCGCGCGTCACGACGGATTTCAGCGAGTCGCAGCTCGAGCTCATCACCGGCGTGAACACGAGCGCCGAGGCTTGCATCGCGGAGCTCACCGAGATTCACCAGGCGGTCTACCGGGCGATCCACGACGAGCTCATGTGGTGCTCGAGCATGCCGTGCCGCCTGCCCGACGAAGCGGCGATCCCGATCGGCCGCTACGGCAACTCGAACGTCGGCCGGGCGAAGAGCGTCTATCGGACCGGCCTCACACACCGCTACGGCAAGCGGATGCAGATGATCTCGGGCATCCACTACAACTTCTCGATGCCCGACAAGCGGTCGAACGACGACTATTTCGCGCTCATTCGCAATTTCCGCCGCAATTCATGGCTGCTCCTGTACCTGTTCGGCGCCTCGCCGGCGGTGTGCGGGAGCTTCGTCGAGGGGCGCAAGCACGAGCTGCGGCCGTTCTCCGAGGACACGCTGTACCTGCCGTACGCGACGTCGCTGCGGATGGGGCGGCTCGGCTACCAGAGCGACGCGCAATCGTCGCTCGCCGTGAGCTACAACTGCCTCGAGTCGTACGCGGGGTCGCTGCACGAGGCGATGACGAAGCCGTACCCCCCGTACGAAGCGATCGGAATCCGCTCGGGCGACGAGTATCGGCAGCTCGGGACGACGCTGCTCCAGATCGAGAACGAGTTCTACGGAACGATCCGGCCGAAGCGCGTGATCCGCTCGGGCGAGCGGCCGTTGCACGCGTTGCGCGAGCGCGGCGTCGAATACGTCGAGGTGCGGCTGATGGACCTCGATCCGTTCGAACCGGTGGGGATCAACGCAAGCACGTGCCGGATGCTCGACATCTTCCTGCTCCATTGCCTGTTGCACGAGAGCCCGCCGGACACGCCGGAGGAGCTCGCCGCGATCATCGGCAACAAGCAGCGCGTCGCCTCGCGCGGCCGCGAGCCCGGCCTCCTTCTCACGCGCGGCGCGGAGGCGGTGCCGCTCGTCGAATGGGGGGCGCGCGTTCTCGCCGAGTGCGAGCCGATCGCCGCCGCGCTCGACGCGGCAAAGGGAACGCAGACGCATCGCGACGCGCTCGCGCTGGCGCGCGCTCGCCTCTCCGAGCCCGCGTCGACGCCCTCGGCGCGCGTGCTGCGGACGATCGAGCGCGACTACGGCAAATCGTACGTCCGCTTCGTCCTCGCGCAGTCGCTGCGCCACCGCGAGACGATCTGTGCGCTACCATTTGCCGACGCCACCGCCGAGCGGTTCGCACGCCTCGCCGAGGAGTCGCTGCGGGAGCAGCGCGAGATCGAGGCCGCCGATACGGATCCCTTCGAGGTTTTCCGGCAGCGGTATCTGGATCCGGCGCGCCTCACGGTCTGACGCGCTCTCGGCGGCGCGGAAGACTCTTGACGGCGTGCCGGCGCCGCGTGGCAGAATTGGCGGCATGAAGCTCGCCGACATCACGCTCCGCCTCGCGCGCCGCCCCGACGTTCCCACGCTCGCCGCGATGTCGCGCGACCTGATCGAGACCGGGCTCGGGTGGCACTATCGGCCGGAACGCGTCGCGAAATTTCTCGACGACCCCGAAACCGCGACCGTCGTCGCCTGCGACCGCGAGCGCACGGTCGGCTTCGCGATTATGCAACTTTTCGACGAGCGCGCGCACCTCGTGCTCCTCGCGGTGCGTCCCAGCCACCAGCAGCGCGGGATCGGCCGGCGGCTCACCGACTGGCTGATCGCCTCCGCGGCCACCGCAGGCGTCGCTTCGGTGCACGTCGAGCTGCGCGCCGACAACCGGCCGGCGTACGCGCTCTATCGCAACACGGGATTCACCGAAACCCTGCGGCTGCAGGGCTACTATCGCGGCCGCGAAACTGCGATCCGCATGATGCGCTTGCTCCGGCTTCCCGGCGTGATCCCGCCGGCGTGGAGTCCTCCGCCGCGGACGAGCAAGTGACGGCGGCGGCTCCCGCCGTCGTCGCCGAGCTCGCGCCGACGGGGAAGCTGCGCGCCGCGATCAACTTCGACAATCCGCTTCTCGCCTCGCGCGATCCGGCGACGGGCGAGCCGGGCGGCGTGTCGGTCGATCTGGCGCGCGAGCTCGCGCGACGCCTCGGCCTCGCGGTCGAGTACGTCCCGTATTTCGCGGCGGGCAAGGTGATCGAAGGCGTCAGGACGGGCGTCTGGGACATCTGCTTTCTCGCGATCGACCCCGTCCGTGCAGAGCAGATTCTCTTCACGCCGCCGTACGTCGTGATCGAAGGCGCGTACCTGGTGCCCGGGGATTCGCCGATTCGCGACAACGCGGAAGTCGATCGGCGCGGCGTGCGCGTGCTCGTGAGCACGGGGAGCGCCTACGACCTCTTCCTGTCGCGAACCATCAAGCACGCGACTATCGTGCGAACAACCGCGGCGAAGGACGTCGTCGATCAATTCGTCGCGCAGAAGCTCGACGTCGCGGCCGGCGTGCGGCCGGCGCTGGAAGCGGATATGCGCCGGCACTCGGGATTGCGACTGCTGGCCGGGCGGTTCATGGCGATCCACCAGGCGATGGGCTGCCGGCGCGACCGCGACGCAGCCCACGCCTATCTTCACGATTTCATCGAGGAGATGAAGGCGTCGGGCTTCGTCGCGCGATCGCTCGTGCGCAACGGCGTTGCAGGCGCGTCGGTCGCGCCTCTGGAAAAGTAGGGTCGAACATCCGGGTTCGCGGGAGGTCGCATCGACCGCGTCTTCCGAGGGTTAGCGAAGTGCAGGGTCGCCTCGGCGCCCGTACGCGGACAAGGCTTCAAGACCCTCCTGCGAACCCGAAGCCCGAGCCTGCTTCTCACCCGCGGCGATGCAGGCGATGATCGACGTAGAGCAAAAGCGTGCTGACACTGGCCGCAAACACGATGATGACGAGCGTCACCGCCATGATGAGCTCGACGTTGTGCAGGCCGATGCCGTTCATGAGCAGGTAACCGAGCCCGCGCTGCGACGCGAACATCTCCGCGAGCAGCGATCCGATCAGCGTCAGCGCGAATCCCACGCGCAGGCCCGTGAAGATTTCGGGGGTCGCGGCGGGGAAGAGGATCCAGCGCACCATCTGGAAGCGCGTGAGCTTGAGCACGCGCCCCGTCTTGATCAGGATGGGCTTCGTGTTGTGGACCGCGGACAGCGTGAACAGGATGATCGGGATCGCGCCGTGCAGCACGCCGAACGCGACTTTCGCCGAAAGCGTGAGGCCGAACGCGAGCAGGAGGATCGGATAGAGCGTGAGCTTCGGGATCGCGTAGACGGCGACGATCATCGGCTCGAGCGCATCTCCCGAGAGGCGGTCGAAGCCGAGCCAGAAGCCGACGACGAGGCCGATCAGCACCGACAACGCATACGCGATCGCGAAAGCGCGCAGCGTATCGAGCAGATGCGCGTCGAACGACTCCGTCGCGACGAGCCTCAACGTGTAGCGCAGCGTCGCGAGCGGTGAGGCGAGCGCCACTTCGCCCGCCCACCAGTACAGCGCCTGCCAGATCGCGAGCAGCACCGCGATCAGCACGAACGCATTGCGAGCGCTGCTCCAGCGCTTCACGGCGAGACTCGCATTCCGCGCCGCTGCAGCAGCCGCTGCTCCCAGCGCGTCAGCGCCGCGTTGACGGCGACCGAGGCGAGCAGGATCAGCACGATCAGCGGGTACATCGTCGCGTTGTCGAAGCTCGTGTACGCGAAGCTGATCTCGTATCCGATGCCGCCGCGCGACATGATGAACTCGGAGCCGATGACGCCGATGAACGCGTAGGCCACGGCGAGCTTGATCCCGGTGACGATGTACGGCCCCGCGGCGGGAAGCGTCACCCGCAGCGCGGTGTCGAGCGGCGACAGCCGCATTATCCGAGCGGTCTTGACCAGCACCGGCGGCACGCGGTCGAGGCCGTTCAGCGTGTTGACGATCATCGCGACCACGCCGAGCATGAACGCGATCAGGATCTGAGGCGCGTCGCCGAGCCCGAACACGACGATGAAGAACGGATAGAAGGCGAACACCGGTACGGCGTAGTACGTGGCGAAAAGCGGATCGAGCGTGTCGCGCAACGCTCGCCACCGATGAACGAGCGCGCCGGCGACGACCCCGATCGAGAGCGCGAGCAGCAGCGCGATCGTCGTGTTCGACAGTGTCTTCAGGATCGCCGAGTTCATGCGTCCGGACACGAGCATCCGGAAGAGGTCGCGGACGATCAGGTGCGGCGCCTGCATCGTGATCTTGTCGATCACGCCGGTCACGCAGAGGATCTCGAGCAGCGCGACGATGCCGCCGATCACCAGCGTGCGGTAGACGATCAGGCGCTTCACGGCGCCGGCTCGCTGCCCGGGGCCTGCGCGATCGTCTTGAGCGACTCTTCGCGCAGCGTCTTCCACAGCCGCGCGGTGATCGTGCCGAATTCGGAGTGCTCGACGATCCGGCTGTCGCGGCTGCGCGGCCAGCGCGTTTCCACGAAATCGATGAGGCGGCCGGGACGTGCCGACATGACCGCGATCCGGTCGGCGAGCATCGTCGCCTCGTCGAGCGCGTGCGTGATCAGGAATACGGTCGCTCCGGTCTCGCGCCAGAGGCGGAGCAACTCGTCGCCCATCAGCAGCCGCGTCTGCTGGTCGAGCGCACCGAAGGGCTCGTCGAGCAGGATCAGGCGCGGCTGCATCACCAGCGTGCGTGCGATGCACACGCGCTGGCGCATCCCGCCCGAGAGCTGCGCAGGGTAGCTCGTCGCGAAATCGGAGAGGCCGACGAGCTTCAGCGCGTTGCGGACGCGCTCGCTGCGCTCGGCGGCCGGAAGATCGAGCCGCCGCAGGCCGAACGCGACGTTGCCGGCGACGTCGAGCCAGGGGAGCGATGCGTCCTCCTGGAACACCACGCCGATGCCTTCCGGCGCTTCGCCGGCGATCGGCCGGCCCTCGAATGCGATCGCTCCTTCCGTGGGCGTCGTGAGGCCCGCGATCAGCTCGAGCAGCGTCGACTTTCCGCACCCGGACGGACCGACGACCGCGAAGAACTCGCCGCGCTCGAGCGTCAAATCGACGGGGCCGAGCGCGTGCAGCGGCGCCGGCGGGTTGCCCGCCACGAAGACCTTGCCGACTTTTTCGAGTCGAACCTGCTCGACCGACACGGGTGACCCCGGTCGCAGCTGCAATCGCGGCGCGGCTAGCGGACAGCCTTCAGGTCGTCGGGCAGGAACCGCGTGTCGATGATCTTGCCGTAGTCGACCTCGCCCTGGATCGCGCCGACCGAGCGCTGCGCCTCGATCATTCGCTTCAATCCTTCCAGATGGATTTCGCCCTCGCCCCAGTACGGGACGCCTTTCGTCGTGCTGGTCGTCAGGTTGCGCACCGCGCTCTTCGCGACCTCGACGTCGATGTTGTACTGTTTGGCGACGATCTCGGCCGCCTCGTCGGGATGCTCCTTCATGAACTTGACCGCCTTGCGCCGCGCGCGGATCACCGCGCGGATGAAGTCGCTCTTCTTTTCCATCATCTCGACGGTCGCCACGCCGACGACGTTGTCGAGCGGCGGCAGCACGTCGCTCGCGACGACGACCGCGCGATACTTGCTCTTCACCTTCGACCACAGCGGCTCGGTGATCGGCGCGATGTCGACGAGCCCCGAGTCGAGCGCCGCGATGCCCTCGCCGAATCCGCCGGTCTTCACCAGCTCGGCGTCGGACTCCTTGTAGCCGGCCGACTGCAGCAGCATCAGCGCAAGCGCCTGCGAGGTCGAGCGCGGATTCGTGTAGCCGATCTTCTTGCCCTTGAAGTCCTTCAGCGTCTTGATCGGCGAGTCGGGCTTGACGGCCCAGACGAACTCGGCGACGGTCAGCACGTTGTCGCTGACGATCCTCAAGTCGGCGCCGGCGAGGATCGCCGACACGACGACGCCAGGATTCACCTCGCCGTAGGGCACGCCGCCACCCGCGAGCATGTTGCGCAGCGACGTGCCGCCGCCCGCCGACGAGATGAGCCCGGTGACGTTGAGGCCTTCCTCCTTGAAGTAGCCCTTGACGAGCGCTACGCCGAACGGCATCCCGTTCGCGGACACGCCGTAGTTGCCGACGGCGATCTCCTCCGCGGAGGTGACCGTCGCGCAGCCCACGACAAGCAGGCCGATGACGAGCGAGGCGAGGCGGCGCATGACGGGATTCCTCCTATCGAATGCTATTTTTTCAGCGTGACGTTGACGTTCTTGATCTGCGTACAGGCGTAGAGCTCCTCGATCGACTCCTCGCGGCCGAGCCCCGATTGCTTGACCCCGCCGAACGGGACGCCGACATGATGCGTGCTCGCGCCGTTCACCCATATGTAACCCGCTTCGACGCGCGATGCAAGCCGATGCGCGCGGTCGAGGTCGTGCGTCCAGATCGACGCGGTAAGACCGTAGTCGAGCGCATTGACCCGTGCGAGCACGTCGTCCTCGTCCGACCAGCGCAGGATCGATACGACGGGGCCGAAGATCTCCTCGCGTGCTATCCGCATGTCGTCGGTCACGTCGGCGAACACGGTCGGCTCGACGAACAACCCGTGCGCGAGCTTGGGCTCTGCGGGGCGCTTGCCGCCGCACGCAAGCCGCGCACCGCCTTCGAGGCCGAGCCAGATGTAGCTCATCGTCTTGTCGAACTGAGCCTGACTCGACAGACATCCGACTTCGCTGTCGGGCTCGAACGGGAGCCCCACCTTGAGCGCCCGGACGCGTTTGACGATTGCAGCGAGCGCGGCGTCGTGGATCGTCTCGTGGAGGTAGACGCGGCTCGTCGAGTTGCACGACTGGCCGGTGACATAGCGGAAATTCATCCCGCGCACGACGCCGTCTGCGACTTCGTCGGGTGTGGCGTCGGCACACGCGATCAGCGCATTCTTGCCGCCCAGCTCGAGCGTGAGTGCCTTGAGCGACGCCGCGGCCGCCTGCATCACTGCGCGTCCCGCGGCCACGCTGCCGATGAAGCCGATTTTCGCGACCTTCGGATTCGCGACGAGCGCGGCCCCCGCGTCGCGCCCGCCGGTGACGACGTTGAATACGCCCGGCGGAAACACGTCGTGCCAGAGCTCCGCGATGCGCAGCGACGTGAGCGGCGTGTCCGCGGCGGGCTTGACGATCAGCGTGTTGCCGGCCACCAGCGGTGCGCCGCACTTCCCTGCGGTGAAGAGCAGCGGATGATTGAACGCGCCGATCCGGCCGATGACGCCGAGCGGCTCGCGCAGCGTGTAGTTGAGCGTGCCGGGGCCGATCGGGATCGTGTTGCCCTTGATCTCGGGGACGAGGCCGGCGAAATACTCGATGTAGCCGGCGCTGATGTCGACGTCGTAGCGCATCGCCTGCAGCGGGTTGCCGGTGTCAACCGCTTCGAGCCACGCCAGCTCGTCTGCATTCCTCCGCAGGATCGCGATCGCCTTGCGCAGCGCGGCCGCGCGTTCCTGTGCTGGCACGTCGCGCCATGTCGAAAAGGCGGAGCGCGCCGCGGCGACCGCGCGGTCGACGTCTTCGCTCGTCGCGTCGGTTGCAGTGCCGAGCGAAGCGCCCGTCGCTGGGCTCGTGACCGGCGTTTCGCGTGCGGCGGCCGACCGATGCCATTGGCCGCCGTAGTAGAGGCCGCGCTGCTCGGGCAGGCGAGAATCGCGCACGCTGGCCGAAGTCTCGGGCATGGGGCCGCCTCGTCAGCGGCGCGACGGCGCGCTGCGCAGGAGTGACGCGGAAACCGCGCGCGAATACTCGGGCGCGACGCGCGCGTCGACGACGGCCACGGCGCCGCTGCGGACGTCTTTCACCGCTTGTTTCAGCGCTGCGGCGAGCTCGTCCGGGCTGCGCACCGGACCGTAGCCGATCGCGCCCTGCGCGCGCGCGAGCGACGCCAGGTCGATCGCCGGATCGCTCATCCGCAGCCCGATCCAGCGATTCTCGACGGGCCGGTGGCGCAGCCGTGCCATCCGCTCCTGGTGAAGCTCGTCGTTGAAGAACGACTCGTTGTTGGCCACGAGTATCAGCACCGGCACGCGATAGTGAACGCCGGTCCAGAGCGCGGTGACGCCCATCAGGTAGTCGCCGTCGCCGAGCACTGCGACAGGAAGGCGATCGGAGCCCAAGTCGCGCAATGCGAGCGCCGCGCCGACGGCCATCCCCGGACCGGAGCCGATGCCCCCGCCCCCGTCGAACCCGACGTAGTCGAGTGGGTGCTCGAAGCGGCAGTGTGTTCCGGGCCAGCCGAGCGGCAGGCGAAGGTACGACGGTCGATGCGCGGCGAGCGTCGTCGTCGCAACACGTGCGAGATCGTCGAGCGGCATGTGCGTCGCACCGACCGTCGCTGGAGCGCTCTCCGGAACGTTCTCACCGATTCTCGTCTCCTCCGCGGGACGCACATACCACGGGAGAATGGGATTCGCGGCGTTGGGTCCGAGCGTTTCCAGCAGCGCGGCGACCAGCGCATCGGGCGCTGCGAGGATCGCGACGTCGGTGGGCGGCAGCGCCTGATAGTCCATGTTCCAGCCGTTGTGGACGTACGGATCGAGCGAGCACTGGACGACGCGCGCGGTCGGCAGCTCTCCGCCGCAGGCCTGGGCGAGCGTGCCCCCTAGGTCGACCCAGTCGAGGCTCACGATGAGATCGGCGTCGCGGATCAGCGCGCTCGCGTCGCCTGTCACATAGAGTGCCGGCGGAAACGGCTGCAACCGATGCTGCGTCGGGAAGGTCGCGCCGGTCTTGATGTCGGTGAGCACGACCGCGCCGACGCGCTCGGCGAGCGCAACGCGCCGCAAAAAGTCCGCGGGATCCGACGATACCCGGCCGATCATCAGCAGCGGGCGGCGTGCCGCCCTGAGCATCTCGGCAACATCGCTCAGCGCCGCTGCCGGCGTCGCGGCCGGCGCCGCGATGCGATATCGGTCGAGCGCAGGCAACGGGACCGGCGCGGCGAGCGCCTCTTCCTGCAGCGCGGCGTCGAGCGCCACGTAGACGGGTCCTTGCGGCAGCGTCGTGGCGATCCGATCGGCGCGCAGGATCGCTTCGAGCGCCGCCGCGACGGACCCCGGTTGATCGTCCCATTTCGTGTAGCCGCGCACGAGCGCGGCGAGGTCGCGCGACGTGTGGATCCAGTCGACCCAGGGGCGGCGCTTCACCGCGTCGATCGGACCCACGCCGCCCAGGAGCAGCATCGGAATCCGATCGCACCACGCGTTGAAGATCGCCATCGTCGCGTGCATCAGCCCGACGTTCGCGTGCAGCGCGACGGGAAGCGGCTGCCCGGTGACGCGCGCGTAGCCGTGCGCGAGCGCGACCGCGCTCTCCTCGTGCACGCAAAGCAGGAGCTCCGGCCGTGTGTTCCCAAGATAGTTGACGAGGCTGTCGTGCAGGCCGCGGAAGCTCGCCCCCGGCGTGAGCGCGATGTACGGGAACTCGAGCGCGCGCAAGAGCTCGGCTATGACGTCGCTGCCCCACGCCGCGGCGGTTCCGGCATCCCGCGTCGAGCGCGCGGCGTCGTTCACGAGGCGCGATTCTCCGGCAACTCGGGACGCCGCCGATGCCAGGCCGTCGTGTGCTGGAACGCGCGGCCGACGCGCACGAGCGTCGCATCGCCGAACGCGGCGCCGGTGAGCTGCACGCCGATCGGCAATCCTTCCGTCGAGAATCCGGCCGGAAGCGACAGTGCGCAGGCGCCGAGATAGTTGGCGGCGCGCGTCCAGGTGGCAAGCGTCGTCGTCGACTCGTCGACCTCGGCGAGCGGCGTGGCGGTGATCGGGAGGGTCGGCGTCATTAGCACGTCGCGCTTGCGCATCCATTCGCCGAACAGCGCCATGGTGCCGCGCCGGCGGGCGAGCTCGTCGGCGTATTCGGCATCGCCGATCGCCTTGCCGCCGAGCACGCGCCTGCGGACCCACGGATCGATATCGAGACGTTCGTCCTCGATATACGCGCGATGGTAGCGGTACGCTTCAGCAGCGATGATGCGGCCGTTCCTGACCATCGCGTCGTCGAAATCGAGCGGCAGCGGGTCGTTGTCGATCGTTGCGCCGAGACTGCGCAGAACCGCGAGCGCGGCGTCGTAGGCGCGGACGACGTCCGGCGATGTGCACGACGGAAATTGCGCGGAGGGGAGCGCGGTGATGCGCGTGCCGCGAATGTCGGCAGGCGTTGCGAGCACCGCTTCGAAATCAACGTGAGGCACGTTGTGCGTGGTCGGGTCGCGCGGATCAGGCCCCGCGATCGCGGAGGTCAGCCGCGCAACGTCCTCGACGGTGTGCGCGAGTGGACCGATCGAGTCGAGCGTCGCCGAGAGCGGCACCGTACCGTAGGCGCTGACGAGCCCGTACGTGGGCTTGAGCCCCGTCAGGCCGCAGAGCGCCGACGGAATGCGAATCGATCCGCCGGTGTCGGACCCGATCGCCGCGGGCGCGAAGCCCGCCGCCACCGCCACGGCCGAGCCGCTCGACGAGCCGCCGGCGACGCGATGCACGCGCATGTCCCACGGGTTCCAGGGCGCGCCCATCGGCTCGTTGCGGCCCCAGCCGCCGAAGGCGAACTCGACCATGTGCGTTTTGCCGAGCGGGATCATGCCGGCGGCGACGAGCCGCTCGACGGTGTTTGCTGTCCGCTTAGCGATTCGCCCGCGCCAGCTCTTCGAGCCCGCCGTCGTCGGCCGGCCTTCGATGTCGAGGAGGTCCTTGAGCGCGATCGGCAGCCCAGCGAGCGGGCCGCGACTGCCGCGGCTGCGCCTCTCGCGGTCGGCGGCGTCGGCGCCGTCGAGGGCCTCGGCGCGGTAGACGTCGACGAAGGCGTGGAGCTTCCCGTCGAGTGCATCGATCCGCGCGAGACAAGCTTCGACGATGTCGCGCGATCGGATCTCGCCGCTTGCGAGGAGTTGGGCAAGCTCGCCGAGCGGGCGCAGCGGCAGGTCGAGGGTCACGCCGGCAAAGCTACCGCGGCGGTCGGCAAATGTCGACTACACCATCGCGGTCGCTTGACGCGAATGGTGCGACCGCACTCGCGCCGGTCCCGCGCCGCGGGTCCGGCGGAGGCGAATCGGACCGAAGTCGGGCATACTCCCAACCTGACGCAGCAATGGTGGGGGCAACAGCGGTCCCGGCGAGGGTCGGGACCCCCGGAATCGGCGACATGGATCCATTGGTATTGGCGGTCGACATGGCCGGCCTGCCGCAGGCTTGGGTCGAGCTCGAGGAAGCGATCACCTACCACGCGAAGCAGATGGTCGCGTGGTCGATCGGGCGCGAAGTCCGCGAGTTTCGCGGCGGCTGGCAGAAGAACGGAGTGCGCTCGCGCATCTCGACGCGCTCGATCCTCGCGATCAAGGGCAGCGGCGCCGGCGCGCACCGCCACGCCCCCGGCCTCACCAACCAGATGCTCTTCGTTCGCGATCGCCAGGTGTGCGCATACTGCGGCGGACGCTTCATGGTGCGGGATCTTTCGCGCGACCACGTGGTGCCGCTATCGCGCGGAGGCAGCGACTCGTGGACCAACACGGTTACCGCGTGCCGCGGCTGCAATACGCGCAAAGGGGGCCGTTCGCCCGAGCAGGCACGGATGCCGCTTCTCTATGTGCCCTACGTGCCCAACAGGCACGAGCACTTCATCCTGCGGAACCGCAGGATTCTCGCCGACCAGATGGAATACCTGCTTGCGGGCGTCCCGAAGACGAGCCGCCTGCACACGAGCTACTCCGTGCGACGATCCTGATCCCCGAGGCTCGCTCCGGGGAGCGTGCCGCGCTGGCTGCGTGATCGCCTGCAGATCGACTGCTCCCCGAAGCGATCGCGCCGGTCAGCGGCACACGGTGCCCGGATCCTCGAACACCAGACGCGACAGCTTCTTCGACTGCGTGACGCTGACGGGTGGCGAACCGAGCGTTACCGTATAGGCGAACGTCGCGTCGTCGCCATCGCCGAACGTGAGCGTAGCCGTCCCGACCGCCGTATAGGCGACCTTCGATGCGTCGAAGCTCGTGCCGAACGGCGGCCCCGTCGTCCGATACAGAGTTCCGCTGTAGACGCCGGGCGCGCCTTGCGTCGCGGTCATGGAGAGCCACATCGGCGAGCCATCGGAATCGTAGCTGAACCACGCGGCCAGGATGATCGTGCCCTGGTGCGTCAGATAGACGCCCCATCCCGATTCGCCGCTCGCCGCCGCCCACCAGACGTCCTGATAGTTGGTCGCGGTCGCGAGCGTCGCCTGCGTCGCCGCCCTGCACACCGGCAGGGGGCCGAACACGGTTCGCGTGATCGACTTCGTTCCGCTCGTTCCGTTGACGATGTACGAGAACGTGCCGTTGTTCGCGTCGTTGAAGGAGAGCGTGGCCGTTCCGACCGCCTGGTACGTCACGGCATTCGCGTCGAACCGAACGCTGTTGAACGCCGGTCCGCGGGTCTCGTAGAGCGTTCCGGAAAAGACGTTGTTGCCGATCGGGTTGGCCGTCACCGTCAGCCACCACGGATTTCCGGCCGCATCGTAGGTGAACCAGCTCGCGAAGATCGTGTTGCCCTGCTGTGCGAGGTCCAGGCCCCAGCCCGATTCCGAGCCGCCCGGCGCGTTCCACCACGAGCCCTCGAAGTTGGGCGCCGTCGACTGCGATGCCACGACGCCCGTCGCGTCGAGCGGAATCGCGTACGGACCTTCTGACGTGTCGATCGTCACTTCGTCGCCGCGTTCGCCCGCGCTCGCAAGCCGTGCGATCACGCCGAATGTGCAGCTCGCTCCCGGCTGAAGCGCGGCACCCTCCGCGCAGCCGTTCGAGCCGATCGCGAACTCGCCGGTATTCGTGCGAATTGCGGAGATCACGAGGGCGGCACTACCGCTGTTCGCGACCGTCACCGTGCTCTCACCCGACGCTGCGCCGACCGCGAGCGTTCCGAAGTCGATCAGCTCGGGCAGCGAGCAGACGTTGCCTGCCGTCTGTCCCGCCGCCGGCCCGTAGAGGCAGCGGCAGCCGTGGACGTCGTCGGGCGCGAGCGTCGAGCCATTCGTATACGTCGAGTCGGGCGGACCCGACATCAGCGCGCCCTCGAGGTTCGAATGTGCGAGGCCGATCGCGTGTCCCCATTCGTGGCTCACCGTCTCCGTCAATTGCGTCTGCGTCGTTACGTACTCCGGGACGAGGAACATGTCGCTTTCGACGAGCGTCATGTCGTTGGCCGAGCCCTGGTACCAAACGTAGGTCGCCCCCGAGATTCCCATGTCGGGATGTCCCCATCCGATGACGCTCACGCCGTCGGGTCCGCCGGCGAGCGTCTGCGGCGCGGCAGTCGTCTCGCCGTCGTACGCGATCTGGATCCCGCAGACGGCAGTCCACTTTGCCGATTCCGCGACGAGCTGGGCGACGACCGCGTCCTTCGATGAGCTGAATTGCGCGGGAGCGTTCGCGGGGTTGTAGCGCCAGTGCAGCGCGCCCTCCCAGCGGGCGGGCGCACCGAACATGAACTTGAACTTCGAGACCGCGGGCGATCTCTGCGCGGCTAAGGTGCCCGGTGCCGGACTCAGCACGAAGTCTTGCATGGTGTCGGCCGCGCGACTGCCTGCCGGCGATAGCGCGAGCACAGACGCTGTCGCGAGCGCAATCGATGCTCGGGTCGGGCCGGAGTTGCCGAGCGAGTTCCGCATGCGTGCATCGTCCGACGACGCGCGGAAGAATTTGATCGGCGAGCGCCTGATGCCGTGATCGGGGCAATCCTACAGCCCTACGCGCTCTCCTTGGCAGCCGTAGGGCGGGTCCTACAGCGTGTCGCCGCGAGGCAGCGGCGCTCGCGTCAGTCTTGGGGCGGTCGGAAGGAAATCGCGTTCCAGGCTAGACGAGACCGGCCGCCCCGAGGCCCGCGCCGACGGCGAGCGCCCACAACGGATGGATGCGCGTCGCGAGCGCGAGGACGAGCGTCGCGCCGGTGAGCGCATACGCCATGGCGCCGTGGTCGGTCGTCCGCGTGAGCACGTAGCCCGACGAGAGAATGAGGCCCACGGTGACCGGCGCGAGCCCGCGCTCGATGGCGATCCGCAGCGGCGCATCGCGGAAGCGGTCCCACGCACGTGCGATCTGATAGGTTAGGACGAACGACGGAATGCACATGGCGGCCATCGAAACGACGCCCCCTGTGACACCGGCGACCTTCCAGCCGATCAGGCTCACGATCAGCACGTTGGGTCCGGGAGCCGCCTGCGACAGCGCGAACATCTGCGAAAAGTCGGCGTCGGTCATCCAGTGCTTGACGTCGACGGCCCGCAGGTGCATCTCGGGAATGATCGCGTTTGCGCCGCCGATCGACAGCAGCGAGAGCATCAGGAACTGCAGCGTGAGCTCGAACAGGACCGGATTGATCAAGGGCGTTTCCACCACGCGAAACCGATCGACAACGGCGCGAGGACCGCGAGGACCCAGAGCAGCGGCAGCCGCAGCAATGCGATCGCAGCGAACGTGACTGCGGCGAACGCGAGCTGTGGCGGCGTGCGGCGTATCGGTCGAGCCATCTTGACCGCCACCGAAAGGATCAATCCCGATGCCGCCGCCGATACGCCGCTGCACGCGCCGCGCACCGCATCGACGTGGGAGACCTGGGCGAAGAGCGTCGCGAGCACAAGTACGATCACGAGCGGCAGCAGCAGGAGTCCGACGGTCGCGACGATCGCCCCGGCGGTGCCTTGAAGGCGTCGCCCGACGATCACCGACAGGTTGACGATGTTCGGGCCGGGGAGGAACTGCGACAGCGAAAGGGCTTCGGTGAACTCGCGCTCGGTGAGCCAGCGCCGGTGCTCGACGAGCATCCGATGCGCGAATGGCATGACGCCGCCGAAACCGGACACGCCGACAATCAGGAAGCCCCAAAAGAGCGCGCCGATCGACACGTTTGGCGAGACCGGCGGCCCGTCGCTCATGACAAAGTGTAAACCACAGCGAAGGCGTTCGGCGTCACCGCGGCCCGTCGATCGACGTCTCATCGCCGCCGGACGAACAGATTGGTTGTCGCTGCGGTCGGTGTCAAAATAGACGCGAGCCCCGGCCATGCGGGGTTGGGGGAAGCGGGCGATCAGACTGGGGGAGCGAGCGATGAGCAGCCGCAAGGAATGGTCGGAGGCGAGAAGAGCCCACGAGCGCGCCGATTACGTGATCGAGTCGCAGATGTACCAGAAAATGGCCGAGGAGGGCGATGCTCGTGCGCAGGCGTTCCTCGGCGTGATGTACGACAAGGGCCGCGGTGTCGCGCAGGACTTCGGCAAAGCGTTGAAGTGGTATCGGCTGGCCGCCGACGCCGGCGAGGCTCGGGCGCTCTGCAGCGTCGGCAGCATGTACGACCGCGGTCGCGGCGTGCCGCAGGACTATGCCGAGGCGATGCGATGGTACCTGCGCGCCGCCGAGCAGGGTTACGCGCACGCGCAGCACAACATCGGCGTCATGTACGACCGCGGCCGCGGCGTGCCCCAGGACGACGCGGAGGCCGTGAAGTGGTATCGGAGAGCCGCCGAGCAGGGCTTCGCGCGCGCCGAGTACAACCTCGGCGTGATGTACGACAAGGGCCGGGGCGTGGCGCAGGACTACGCGGAAGCGATGAAGTGGTTTCGCAAGGCGGCCGAGCAGAACCACGCGAAGGCTCAATACAACATCGGCTTCATGTATGAGCACGGACAGGGCGTGCCGCAGAACTACCATGGCGCGCTGAACTGGTACCGCAAGGCGGCGGAGCAGGACGATGCCGCTGCGCAGACCAACATCGGCAGCATGTACGCGACGGGCCGCGGCGTGCCGATCGACTACGTCGAGGCGATGAAGTGGTACCGAAAGGCAGCCGCTCACGGAGACGCCGCTGCCCAGTTCAACGTCGGCAGCCTGTACGCGACCGGCCGCGGCGTCGTGATGGATCACGCGGCTGCGCTCCAGTGGTATCTGAAGGCGGCAGAGCAGGGCGACCAGGTCGCGCAGAACCACGTCGGCAACATGTACGCGACAGGCCACGGAACCGCGAAGGACTATGCGGTGGCGATGAGCTGGTACGCGAAGGCGGCGGAACGCGGCGACGCCAGCGCACAGAACAATCTCGGCAGCATGTACGCCGCGGGCAAGGCGGTGGCGCGCGATCTCGTCCAGGCGCACAAGTGGTATGCGCTCGCAGCGGCGCACTTTGCGCCCGACGAAGCCAGCTTCCGCGAGAAGGCCGTTCGCAACGCCGACTCCATCGCGGCGAAAATGACACCCGAGCAGATCGCCGAGGCTCAGCGCCTCGCCCGCGAATGGCGGCCCAGCTCCCCCGATGCCTAGTTGCTCGCGGAGGCTTCGGCGAGCGAAGCGGCGCTCCAGCCGCCACCCAGCGCCTTGACAAGCCCGACGCTCGCGGCCAGGCGGCGTCCCAGGATTCCCAGCGCCGTCCGCTCGTTGTTCAATTCCGCCGCTTGCAGCACGATGACGGCGAGGTAATTCGCCGTTCCCGCCTTGTACTGGTTTACCGCAATCGTGGCCGCCTCGCGTGAAGCCTTGACCGCGTCGTCCTGCACGGCGGCCTCCCGCTCGAGCAGCGCGAGCGCGATCAGGTTGTCTTCGACTTCCTGAAAGCCGGTGAGGACCGTCGAGCGATAGATCGCGACGGTCTGATCGTAGGTCGCGACCGCCTGTGCTTTCTGTGCGTCGCGCAGACCGGCATCGAAGATCGTCTGCGCGAGAGAGGCGCCGAGTGCCCAGTAGCGGGCGGGGAGCGAGACCAGGTCGCCCAGCGCGGAGCTTTGCACGCCGCCTGTCGCCGAGAGCGAGAGCGACGGATAGTAAGCGGCTTGCGCGACGCCGATCTCTGCGTTCGCACTCGCGACGCGCCGTTCGGCGCCGGCGATGTCGGGGCGGCGTTCGAGCAATTCCGACGGGAGCTCCGGCGGAATCGCGGGGAAGCGAGCGACGACGCTGCGCGGCGCGATCGTCAGGTCTGCGGGCGGCTTGCCGACGAGCACGGCGATCGCGTGCTCGAGCTGTCCGCGCGTGACCTTCGCGTCGTAAACCTGCGCTTGCGTCGAGTTCAGCTGCGACTCGGCCTGAGCGACGTCGCCGCGCGCCGCGACGCCTGCGTTGTACTGGTTGCGCGTGAGCGTGAGGGCCTTGCCGTAGGCGGCGACGGTGTCCTCGAGCAGCTGGACCTGCGCGTCCTGCACGCGCAGCAGCAGGTAGGTCTGCGCGAGCGTCGCTTGTGCGGACAGGCGTGCCGCGGCAAGGTCGGCGGCGCTCGCCTGCGCGCTTGTTTCGGCCGCCTCGACGCCGCGGCGCACCTTGCCCCAGAGGTCGAGCTCCCAGCTCAGATCGAGCGCGGCGTTGTAGCTGTTGAGCGGCCCGCCCCCGGTGCTGCTTCCGTTCGCGGTGCTGCCGCTGCCGCCGCCGGAGCTGCGCGAGCTTCGTAGCGCCGTGACATTCCCGGTCACCGTGGGCAGGAGTCCGGCCCGTGCCGCCTGGACCGCTGCGCGGGCGAAGCGCACCTGGGCCTCGGCAGCCTGGATCGTCTGATTCGACACGTCGACCTGCCGGACCAGCGCGTCGAGCTCGGGATCGCCGAACGCGACCCACCATTCGCCGCGGGGCGCATCGTCGCGCGGCTCCGCGCGCTTCCAGCCTTCGCTCTCCTTGTACGCCGGCGGAGTCGGGGCGGTCGGCCGCTCGTAATCGGGTCCGACCATGCAGCCGGCGACGAGCGCTGCAACGGCGAGCGCGCCGGCGGCGCGCGCGGCAACGACCGCGGCAAGGCTACTCGTCGTCGTTCGCATCATTCGGCGGCCTCCACGGCGGTCTCTGACTCTTCGAGCACCGAGTTGTCGGCCGCCCTCTCAATCGCGCGCGGAGGCGCCCTTCGGGCCTTCGCTCGACCCGCGGTCTCGCGCCGCGCGCTCATTCGGCCCCCGCCGGCGCGAGTCCGTCGCGCCCGCGCGTGGCACGCGCACGCGTCGCCCACAGCCGGAAGCGGTCGAGATAGAGATAGACGACGGGTGTCGTGAACAGCGTCAGCATCTGGCTCACCAGCAGTCCGCCGACGATCGCGATGCCGAGTGGCTGGCGCATTTCCGCGCCGTCGCCGGCACCGAGCGCGAGCGGCAGCGCGCCGAGGATGGCCGCCATCGTCGTCATGAGGATGGGCCGGAACCGCAGCAGGCAAGCTTCGTAGATCGCGTCGCGCGTGCTCAACTGCCGCGTGCGCTCCACCTCGAGCGCAAAGTCGACCATCATGATCGCGTTCTTCTTGACGATGCCGATCAGCAGGATCACTCCGATGAACGCGATGATCGTGAAATCGGTGCGGAACAGCATCAGTGCGAGCAGCGCGCCGACGCCCGCGGACGGAAGCGTCGACAGGATCGTGATCGGGTGGACATAGCTCTCATAGAGAACGCCGAGCACGATGTACAGGGTTATCAGCGCGAGCAGGATCAGCCACGGCTGGCTCGCGAGCGAGGCCTGGAACACGCGCGCCGTGCCCTGGAACGACCCGCGGACCGTATCGGGAACACCCTGCCGCGCGAGCTCGTCTTCGACGGCGCGCGTCGCCTGGGACAGCGAGACGTTGGGCGCGAGATTGAACGAAATCGTCGAGGCGACGAATTGGCCCTGGTGGTTGACGCCGAGCGGGGTGTTCGTCGGCGCGTACTTCGCGAACGCGGACAGCGGAACCTGCGCGCCGGTCGCGGTGCTCACGTAGACGCTGTTCAGCGTCTCCGGCGATTGCCAGTACTGTGGAGCCGCCTCCATCACGACGTGGTTCTGGTTGAGCAGCGCGTAGATCGTCGACACCTGCCGCTGGCCGAAGAGATCGTTCAGCGTCGTGTCGATCGCCTTCGGCGTCACGCCGAGGCGCATCGCCGCGTCGCGGTCGATCGTGAGCGTCGTTTGCAATCCCTTGTCCTGCGCGTCGGTGTTGACGTCGGCGAGCTCCGGGAGGTTGGCGAGGCCCGCCCTGATCTTCGGCTCCCACGCGCGCAGCTCCGCGAGGTCGTCGGCCTGGAGCGTGTACTGCCACTGCGCGTTCGCCTGGCGGCCGCCGACGCGGATGTCCTGTACCGGTTGCAGGAAGAGGTTCGCGCCCGGCTCCTTCGCGAGCTTGACGCGCAACTTCGCGATCACCTGGTCGACCGTTTCCTTGCGTTGCCCGATCGGCTTCAGCGCGATGAACATGAACCCGGAGTTGCGCTGCGCGCCGCCGGTGAAGCCGACAACGTTGTCCACGGCCGGATCGCTGACGATGATCGTCATGAAGTCCGCGAGCTTCTGGCGCATCGCCTGGAACGAGATGCTCTGGTCGGCCTGGATGCTGCCGATCAGGCGCCCGGTGTCCTGCTGCGGAAAGAATCCCTTCGGGATGACGATGTAGAGATAGACGTTGAGACACACAGTCGCGAGCAGGACCAGCATGACGACGACACCGTGACGGAGCCCCCAGGCGAGCGCGCGGCCGTACGCGTCGATCATTGACTGGTACATGCTCTCGCTCCAGCGGCCGATGCGGGTCGACTTGCGCTCTCGGGCGGGGCGCAGCAGGCGCGCGCACATCATCGGCGTGGTCGTGAGCGATATGACGAGCGAGATCAGGATCGCGACCGACAGCGTCACGGCGAACTCGCGGAAGAGGCGCCCGACGATCCCCCCCATCGCGAGGATCGGAATGAACACCGCGATCAGCGACAGGCTCATCGACAGCACGGTGAAGCCCACTTCACGTGCACCCTGCAGCGCGGCCTTGAACGGCGGCATGCCGTCCTCGATGTGGCGCGACGTGTTCTCGAGCACGACGATCGCGTCGTCGACGACGAAGCCGGTGGCGATGGTGAGCGCCATCAGCGTGAAGTTGTTGATCGAGAAGCCGGCGATGTACATGGCGGCGAACGTGCCGATCAGCGAGACCGGCACCGCGACACCCGGTATCGCGGTCGCCCGCCCGTTGCGCAGGAACAGATAGACGACCAGGATCACGAGAATGATCGCGATCGTCAGCGCGCGCCCCACGTCGCGGAGGCTGGCGCGGATCGTCGCCGTGCGCTCCATCGCCGGCTGGAGATTGATCGCGCCCGGGATCGACGCCCGCAGCGACGGCAGCATCGCGTTGATGCGATCGACGGTGTCGATGATGTTGGCGTTCGGCTGGCGGTTGATGATGACGAGCACCGACGGCTTGCCGTTGGCCATGCCGGCGTTGCGCAGGTCCTGCACCGAATCGACGACGTCGCCTACGTCGGGCAGTCGCACCGCGCTGCCGTTGCGATAGGCGACGATGAGCGGGAGGTATTCGGCCGCGGTTTTCGCCTGGTCGTTCGCGTAGATCTGCCAGTAGCGGTCGCCGTCTTCAAGGAGGCCCTTGGGGCGATTCGCGTTGGCTGACGCGAGCACGGTCCGGACGTCTTCCAGCGCGATGCCGTACTTGTTGAGCGCCTGCGGGTTCAGCTCGACGCGCACCGCGGGCAGCGAGCTGCCGCCGACGGTGACTTGCCCGACGCCCTCGAGCTGCGAGAGCTTCTGGGCGATGATCGTCGAGGCCGCGTCGTACATCTGACCCTGCGTCATCGTGTCGGAGGTGAGCGTAAGGATCATGATCGGCGCGTCGGCCGGATTGACCTTGCGATAGGTCGGATTGCTCGGGAGCCCCGTCGGCAGCAAATTGCGCGCCGCGTTGATCGCTGCCTGCACGTCGCGAGCCGCGCCGTCGATGTCGCGCGAAAGGTCGAACTGCAGCGTGATGCGCGTCGACCCGAGCGAGCTCGACGACGTCATCTCGGTTATGCCGGCGATGCGCCCGAGCGATCGCTCGAGGGGCGTCGCGACGGTCGCCGCCATCGTTTCGGGGCTCGCGCCGGGCAGCGACGCCTGCACCGAGATCGTCGGATAGTCGACCTGCGGCAGCGGCGATACCGGCAGCAGCCGGAATGCGATCGCGCCGGCGAGCGCGATGCCGAGGGTCAGCAGCGTCGTCGCGACCGGCCGGTCGATGAACGGTTGCGAGAGGTTGATCATCGTCGGCCGCGCTCAGTCGCTCGCGGGCGCGCCCTTCGGGCCTTCGCTCGGCCTTCGGCCTCGCGCCGCTCGCTCCTTCGTCCTCCTTGCGAGGCGGTCGAAGGCCAGATAGATGACGGGCGTGGTGAACAGCGTCAGCGCCTGCGACACGAGCAGGCCGCCGACCATCGTGATCCCCAGCGGATGCCGCAACTCGGAACCTTCGCCCCAGCCGATCATCAGCGGCAACGCACCCAGGATGGCCGCCATCGTCGTCATCATGATCGGGCGAAAGCGCAGCAGGCACGCCTGGAAGATCGCGTCGCGCGGCGCCATGCTCTCCTCGCGCTCGGCGTCGAGCGCGAAGTCGATCATCATGATCGCGTTCTTCTTGACGATGCCGATCAGCAGAATGATCCCGATGATCGCGATGATCGAGAGGTCGTTGCCGGAGACGATCAGCGCGAGCAGGGCGCCTACGCCGGCGGAGGGCAGCGTCGACAGGATCGTCACCGGGTGAACGAAGCTCTCGTACAGAACGCCGAGAACGATGTACATCGTGATGATCGCCGCAAGGATCAGCCACAGCTCGTTCGAGAGCGACGCGCGAAAGGCGTTGGCCGCGCCCTGGAAGTTGATCTGCACGCTCGCCGGCATCCCGAGCTCGGCCTTCA
This sequence comes from Casimicrobiaceae bacterium, assembly GCA_035541655.1. Taxonomy (GTDB): domain Bacteria; phylum Pseudomonadota; class Gammaproteobacteria; order Burkholderiales; family Casimicrobiaceae; genus CAIWHR01. The sequence goes on along the minus strand of DATKMY010000138.1, from coordinate 12,019 downwards.
CTTTCTCGACCGCCTTGACGGCGTCGCCGAGCGAGGCGCCCGGCCCCAGGTTGAACGACACCGTCGCGGCGGGGAACTGGCCGATGTGGTTGATCGAGAGCGAGGCCGGGCGCTCGACGATCGTGGCGATAGACGAGAGCGGCACCTGCTGCGGCGGCTGGTTCGGGACGGCCGAGGTCACGTAGAGATCGTTGAGGGCCGCGATGCCGCGCTGGAACTCGGGCTTGACTTCGAGCACCACGCGGTACTGGTTCGATTGCGTGAAAATCGTCGACACCAGCCGCTGTCCGAACGCGTTGTAGAGCGCGTTGTCGATGACCGCCGGCGTGATCCCGAGGCGGCTCGCCGTCGTGCGGTCGAAGTCGACGTAAGCCTGCAGGCCGCTGTCCGAGAGGTCGCTCGCGACGTCCGCGAGCTCGGGCACGTCTTTGAGCCGCTCGATCAGCCGGTGAACCCACGTCGCGAGCTCCGTCGAGTCGACGTCCTCGACGGTGAACTGGTACTGGGTGCGGGAGACGCGCGTCTCGATCGTAAGGTCCTGTATCGGCTGCATGTAGAGCGCGATGCCATCGACATTGGCGAGCTTGCGCTGCAGCCTGCGGATGACCGTCGTCGCGTTCGCCTTCCGCTCCGAGCGGGGCTTCAGATTGATCAGCATCCGGCCGCTGTTCAGCGTCGTGTTGGTGCCGTCGACGCCGATGAAGGACGTAAGGCTCTCGACGGCGGGATCCTCGAGAACGACCTTGGCGAGCGCCTGCTGGCGCTCGGACATCGCCGCGAACGAGATCGACTGCGGCGCCTCCGATATGCCCTGGATCGCCCCGGTGTCCTGGATGGGGAAAAAGCCTTTCGGGATCACGATGTAGAGCACGACGGTCAGCACCAGTGTGAGCACGGCGACGACGAGCGTTGCGCCCTGCCGGTCGAGCACCCAGTTGAGCATTCGCCCGTAGCTGCCGATCATCCGGTCGAACATCTCGCCGCTCCAGCGGTAGAAGCGTCCCTGCTTGTCGGGCGGCGTATGGTGCAGGAGCTTCGCGCACATCATCGGCGTGAGCGTCAGCGAGACGACGGCTGAGATGAGGATCGACACGGCCAGCGTGATCGCGAACTCGCGAAAGAGGCGCCCGACCACGTCTCCCATGAAGAGCAGCGGGATCAGCACCGCGATCAGCGAAAACGTCAGCGAGATGATCGTGAAGGCGATCTGCTCGGTGCCCTTGAGTGCCGCGTCGAGCGACTTCTCGCCCTTCTCGATGTAGCGCGCGATGTTCTCGATCACGACGATCGCGTCGTCGACGACGAAGCCGGTCGCTATGGTCAGTGCCATCAGCGTCAGGTTGTTGATCGAAAATCCGGCGAGGTAGATGACGCCGAAGGTTCCGACCAGCGACAGCGGTACCGCGACGCTCGGAATCGCAGTGGCCGGGAGGTTGCGCAGGAACAGGAAGATCACCATCACGACCAGCGCGACGGCGAGCAGCAGCTCGAACTGGACGTCGTGGACCGACGAGCGGATCGTGACCGTGCGGTCGGTGAGCAGATTGACCTCGACGGCCGGCGGCAACGACGCCTTGAGCCGGGGCAGCAGCTCCTTCACGCGGTCGACGACCTCGATGACGTTCGTCCCGGGCTGCCGCTGAACGTTGAGGATGATCGCCGGCGTGGTGTTCCCCCACGCGGCGAGCCGCGAATTCTCCGCCGCTTCGACGGCGTCGGCAACGTCGGCGACGCGCACCGGCGCCCCGTTCTTGTACGCGATGATGAGCTGCTCGTATTCGGCGGCCGACTTGAGCTGGTCGTTCGCATCGATCGTCGACGCGCGAGTGGGACCGTCGAAGCTCCCCTTCGCCTGGTTGGTGTTGGCGTTGCCGATAGCAGTGCGCACGTCGTCAAGCGCGAGCCCGTAGGCGGCGAGCGCGCGGGGATTGACGCGGATGCGCACGGCGGGGCGCTGGCCGCCGCTGATGCTGACGAGCCCCACGCCGGGCAGTTGCGAGATCTTCTGCGCGATCCGGGTGTCGGCGAGATCCTCGAGCTTCGGCAGCGACAGCGTTTGCGAAGTCAGAGCGAGCGTGATGATCGGCGTGTCGGCGGGGTTGACCTTGTTGTAGATCGGCGGATTCGGGAGGTCCGTCGGGAGGAAGCTTCCCGACGCGTTGATCGCTGCCTGAACCTCCTGCTCGGCTACGTCGAGCGACAGCGCGAGGCTGAACTGCAGCGTGATCACCGATGCGCCGCCGGAGCTCGTCGACGACATCTGATTGAGCCCGGGCATCTGTCCGAACTGCCGCTCGAGCGGCGCCGTGATCGATGAAGCCATCACGTCCGGGCTCGCGCCCGGGTAGAGCGTGACCACCTGGATCGTCGGATAGTCGACCTCGGGCAGCGCCGAGAGCGGCAGCACCCGGTACGCGACGATGCCGGCGAGCAGCACGGCGACCATCAGCAGCGTGGTCGCTACCGGGCGCAGGATGAATACTCGTGACGGATTCATCGTAATGCGATGAGAGTCGCGCCGATCCGCTCAGCCGCCCTGCTTGGCGCCGGCCTGGCCGTCGCCTTTGGCGGGCGCGGGAGACCCCTGCCCGTCGCCTTTCGACGTCGCTTCGGAAGACGTCTGGCCGTTGCCTTTGGAATGCGGCGCTCCCGGAGGTCTCTCGCCGCGTTGCCGCCCTTTCGCCGCGGGCGCGGCCCGCGCCTCGCTGGTGGTGAGCTCGACCTTCGCGCCTTCCTTGAGCTTGTCTGCACCGTCGACGACGAGGAGGTCGCCCGGCGACACGCCGCTCGCGATCGCGGTGACCTCGCCCTGGACCGGCCCGAGCTTGACCGTCGACACCGTCACCGTCTGATCGCTCCTGACGACGTAGACGAACGTTCCGGGCGCGCCGCGCTGGATCGCCGCCGAGGGGACGAGCGTGGCATCGTTGAGAGTCTGGACGAGCATCCGCACGTTGACGAACTGGTTGGGGAAGAGCGCGAGATTGGTGTTCGGGAATTCCGCGCGGAGCTTTACGGTGCCGGTCGTCGTGTCGATCTGGTTGTCGATCGTGACGAGCTTGCCGGTCGCGAGCTTGGCCTTCTGATCGCGATCCCAGGCCTCGACCGCGACCGGCTCCCCGCTGCCGAAGCGCTGGAGCACCTGCTGGACGTTGTCCTCGGGAATCGGATAGAGCACCGTGATCGGCTGGAGCTCGGTGATGACGACGATTCCGTTCGTGTCGGAAGCGTGCACGATGTTTCCCGGATCGACCTGCCGCAACCCGACGCGGCCGGCGATCGGCGCGGTCACCCGCGAGTACGTCAATTGCAGCTTCGCGCTGTCGATCGCCGCCTGATCGGCGACCAGCGTGGCCTCCATTTGGCGCACCAACGACTCCTGCGTGTCGACCTGCTGCTTGGCGATCGAGTCCTGCGCGAGCAGCGTCCGGTAACGCTCGAGGTCGAGCTGGGCGTTGCGCAGCAGCGCCTGGTCTTTCGCCGTCTGGCCTTGTGCCTGCTCGAGCATTACCTGGAAGGGTCGAGGGTCGATCTCGGCGAGCAGATCTCCGGCCTTGACGACCTGCCCCTCCTTGAACAGGACTTGCATCAGCTGTCCGTCGACGCGCGAGCGGATCGTGACCGTGTTGCGCGGCGTCACCGTGCCGAGGGCGTTCAGGTAGACATCGATGCTGCCCTTGCGGGCGGGCATCGCGACGACCGGCGTAGGCCGCGAGGCGTCACCGCGGCCGCCTTTCGCCGCCCCCGAGGGCTCGGCCACTCGGCTCGACCAGTACCAATAGCCGGCGCCGGCCGCCGCGAGCAGCACAAGCGCAACGATCCACAGCCGGTGGCGGCGCCGGCCCTCGGGCGGCTCGCTTGTCGGGGGCCGTTCGATCGTGAGGGGAGCGGGAGCTTCGTTGGGCGTCATCTGCTTGTGTCTTAGGCCCCGGATCGGGGCGATTCTCTCCCATTTGGCGAAATCCGCCAGGGTGTCTTATGTAACCACTTGTTATCCTTTGGTTCCCCGCGACGGCAAACCGATCTGTTACCGCTTGTTACGGCGCCGGCGCCGTGAGCGACAACCGCAATCCGCAGTAGGAAAGCCGCGCGTCGGGCGGTGTCGTGATGAACGCCGAGTCGACCAGGCGCCGCACATGCCAAAGGGGCGCTGCGTCGGCGCCTCGGCCGGGGCAGCCCCAAGCGCGAATCCGGTCGCCGCATCGTGACCGCAGTTTACGCACTTCGGGCAGCCGAGCTCGCCGCCTCGTCTTCGTGCTCTCGATCGGGCGTCCGGGCACGGTCGCGTGGCCGAACCCGGGCGTCTCCATATGATGGCCCTTCAGCGTCGAGTTCGACGCCGAGCTTTGCGTCCGCTTCGGGGCGTCGAGCGCCTGGTTCGTAACCGCGCGCAACCCTTCGTAGCGCCTTCTTCGCGGCGCCCGTGGATTGCTCGCAGGAGCCGCGCTGTTGCTCAGCCGACGCGCCGCAGGCTCGCCGCCGGCTGGGTCCACGCGGATTCGCGCACCCAGTTCTCCGCGTCGGCCGCGATGAGCGGCCGGCTCAAGCCGAATCCCTGGACCATGTCGCAGCCGAGCGCGCGCAACAGGTCGACCGTCGCGTCGTTCTCGACGCCCTCGGCGACGACGACGAGCCCCATGTTATGCCCGAGCTCGATCGTCGAGCGCACGATGATCGCGTCGTTCGCATCGTTTGCCAGCCCGATGACGAACGACTTGTCGATCTTGAGCTCGTGCACCGGCAGGCGCCGCAGGTAGGCGAGCGATGAATAGCCGGTTCCATAGTCGTCGATCGCGAGCTTGCATCCCAGCGCCGACATGCGCTCGAGATTCCTGATCGCGTGGCCCGGATCATCGAGGATCGCGCTTTCGGTGATCTCGAGCGATATCCATTGCGCCTTGCAATGCGCGCGCTCGAGCGCGGCCTCGAACCGGGCGGGAAGCTCCGGGTCGACGAGATCGCGCGCCGAAAGATTGATCGAGACGTTCATCGGCAGGCCGCGACGTCGCCACTCCGCGCACTGCGCGACCGCCGAGCGAATCACCCACTGTGTGATTACCCGGATGTAACCCGTTTGCTCGGCGAACGGGATGAACTCGACCGGCGGCACGAGCCCGCGCGACGGATGTCGCCAGCGCACGAGCGCCTCGACGTAGTGCTCGCCGACCGGGCCCAGCGACACCTTGGGCTGATAGACGAGCAGGAGTTCGTCGTTGTCGACGGCCTTGCGCAGGTCGCTCATCAACGACAGGCGATCGAGGCTGTGCTGGTCGTATTGATCGTCCCAGACGACGATGCCACGGTTGCTGCGCTTCGCCTCGTACATCGCCACGTCGGCGTGGCGCATGAGCTTCGACGATTCGTTGCCGTGAACCGGATAGGCGGCGATGCCGATGCTGGCGCCGACATCCACGACATGCCCTTCGAGCGTCATCGGCGCCTCGAGCACGCGTAGGATCGCCTCGCCGACGCACTGCGTGTCGCTCACGCCGTCGCCGGGCAACACGATGGCGAACTCGTCGCCGCCCAGCCGAGCCACCGTATCGCCCGCACGCCGAACGACCGCCTTGAGGCGAGCGGCGACTTCGAGCAGAAGGAGATCGCCGATCGGATGGCCCAGCGTGTCGTTGACGTATTTGAAGTTGTCGAGATCCATCAGCAACACCGCGACCGGCGTGCCGTTGCGCGCCGCCAGCGCGAGCTGCTGATCGAGTCGGTCGACGAACAGCGCGCGGTTCGGCAGGCCCGTCAGCGGGTCGCGGTAAGCGAGATCCGAGATGCGCGACTCGCGGGTGACGATTCCGTCCTGCATCGCCCGGAACGCGTTGGCGAGATCGCCGATTTCGTCGTTGCGCGCCTCGAGCGGCACCGGCGTGTAGTCGCCGCTCGCGATGCGGCGCGCAACGCCGGCGAGATCGCGAACCGGCCGTCCGATCCCGCGCGCGATGGCGATGCTGGCGACGATCGAAACGACGACGCCGAGGACCGAGATCAGCGTGAGCCGGCGCTGCAGCTGCCAGAACGGCTCGAGCGCGACGGACAGAGGTTCCTGCAGCACGGCGACGACGCTCGCGCCGGGCCGCAGCGAAAGATCCAGCACACGCGTGATCGAGTCGTCGCTGTAGGCGGCGTTGCCATCGGGATCATTGGCGGCGAAGCGGCGCGCAGCAATTTCGTCCACGAGCCGCGAGCGCTCGCTCGCCGGTAACGTGCTCGACTGGACTCGCCATCGCTCGTCCCCCTGCCGGGTCAGGAACGACACCTGCAACCGCGTGAGGCGATGAAGATCCTGCGCGAGCGCGTCGTCGACGGCGAACCCTACGGCAAGCCACGCGACCGGCAGCGGGGCCAGGACGGGGACGACGACGAGCTGATAGAGCTGACCGTGGACGAGCACCATGGCGGGCGCCTGCTGCGGCGACTCGTCTCGGTCGAGCAGCTCGGGAAAGGCAAAACGTTCACCCGGGGCATTGTCCAGCGTGTCGGCGATCACCTGCTTATCCAACCCGATCAACATCATCAGGGCGGCGTCGATCCGCCTGCCGTGATTTGCGAGCGCCGACGCGAGCGTCGCCCTGTCGCCGGTGGCCACCGCTTCGCGAAATGCATAATCGCCGGTGAGCAGCCGCGCGCCCTGAATCAGCCGCTCGGTATCCTGATTGAGAAAGCGATCGAAGACGCGCGCTCCGGCGTCGATCTCCGCACTCCCCGATTTGCGCGCGGCTGCCACGCCCGCGGAATTGATCAGCACGAAACCGCCGATCTGGACGACAACGACGAGCAGCAGGAACAGCGCGAAGATCCTCGCTTGCAGGCTGCGAATCATGGCGCTCGCGAACGGCATCGGCGGCTCCGAGCTGCTCAGCGTCCCCGCGCCGGCAAACGAAGTTGCCCACCGCCGCGCAGTGGCACAAAGCTGGCGGCAGATTGGATCGAACAGCCTGTGCTATACACCGCGAATCGCTTCCCGCGCTGAATGCGACGGCGACCCCTGCGCTGATTACTCATCGTTTTCAAATGGTTGTGGAAGTCCCACCCATCCGGCATCGAATGCACCGGCCCTGTCGCCGCAAGGGTACGGATCTTGCGCGCGTGCGGCCGCTTGGCAAGCAAGATCCCTGCCGCCGTATCCTCGAATTCGCCGCGGTCCGAAGCGCGCGCGTCGTGGCGCCACGCCATCGGCTCGCGTCGGCGCAGCGGTCGTGCGGCGATTGCCGCGAGCGCGATTGCGCTCGTCGCCAACGCGGCACCCGCGTCGGCCGAATGGCTTTTGGACGCGAACGTCGAAGCTCTCTTCGACAGCAACCTGACGCGTGCGCCAAGCGGACCGGACGTTCGTCCCGATTGGGCCGTGGCTTTGGACGCGAGCGTCGGGCAATTCTTCGCACTGACAGGCGACGATGGGTTGACGGTAACCCTCGACTTACGCGGAGAGGCCTACGACCGCTACACCGGGCTCAACGTCGCCGGCGTCGGCGGCTCGATGGTGTATCGGCACAAGCTCGGGCTCGGATGGGGCGCGCCCTGGGTGGCGTTCGTGGCGACCGGCTCGTACGACGACTACCGCGCCGACGTTCGTACCGGCGCGCGTTTCGATTTGCGCGCCGAGGTGGGTCGGCGCTTCACCGAGTCGTTCGACGCGGCGGTGGGCGTTGCCTATGATCGTCGTTTCGCACCGAAGGGCGAGCCCGTCGTGTCCGGCATTTCAGGCAAGGTGTTCGAGCTTACCGGGCAAAGCGCGTATTTCCGCATGGGCTACGCGATCGACGATGCCTGGCTGCTCGGCTTGAGCGGATCGATCCGCCGCGGCGACGTGGAATCGACGTCGGAGGCGTCGCTTCCGGTTTTCCTCGCGTCGAGCGCGATCGCCGAGGATCCCGCGTTCAACCAGGACGAGCTGTACGCGTATCGTTTACGCGGGACGACTTCGATGCTTGGCGCGGCGCTCAGCTGGGCGCTGAGCGACCGCTCATCGCTCAACTTTCACTATCGCTACGAGCTCACGCACTCGCCGTACGACCTCGAGTACCGGAGCTACAACACCGGCGTGGCGTTCGCTTACCGCTTTTGACCGAGGGCCTAATGAGAAACTCGCTGCGATCGGTTGTCTTGGCCTGGGGCGCCTGGGCAGGTGCGTCATTTGCACAGAGCGCCGAGATCGTGGCGAGCGTCGTCGATCAACAGGGCAGGCCGGTTGCCGATGCGGTGGTCGTAGCCGTCCCCGCCGGAGGGGCCGTGCGCGCACCGGCCAAGGCGCGCGAGGACGTGGTCGACCAGGTCGACAAGGAGTTCGTGCCGAGGGTTCAAGTGGTGCTCGTCGGCACCTCGGTGAGCTTTCCCAACAACGACAACGTCCGTCATCAGGTCTATTCCTTCTCTCCGGCGAAGCGCTTTGAGTTGCCGCTCTATGCCGGCGTGCCCGCGCAACCAATCGTCTTCGACAAGCCGGGAGTCGTCGTTCTCGGCTGCAACATTCACGACTGGATGGTGGGCTTCGTTTACGTATCGGAGTCGCCGTACTTCGCGAAAACCGGCCCTGACGGCAAAGCGACGCTCGGCGATTTGCCACAGCGTGCCTACGTCGTCCGCGTCTGGCATCCGCAGCTCGAGGGGCCGGAGGACGCGACGCGCAAGCCGGTCGACCTCGGTCGCGCGCGAACGGCGGAGCTCCGCTGGACGCTGGAGCTCAAGCCCGAAGCGCGAGTGCGGCGTGCGCCCGTTTCGGACCGGATCGGACGCTATTGATCCGCACCGGCCTCGCTGGCGTGGCGCACAGGCCGTCCCCATGCTGCCGCGAACGGCCCGACATTCGTAGGAATTCGCCGACGAGGAAATGGGCCTTGCGCCGATCGCTGCAGCGCGGGCAGGCAGACGATCATGGCGCCGTCGTTCACATCATCTGATGTCGATTCCGCGACAACGGCGCAAGCCGGTGGTCGAGCTATCAGCCCATGGGCGAATGCTGGGAAATCGACAAGGACGGACTCCTCCCCAGTCTGACGTGAACGACACGGCGGCCGCCCTCGCGCGGCCGCTTTCTTTTGCGCTCGGGCGGACTCGAGTCCTGCTGGTTTCGGAACGGTCCACGGCGAGCGTGGCAACACGTTCGACCTCTGGCGACGAGGCGACAGGCGGCGTACCCGCCTCACGAGCGACGGCCTAGAATCAAACGCAGGGCGTTCAAGGAGCACATCACGGCTGCACGTTTTTTTCCGATAGTTCTCGCGACGCTGGTCGGCCTCGCGCTGAGCGTCCCGCCCGCGCGTGCCGATATCTATACGTGGACCGACGCAAATGGCCGGGTCAACATCAGCAATCTGGCGCCGCCCGACGGCGTGAAGGTCACGAGCATCGTGCGCGAGACGCCGCAGCCGCTGGTCCCGATGCCGCTCGCGGTAGGCTCCGCGCCGCAGCCCGATCTGCAAGCGCTCAACGATCGGCTGAGGCAGCTCGAGCTGGAGGTCGAGCTCGCGAAGCGGCAAACGCCGCCGACGATCGTCTACGCGAGCGCCACCGCGCAACCGCCGGTGCAGTATGCGTATCCACCCGACGGCGCACCTGCGCCCGACTATGGGTACGGCAACGCGTATGGCTACGGATGCGATCCGTCGTGGTTCGGATGCGGTTTGGGCTACGGCTACGCGCCATTTTGGTACCTGCCGAGTATCGTCGTCGTCCGAACATCGGGGTTCCATCAAAGGGACTTCGGCCGCGGAAGGTACCCGATCGCGAACCCGCTCCCCGGGCACGGGCCCGGCGCGGGACGGCCGCCGCCGGGAACGGGATCGCGCCCGCCCGGCGGGCCGATGAGCGCCAGTTTTGCGCGGCGTTAGGTCCGCGCCGCGTTCCGGCGCGCGCTGATTCGTCCTGCGCATGCACCGGCAAGCCGATGGGCTTGCCGGGAACGCGGGCTCGTTGTGGCCCCGCTAGTTGCGGTCCCAGTGGCCGCCGTGGAAATACCAGTGATCGCCGCGGTGTTCCCAGTTCTCCGCGACCCAGTGCTCGCCGTGATGTTCCTTCATCCAGTGACCGGAGTGCCAGACGTGTTTGTGGCCGTCCCAGCCCCAGTAGCCTTGGCCCCAGACGTAGCCGGGGCGCGGCGCCGGTACCACTTCGTAGCGCGGCGGAGGCGGCCCGATCCCGACTTCGATGTCGATGGCAGCCGTGGAGAGCTGCGGTGCGGCGACGGTCCCGGCGGCGAGCAGCGAAGCGGCGGCGAGCTTGCGAATGTGCAAATTCATCGATTTCTCCTTTCGTGCGAGGCTTCTCGCCTCGGAAATGGAAATCGGCGCGGACATTGCTCGCGCCTGATGCGTAGACCGCGTCGCGGAAAGCGGGGTTCGACGCGCGCTGAAAATCGGGCTTTCTCCGACTTGGGCGTGCGACCGATTCCGGCGACGGATTCCGCGAGCGACCGACGACGCTCGCGACCGCGATGGCTAGCGAGGCGCTCGCGGCCGCCGGCCGATGCCGAAGCAGCCAATCGCGACACTCTGGAGAATCGCCGCGACGACGAAGAACGCGCTGGTTCCATGCCCGAAGCGCGGGGCGTCGCCGTCCACGATCGTAAGCAATGCACCGAACGCAGCGGGCGCGAACGCATAGGTGGCCTGCGCGATTCCGACGACGAGCGCGATGACGCGCGGCAGGTCGGCCTTCGTGAACTCGACCTGTGCGATCAGCGGAGGAAGCGACGTTGCATTGCCGATTCCGCAGCCGAAGAGCAGGACGCCCACCAGAATCCATCCGAGGTGCTGCTCGCTCGCGCTAGCGAGCACGAGGACGCCGACGAGTTGCACCGCATAGGCCGCGCAGGCGGCGAGGCGCCGATCCTTTCCAGGCCCGAGAGCCCGTGCGACGAGGACGCGGCCCAGAATCGCCGCTGCGGTTGCGATCCCCATCGCGAGGCCTGCGGCTTGTGCCCCTGCCACCGGAGCGAGCAGATTGAAAAGGTGCGCGACGAGTCCGATTTGCACGAATAGACCCGTCGCCATCCCCGCGGAGAGCGTCAGGAATTTGCGGTCCTGCCACAGCGTCCTGCCGGGCAACGGAGGGGCGCCCGCCGAAATCAAGAGGACAGGCCCGCCGCCAGCGTCGTCGCCGTCGCAGCGCTGGCCGAGCTCGGCCGGTGTCTTCCCAAAGACGAAGCGGGCGAGCATCGCAACGACGAAGATCGTCGTCATACCGACTGCCACGCCGGCCGCCAGGAAGCCCGCGCTCGCGATCGACGCGACCCACAGCGGCGAGAAGATCACGCCGCCGATGCTCGCGCCGTTGTACGCCTTCGCCAGCGCGATCGGCCGTGTGCGCTCGTACCAAGGCGCGATCACCGCGTTGACGGCGACCGCGCCCATCGCGACCCAGCCGGCGCCGCTCGCGATCGCCGACGCGAAGAGCTGCCACGGCACCGATGCGCTCGCCCAGCCGACAATGCCGAGCGCGGTGATGCATGCGCCGGCGACGATCGTGGCCGGCACGCCGAAACGACGATGCGCGCGCGGCAGATTGACGACGACGAGCGCGCCGAAAAGAAAGTGCAGCGTCACCGCGGAGGAAACCGTGACGAGCGGCCAGCCGGTGCGCACGATGACGGCATGCAAAAAGACTGGTGGACCGTAGAGGCCGACGCCCCAGCCGAAGATCGCCAGCACAAAAGCCGCGCGCACGACCCAGCGGCCGAAGAATGTGCGCGAGGCGGGCGAGTTTGCGGAGAGCGAGGCTTGGCGCATGCGGGGCCGAGGCGGCCCGAAAAGGGCCGAGAGGTTCTCTTCGCCCCCGATGCTGCCACGCGGGACGACGCAAATGGTTCGTTCGGGATCGAAGCGTTGCGCCGGTCGACAACCTCGGTCTGCACGGCCCACGCTTCGGCTGCGGGGTCGGGCAATGCGGGGCGTGCACGGTGCACGTCGACGGCGTAGCCGTACGCTCGTGCACGATCGCCGTCTCCACGGTGGCCGGCAAGAAGGTCGTCACGCTCGAAGGACTCGGCACGCCGGCGAAGCCGCATCCGCTGCAGAAG
>DATKMY010000137.1:0-35060 GCA_035541655.1 Casimicrobiaceae bacterium | reverse complement strand
CGTCTTTCGGCCGGCGCGACGGCTGAACGTAGGCCGCCTTCCACGGCCGAGGGCCCAATGCGCGCAACGTCGTCGCCGGGTGAAAGGTACCCGCGCCCATTTCCATGTCGTAGGGCTGCAGCAGCGCGCAGCCCTGGCTGCCCCAGTAGTCCTGGAGGTCGAGGATGATCTGTTGAAAGCTGCGCATTTCCGGGTGGGTTGCCGGCGGCAACGCGCAGTTTACGGCATTGACGCGCGCCTTCACGCAACCGGGGCCGAGGCCCGTTTGGGTCGCGCTCCGAGCAGCGCCGCGCACAAAAGGCCTGCGGCCGCCACGCCCGCGAGCGGATCGCCGAAGCGAACGTAAGGGGTCGTGCCCTGGCGCCCGACGACCTCGACTTCGAGGATCCCGCGCGTGAACCACGGCAGGCGGGCGATCTCGCGACCATCGTGGCCGATCGCCGACGTGATCCCGGTGTTCGTCGCGCGGAGCAGCGGGCGGCCGCTCTCCAGTGCGCGCATCGCCGCAATCTGGTTGTGCTGCAGCGCGGCCAGCGAGCGGCCGTACCATGCGTCGTTGGTGACGTTGACGAGCAGCGTCGCTTCGCGCGCCGCCGTCCGGATTTCCGCGCCGAAGGCGTCCTCGTAGCAGATGTCGACGGCGACGCGCTCGCCCGCGAGCTCGAGCGGTTGCTGGTGGGAGTCGCCGCGCGCCTGGCTCGAGATGGGGATCGCGAGGATCCGGCGGATGAACCAGCCGACGATGGGCTCGAGCGGGATCTTCTCCCCGAACGGCACCAGATGCCGTTTCCGATAGAGCTGCGGCCGCGCGGTCCCCACGGTGACGACGCTGTTGTAGTAGCGCGGCATGCCGCCCGGCTCGAGCGCCGGCTCGGAGGTGAACAAGCCGATGATCGCATCGCCGCTGCGCGGAACCACCGTGGCGATGATGCGCAGGAGCACCGCATCCGGCACTTCGTCGGCGAACATCGGGAACGCACTCTCCGGCAGCACGACTAGGCGGCCGCGTGTCGATTCCACGAGCTCGGTGTACAGGTCGAATGTGCGGGCGGCGAATTGCGTATCGAATTTCAATTCCTGCGCGACATTGCCCTGGACGAGCGACACCGCGAGCGGCGCACCGGATTCCGTGCTCCACTCGATCAGCGAGAGCGCTTCGCCGCCGGCGACGACCAGAAGCGCCGTACCGAGATACGCGGCCACGCGACCGAGAGCGCCCGCCGCCAAAGCGTCGATCGCGAGCGCGAGCGCCGCTGCGCAGAGCGACATCGCGAGCGACACCATGAACACGCCGCCTACGGGCGCATACCCCGCGAGCGCCGGCGGCAGCCCTCCGGGAAGCGCCGCGTAGCCGAGCGAGAGCCACGGGAAGCCTGTGAAGACGACGCTCCGCGCCCATTCGGCGAGCGGCCAGAGGGCGACGGCCGCGAGCGCGCGCTGCCACGACCGCTCCCTCGTCCAGCGCGCCGCGATCCAGCCGACCGCCGCCGGATAGAGCGCGAGGAAAGCGCAGAAGCCCGCGGTGCCGATCGCTGCGAGCGCCGCCGGCATGCCACCGAACGTGTTGAGCGCAATGAAAACCCACGATGCCCCGACGCCGAAGAGGCCGGCGCCGAACGCAAAGCCGATCCATGCCGCGGCGCCCGGCGTTGGCGCCGACTGCCAGAGCAGCAGCAGCAACGCGAGTGTGACCATCGGCAGCGCCCAGAGCGCGAAGGGCGCGAAGCCGAACACGGTCGCCGCGCCGGCAAGGAGAGCGAGGCAGAGCGACAGCGCGCCTGCGGCCTTCATGCGAGCGCTTCGGCCCCGCGCGCTTGCACGCCGCGCACGCTCAACGCTCTTCGGGCGGCGACGATTCGCCGGGTTTGGCCACCTTGGGGGCCACAGGCTCGACCTGCAGCGTATAAAGACGGCGGCTGTCGGCGCGGACGACGCGGAACAGGAAGTCGCCGATCGTCGCCGTCTCGCCGCGCTTCGGCAGGCGCCCGAACGCCTGCAGCACGAGTCCCCCGACCGTGTCGAACTCGTCGTCGGCGAAGTCCGCGCCGAAGTGCGCGTTGAAATCGGCGATCTCGGTCTGCGCTTTCACCCGGAAGCGGCCGCCCGCCTCGGCGATGATGTTGTCCTCGCTCTCGTCGAAGTCGTACTCGTCTTCGATGTCGCCGACGATCTGCTCGAGGACGTCCTCGATCGTCACGAGGCCCGACACGCCGCCGTACTCGTCGACGACGATCGCGATGTGGTTGCGGTTCGCGCGGAAATCGCGGAGCAGCACGTTGAGCCGCTTCGACTCGGGAACGAACACGGCGGGCCGCAGCGTGTCGCGCAGGCTGAAGCTGTCCGGCGTGCGGTAGAAGTTCAGCAGCTCCTTTGCGAGCAGGATGCCGACGACGTCGTCCTTGTTCTCGCCGATCACGGGGAAGCGCGAATGCTTGGTCTCGAGCACGAGCGGCAGGAAGTCCTCGGGGTTGTCGTCGATCGACACGACGTCCATCTGCGCGCGCGGGATCATGATGTCGCGAACCGTCATCTCGGACACCTGCAGCACGCCCTCGATCATCGACAGCGCGTCGGCGTCGAGCAGCTTGTGCTCGAACGCGCCGTGCAGGAGCTCGAGCAGCTCCTCGCGGTCCTCGGGCTCGCGGGTGAGGAACGCCGACAGCCGCTCGAGCAGCGTCGGTTTCTCGGTTCTTTCGCTTCGGTCGTCGCTCATCGGTCGAGGCGTGCGCGGGCGCTGCCGCGCGCGTAAGGATCCGGCACCCCGAGTGCGGCGAGGATCGCCGACTCGCGCGCTTCCATCGCCCGCGCGGCACGGCCGGTGTCGTGATCGTAGCCTTGCAGGTGGAGCATCCCGTGCACGACGAGGTGCGCGCAGTGATCGGCGAGCGGCTTCCGCTGCTGACGCGCTTCCTCGCGGAGCACCGGCGCGCAAAGCACCACGTCACCTTCGATCTGCGGCGACTCATCGTACACGAATGCGAGCACGTTCGTCGGATGCGGCTTGCCGCGATAGCGCCCGTTCAGAGCGCGTCCCTCGCGCCGCCCGACGAAGCGCAGCGTCACCTGCGCGTCGCGCTCGGCGGCCGCACCGGCCCAGCGGCGCAGCGTCGCGGGCGCCGGGAGTCGCGCGCGTGCGACCGCATATTGCACCGCGAGCGAAACGCGCGGCGCTGCGCTCAACGTTCCCCGCCTTCCTTGTTGCGACGCTCGCTCTCGCGTTCGTACGCGTCGATGATCTTCTGCACGAGCGGATGGCGGACGACGTCCGCGCTCGTGAAGCGCGTGAACGCGATGCCGCGGACGCCGGCCAGGATGCGCTCGGCCTCGACAAGCCCGCTCTTCTGACCGCGCGCGAGGTCGATCTGCGTGACGTCGCCGGTGATGACCGACCTCGTCGCGAAGCCGATCCGCGTGAGGAACATCTTCATCTGCTCGGGCGTCGTGTTCTGCGCCTCGTCGAGGATGATGAACGAGTGGTTGAGCGTGCGGCCGCGCATGTACGCGAGCGGGGCGATCTCGATGGTGCCGCGCTCGAAGAGCTTCCCGGTCTTGTCGAATCCCATCAGGTCGTAGAGCGCATCGTATAGCGGCCGGAGGTAGGGATCGACCTTCTGCGCGAGATCGCCGGGCAGGAATCCCAGGCGCTCGCCCGCCTCGACCGCCGGGCGCACGAGCACGAGGCGCTTCACCGCGTCGCGCTCGAGCGCGTCGACTGCGCAGGCGACCGCGAGATAGGTCTTGCCCGTCCCCGCCGGGCCGATGCCGAACGTGATGTCGTGCTCCTGGATGTGCTTCAGATAGAGCGCCTGGTTCGGCGTGCGGCCATGCAGATCGGCGCGGCGGGTGCGCAGCCGCGTGCCGTCGTCGTCGCCGGCGGCCACCCCGGGAGCGGCCGCGCGCTGCGTCGTGAGCTCGATCAGCCCGAGCTGGATGTCGTCGACGGAGAGCGGCTTTTCGGCGAGCGCATAGAAGCGGCGGACCACCTCGGCGGCCAGCCGCGTCTGCGCCTGCACGCCGGAAATCGTGAACGCGCCGCCGCGATGCGCGATCGCGACGTCGAGCGCCGCCTCGATCTGTCGCAGGTTCCCATCGAGCGGCCCGCACAGGTTCGCGAGCGCGCGATTGTCGAGCGGCGTCAGCGTGAACTCTTCCCGCTCCCGTCGATTGGTCATATGGCCACCGCTCCCCATTCGGCTGCCGCGGCCGGGCAGGGCCCGTCGTCAGGCCGCGCCGCCCCGGTCGCTTCGAAGATTCGTTGTTCAGACGCCCTGCCGCACGATCGGTGCCTTCAGCGCCTCGTCGACCATCGCGAGCGCCTCGGCGAGATGTGCGCGCGCTTCCGGCGAATACCCGGGCCGTCCTTGCGCCCCGGCGAGCTCGCTGCGCAGCAGCTTCGCATCGGCACGCAGCTGCGCGCGCGCGTCCGTGGGCATCGACGCCGAAGGCCGCAGCAGCGCGTTCGCGATGCGCGTCGCGTGCTCGCGCTGCAGATTGCGCCTGAAAAGCGTGATGTCCCGGCCGGTCTTGAGCTCGCTCCAGATTGCCGCGTGCAGCGTCTCGTAGAGCTCGGCGAGGTGCAGCGCCTCCTTCGGATTCGGGGCCTTGGCTTCGTTGTTCAGAAGCCGCTGTGCCACCGTGTCGCTCATCAGGTGGTTGAGCGCGACCCGCTGCAGCGCGAGCACCTGCTGGTCGATCGCGACGTCGGGTGCGGGCGCGGGCACGCCGAGCTCTTGGCTGTTGGCGATGTCGAAATAGCTGATGCTAGCGCGGCGCAGCAGATCCGGCGGGAAGCGGAAGCTGTCCGCCGAGAAGACCTCCGTCGCGAGCATCGTCAACGCGGCGCGCTGCTTGGCCGCCGGGATCGGGCTGAGCGGCGTGCGGCCACTGCCGGCGCGGTCGCGCAGGATCGTCACGCCGCCGACGAACTTCGCCGATTGCTGGATGCTGGTCGTCGCTTCGCCGAGGCCGCGCGACAGATTGCGCCGCAGGACCGCGTACTGCTCGTCGGCCTTCAGCGGCATCCGCTCGCTGCGCCGCCACAGCTCGCGCACCAGCGCAAGGCGGTTCCTCGCGTAGGCGAGCGGGTCGCTCCCGAGGTCGAAGACGTTGACATCCGGGTCGAGGCCGCTCGCGTAGATCGAATCGTCCATCATGAACGCGAGCTCGCGCTCGTTCGACCGCGACGCGATCCGCTGCAGCTCCTCGGCCTCGCGCTCGGGCGCGATCTCCTTGTAGCCGTACTCGATCGCCCAGTAGTCATACGGCCCGAGCGAGTGCATGTTGTAGTCGCCCTGCGGACGACCGGCCAGCGCGATGTTGAACGGGTTGTACTCCATCACCGAGCCGGAGATTCCGTGGGTCCGGGTGAATTCCGGATCGGCGAGCTCCTCGCTCGAATAGATCGTGGAGGCCCGGAAATTGTGCGTGAGTCCGAGCGTATGGCCGACTTCGTGCATTACGACGTCCTTCACGAAGGCGTCCACGAACGTGTCCGTTTCAGGGCTGTCCGGGGCGATCGTGCCGCGCGCTTCGAGGAGATCGAGCGCGAAGCCCGCTTCCTGCGCGGCGCCTTCCGCGTAAGTGCAGACCCGGCGGTCGAAGGAGGCGGGGAGGTCCGTCGCTGCGGCAGAGGGGAACCATTCGACGCGGACGGTGCGAATCGTGCGGATCGCATTCGCGTCGATGCCGATGTCGGCGTCCAGGATCTCGCCGGTGCGCGGATCGACGGTCGACGGGCCGATCGCGATGAAGCTCGTCCGCGCCGTGGCCATCCAGCGCACCGACGCGCGGCGCACGTCGCCCGCATCCCAGTCTGCGTCGTCGGGCTGCACCTCGACGCGAATCGCGTCCTTGAAACCGATCCTCTCGAACGCCTTGTTCCATTCGAGAATGCCCGCGCGCACGGCCGGTCGGTAGCGCTCCGGAACGGTGCGCTCGATCCAGTAGACGATCTGCTGCTTCGGCTCCGACAGCTCGGCCGCCGGATCCTTCTTCTCGAGGCGCCAGCGGTTCACATAGCGGACGATCGGCACGCGCGGCAGGTCGGAGGTGTAGTCGAGCCGATCGGTCCAGAAATAGCCGATCCGCTCGTCGGCGAGGCGCGGGCGCATCGGCTCGTCTGGAAGCTTCGCGAGGCTGTAGTGGAACCCGAGGAACAGGCTGCGCACGTCGGGCAGCGTCGAGGGCGGCTCGGTCGGCGGCGGCGCGCCCGGCGCGGGGTGCGCCGGCGGTAGCGAGACGCGGGAGAGCGAGTAGTGCGCGGTGACGTCGAAGGTCGCCATCTCCGGCGTAGCGCGCGTCTTGCCGATCGACGAATTGCGCGCGTCGAACGAATAGGATTGGCGATACGTCCGCTCGAGCACCGAGTTCGCGCCCGGGATGTCGGCGAGCAGCAGCGCGTTGGCTTCGATCAGGACGGACTTGCGCTGGGGATGCGGCTGCGAGACGACCGCGGCGCTTGCGAGCAGGCTGTCCGAGAACGCGTTCGCGACCGCGCGCGCTTCGGGCGTGCCGGCCTTGGCCGTGTACCTGACGTTTTTCGCGAGGAGCTGGACGGTGTTGCCGATCCTGTGGAACGCGACAACCTGCTCGGGCCCGAACGGATAACCGGCCATCATCCCCGCGTAGATCCGGTTCTCGCCCAGGCCCTGGCTGACGTTCGCCTGGAAGAAATAGGAGTGATCGAACTGCTCGGGCGCAATCTCGATCCAGACCTTTTCGTCCTTCTGCCAGAGATGGAAGAGACCGGGTGTTTCCCTGGCGCCCCTGACGATTTCGGCGAAGGGCTTCGGCTGTCCCGCCGTCACTGCTGCTGCGGCGGCAGCAGCAGCAGCGGCGGCGGCCGGGGGCGTTCCTGCGCCAGGCGCGGCTGCCGTGCCCTGTGTCGCAGGCTTGGCCGTGTCGCTCGCAGCCTGCGCGGCGGCGACGCCGGCTTGCGCGGCCTCGGCAGCAACAGCGCCGTTCGCGCCGGTGGTCGGGCTCGATGCCGGTGCCGTCGCACAGCCCGAGAGCGCCAGCGCGATCCCGGCGCCGAGCAGCGCGGCTGCGCGTCGAAATGTGAATTGCCGGGAGAGCGTTTCGAATCGGATCGACATGGATCGCCTCGTACGGCGGCGGGCGAAGCAGCGCACGCCGCCCGCCACGATTACGATTCTCGCTATGCGGGCACGAGCTCGGCGCGCAGCGAGTGCGCGAGTGCGGCCGTAATTGCCACCCGCACGTAGCTGCCGATGCGCTCGGGGCTGCCCGCGAAATTCGCGACGCGGTTGTTCTCGGTGCGCGCTTGCAGCTCCCGAGGATCCTTGACCGAGCGATCCGTCACCAGCACTCGCTGCATCGTTCCGACCATCGCCTCGCTGTAGGCGCGATATTGCGCGTCGAGTACCGCCTGCAGCGCTTCGAGGCGCGCCTGCTTCACGTCCGGCGGCACCGGGTCGGGAAGGGCGGCAGCCGGCGTCCCGGGTCGCGGGCTGTAGGCGAAATTGAAAGCGCCGTCGAAGCTGACGTCCTCGGCAAGGCGCATCGTCTGGGCGAAATCGGCGTCGGACTCGCCGGGGAAGCCGATGATGAAATCGGAAGTGAGCGAAAGGTCGGGCCGCTCCGCGCGCAGCGCCCGCGCGATCGACTTGTACTCGAGCGCCGTGTAGCCGCGCTTCATCGCCGACAGGATGCGGTCCGATCCCGATTGCACCGGCAGGTGCAGGTGCGAGACGAGCTTCGGGACGTGCCCGTAGGTCTCGATCAGCCGGCGCGTCATCTCCTTGGGGTGCGACGTCGTATAGCGGATGCGCTCGATTCCGGGCACCTCCGCGATGTATTCGATCAGCGTCGCGAGATCTGCCATCTCTCCCGAATCGCCCATCGGACCCCGATACGCGTTGACGTTCTGCCCGAGGAGCGTCACCTCGACTACACCCTGGTCGGCTAAATCTGCGATCTCAGTGAGCACGTCGTCGAACGGGCGCGAGACCTCTTCGCCGCGCGTATAGGGGACCACGCAGAACGTGCAGTATTTGCTGCAGCCCTCCATGATCGACACGAATGCCGTCGGCCCCTCGACACGCGCGGGCGGAAGGTGGTCGAACTTCTCGATCGCCGGGAACGCGATGTCGACCTGCGGCTCACCCGTCACGCGCCGCGCATTGATCATCGCCGGGAGCCGATGCAGCGTCTGCGGACCGAAGACGACATCGACATATGGTGCGCGGCGAACGATCGTCGCGCCTTCCTGGCTCGCGACGCAGCCGCCCACGCCGATGATGAGATCGGGACGCGCGGCCTTGAGCGCGCGCACTCGGCCGAGGTCGTGGAACACGCGCTCCTGTGCCTTCTCGCGCACCGAACACGTATTGAACAGGATGACGTCGGCGTCCTCGGGGCGATCGGTGAGCGCGAGGCCGTCGGAGGCCGCGAGCACGTCGGCCATCCTGTCCGAGTCGTACTCGTTCATCTGGCAACCGAACGTGCGGATATAGAGCTTTTGCGCCACGAAGGAGGCCGCGCTCGTCGATCGCGAGGCCGGATGCCCAAGTCGTTGAAAGGGCGCGAATTATATCAGGGGGCCGCGCGCCGCTGCAGTCCCGGCGACGGGCGGCTTGCGCACGGGCCGGATCCGGCCGTCGACGGAGGTAGAATCCGTCCCGCAGGTGGCCGCCGGCGACTCCCTCGCAGCGGGTGAATCGGGAACGCTGTCCTTCGCGTACGAGGCCTGCGCCAACCCGCTGTCGCTCCGGCAAAGCCGAGCCGGTGCAGGCCGCCCATCATCAGTCATCACCGGTTCGTGCGCGGGAACGACGTCTTCGACAATGGCCAACGGCTCGCCGCGAAGTTCCCGGCGGGCGGAGCGACGGCCTCCGGCGGTGGGCGATGATGGCCGTGATCGGCGTTCGCGCTCTCTCGCTGGTCGCGCTGCTCGCGGCCGCGGCGGCGCGCGCGGCAGTGAGTGCAATCGATGACGAAGGCGCGACGGTCGTGCTGGAGAAGCCGGCAACGCGCATCGTGAGCCTCGCACCGCATGCGACGGAGCTCCTCTACGCGGCAGGCGCGGGCGATCGCGTCGTCGGCGTGCTGACGACGTCCGATTGGCCGCCCGAGGCGAAGGCGAAGCCGAAGGTCGGCGACGTGCACCGCCTGGACATGGAGCGCATCGTCACGCTCGGTCCGGACCTCGTCGTCACCTGGCCCTACTCGTCGACCGGCGAGGTCCTGGCGCTCCGGGCCCGAGGGGTGCCCGTCTTCATCACCAATCCGACGACGATCGCGGGCATCGCCGCGGATATCGAGCGGCTCGGGACGCTGGCCGGCACGGAAGGCGTGGCCCGTGCGCGAGCAACCGCATTCCGCGCGAAGCTCGAACGCCTCGGCGAGGCGCACAATGCGCCGCGCCGGCTGCGCGTCTTCTACGAGATCTGGAACGAGCCGCTCTATACCGTCGGCGGAGAGCACCTGATTTCCGAAGCGATCCGGATCTGCGGCGGCGAGAATGTCTTCGCATCGCTCACGCTACCCGCGCCAGGCGTGAGCGTCGAGGCGGTGCTCGCCGCACGTCCGGATGCAATCATCGCCGGCACCGAAGGTGCCGTGCGTCCCGCGTGGCTCGACGACTGGAAGCGCTGGACGACGCTTCCGGCAGTGGCCCAGGGGCATCTCTACACGGTCGACGCGAACCTGCTGCACCGGCCCGGACCGCGCTTCCTCGACGGGATGGAAGGCTTGTGCGCCGCGCTCGACGCCGCGCGCCGGCATTAGTCGTATCATCGTTGCTCATGGAAGGCGCGCGGACGCGAATGGCCACGTTGCGAGCGTCGTTATCGGCTGCGCGAGCGGCGTTGTCGTGCGCGCTCGTCGCGGTCTTCGCGAGCCTCGTCGCCGTTGCGGAACCGCCCGACACAGCGCAGGGGCAGAGCCGCGAAGCCGCCGTGCGGGCGCTCGCGCAACCCGACGTGAGCGCTCGCCGCGAGGCGGCCGGCCGCCTCGGAGAGATCGGGACAATGGCAGACGCTCGCGCACTCGTACGCGCGCTCAAGGATCCCGACGAGGAAACGCGCGAGGACGCTGAACATGCGCTCTGGCAGATCTGGGCGCGCTCGGGCGACGCCTCGATCGATCGCTTGTACGCGATGGGCGTCCACGAGATGGAGGAGGGCGAGCTCACCGATGCCATCGCGACCTTCACGCGGATCATCGAACGCAAGCCCGATTTCGCGGAAGCGTGGAACAAGCGCGCCACCCTCTACTTCCTGGTCGGAGAGCTGCGCAAATCGCTCGCGGACTGCGACGAAGTGATGAAGCGCAACCCGTACCATTTCGGCGCGCTCGCCGGCTACTCGCAGATCTACATCCGGCTTGAGTACTACGACCGTGCGCTGGACTACGCGCGCCGCGCGCTCGATGTCAATCCGAACATGGAAGGCGTCCGGCGCAGCCTGATGCTGCTCGAGCACGTCCGGGAGCAACGCCGCCAGCAGATGATTTGAGCGGCGGCGGGTCAGCTCGGGACGAACGTCGAAGCGGTGCCATCGCCGACGCGCGCGAGCCGATGCCCGAAGAGCTCCGATAGCGTCGAAGCGGTGAGGATTTCCGCGGCGGTGCCCGGGCGCGCGCGCCCACCGCCCACCGCGACGGCGTAATCGGCGAAGCGCAGCGCGAGATGCAGGTCGTGCAGCACCATCACGATCGCCTTGCCGCGCTCACGAGCGAGCGTGGTCACTACGCCGAGCGCAGCGATCTGCTGGCCGAGGTCGAGGTGCGACGACGGCTCGTCGAGCAGGAGGATTTCGGGGTCCTGCGCGACGAGCGCGGCGAGCGCGAGGCGCCGGCGTTCGCCCCCCGACAGCGTCCGCACGTCGCGCGCCCCGAAGCCTTCGAGGCCGAACGCCCTGAGCGCGTCGCGAGCGCGCTCGATGTCGGCGCCGGACTCCCACTGCCAGCGGCCGAGGTGCGGGTGCCGGCCGATCAACGCGGTTTCGAGCACGGTTGCCGGAAAGAAGTCGACCGAATCCTGCGGCAGGTAGCCTCGAATCAGCGCGCGCTCGCGCGGTCCGAGCTGCGCGAGCGGAATGCCGTCATACGCGACCTCGCCCGATGCCGGAGCGCGGAGTCCGGCGAGCGTTGCGACGAGCGTGGTCTTGCCTGCGCCGTTGGGTCCGACGATCGCCCAGCACTCGCCGGCGCGCACTTCGAGATCTAGGTCCGCGACGAGCGTGCGAGAGCCGATCGCGAGCTCGAGTCCGCGGCAGGCGAGCCGAACGGCGGCGTCCATCACGTTCGGCCTCTCGAGAGCAGCGCGAGAAACACCGGGACGCCGACGAGCGCGGTGATGACGCCGACCGGAAGCTGGACAGGGGCGACGACCGTCCGCGCGAGAGTGTCGGCCGCGACGAGCAGCGCGCCGCCCGCGAGGGCACTCGCCGGCAACAGCAGCCGCTGGTCGTTGCCGATCACGAGGCGCAGCGCATGCGGGACGACGAGCCCGACGAAGCCCACGCTTCCCGCCGTCGTGACGGCAGCTGCGGTCGCAAGCGCTGCGAGCGCGCACAGCGCGAGCGTCGTGCGCTCGACTGCGACACCGAGCGCCAGGGCGACGTGCTCGCCGCGCGCGAGCACGTTCAGGTCGCGGGCGAATGCGAGCGCACCGGCGAGCGCCACCGCCAGCACGGCGAGCGCGGGCGCGGGAAGCACGGTTCCCCCGAGATCGCCGATCAGCCAGAACAGCATCCCTTTCACTCGCGCGTCCGGCGCCATGGTGAGCATCAGCGCGATCAGCGCCCCCCAGCCCGCGGCGACGACAACGCCGGTGAGCAGCAGCCGCGTGCTCGTCCACGGCGCGCGGTCGATCCCGGCGCGCGCCAGCGTGAAGACCAGCCCCGTCGACGCGAGCGCGCCGACGAGCGCTGCCGGTGTCACCAGCGATGCGGCGCCGGCGAGCATCGCGCCGAGGGCACCCACCGCGGCGCCGCCCGAGATGCCCAGGATGTACGGATCGGCGAGAGGATTGCGCAGCAGCACCTGCATCAACGCGCCAGAGAGAGCGAGCAGCGCGCCCACCGCGAAGGCCGCGAGCGCACGCGGCAGCCGCAACTCGCGGACGATCGCCGATGCGGTGTCGGTCGTGTCGCCGCGGAGCGCATGCAGGATTGCCGACACTCCGACGTCGATACTGCCTATCGCGAGCGATGCGCCGAGCACGACGAGCGCAGCGGCGGCAAGGGCGAGGAGAATCGCGGCGCGGCGGGCAGGAGTGGCGAGGCCGGGCAACGGCGGTGCGGACATGGCGGGCGACGCCACAGGCGAGCCAAGGTATTCGGCGAGCGACGATTATAGTGGCCGCGCCGGGGAGGGCCGGCGCCACCGCACCTCCTTCTCCAGCCGTGCGGCCCGGCCTCCGCTGACCGGCGGAAACTTCGACCTCAACCCGGCGTCATATAATTCGCGACTGCGGGAGGATGTCCTGGCATCCCGGCAACGATGAACAAGGCCTTCACGCGCGAATCGGACGCGACCGACGACGAGGACGACATCGCCATGTCGCCGTTGCCGGTCGGCGCGCGCAACTACATGACGCCCGGCGGCTTCGCGCGCCTCTCCGCCGAGCTCGAGCATCTCGTGCAGAAGGAGCGCCCCGAGCTCGTCGGCACCGTCGCATGGGCCGCGGGCAACGGCGATCGGTCCGAGAACGGCGACTACATCTACGGCAAGAAGCGCCTGCGCGAGATCGATCGCCGCATCCGGTTCCTGATCAAGCGGCTCGATGCCGCCGAGGTCGTCGATCCCGCGGCGCCGCGCGGCGAAGAGTCGTCGGGCCAGGTGTTCTTCGGCGCGACGGTTGACGTGGTCAACGCGCGCGGCGAGCAGCGCACGGTGTCGATCGTCGGCGTCGACGAGATCGACACCGCACGCGGCTACATCAGCTGGGTGTCGCCGATAGCACGGGCACTGCTCAAGGCGCGCGAGGGCGACACCGTGATGCTGCGCACGCCGGCCGGCGTCGAGGAAATCGACGTCGTCGAAGTTCGCTATGCGCCGCTCGCGACCGGCGTCGAGGCGGGTTGACGCCGCGCGTACCGAAAGACTAGAGTGGTTTGATGAGCTCGCCAGCGAATCCCGCCGAACCCGATCCCGGCGGCACCCTCGAATCGGATCTCTCCACCCTCGAGCAGCGGCTCGCCGCGCTTCTCGTCTACGCGAAAGGCTTGCGCGCGGCGAACGAAGCTCTGCGTCGTGGCCTGAGCGCCGCCGAGGCGCGCAACCAGGCGCTCTCCGAGCGGGTCGCGGAGGCAAAGCGCCGCCTCGACGCGCTCGTCGCGCGGCTCCCAGAGACTGCCGAATGAAGGCCAAGAGCGCCACGAGCGAATCGACCGTCACGCTCGACGTCTCGCTTCTCGGCCGCGAATACAAGGTCGCGTGCAAGCCGGGCGAGGAGGACGAGCTCCGCGAGGCCGTTGCGTTCCTCGACGCGCGAATGCGCGAGATCCGCGACGCGCACAAGGTGCAGTCGACCGAGCGCATCGCCGTGATGGCGGCGCTCAACCTCGTGCACGAATTCCGGCGCGGCCGGGCTACGCCGAAAGAGAGCGACCCGTCGGCGAAGATTGACGCACCGTCGGCGCGGCGTAGAATCGCCGGAATGCGCTCCGCGATTGATCAGGCGCTCTCGGGCCAGGAAAAGTTGCTTTGACGCACGCATCCCGCGGACTCCCGCGGCGTCCGCGTGTACCGATTCATGTTCCCTGCGGTGTTCGAGTCGTCCGTATACTCTTTGAACCAATGCTAACTTAGCGAGGTTGCCGCGCCATGACGAGCCGGTGTGCGTTCCTACGCGGAAGCGCCTGAAGGCTCGGGCAGGCGACCCTCTTGAACTTAGGTTCAAGATGAGGGCGGCACGGCACAGGCGGGGAACGCCCTTTCAATTCGCCCGACGGCGAAATGCGACGCGACGCGACGCCGGTGACGGCGCCGCCGTTTTTTTGGAGCGCGCGAACGGCGTTTGCGCCTTCTGCGCTCCCTTCGACGCGAGGGCGGGCCAATGCGACGCCTATCTCCCCAGTCGATGTCCCCGGCGCGTTGGGCGCCCAACCCCGAGCCCGCGACCGATATCGGACGCGCGATCGTGTGCCCGGGGCTGATCGACCTCGATGCGCTCGGCGACCTCGATTCCGGCGTGCTCGCGTTCGACAACGGCGACAAGCTCAGGATGGGGCGGCTGTGGTCGGAAGACTATTTGCGCGAAGGTTCCCGAGAGACCTACGCCGACGCCGAGGAGGCCTTCAAGTACCGCTATGCGCTCACGCGGCTCGTGCGCAACGGCATCACGACCGCACTGCCGATTACCTCGATGTACTACCGGAAGTGGGCGGAGCGCTACGACGAATTCGCCGCGGTAGCAGCGATCGCGGTCGAGCTCGGCATTCGCGTCTACACGGGCCTTTGCTATATGAGCGGCATCAGCTACGTTTGCCGCGACGGTACGCTCGACCGCTTCTCGGACGAGCCCCGGGGCTTGCAGGGACTGTCGGACGCGGTCCGCTTCATCCGGGATTTCGACGGTTCCGGCGGCGGCCTGGTCCGCGGCTTGCTCGCTCCCGGTCGTATCGAGACCTGCACGCCCGAGTTGCTCTCCCGAACGGCCACGGCAAGCGCGGAGCTGGGTGTGCCCGTCCGCCTGCATTGCTGCCAGTCGGTCTACGAGTTCGAGACGGTGCGGCCGACGCCGGCGGCTTCGAATACGACAGCGACTATTATGGCGACGATCTGCCATTCTGGCTCCAGGTGAGGAAGACCGATGGCGCGCTAGCGCCGCACCTCGTAGTCCCGTACACGCTCGATTGCAACGACATGCGCTTCGCGTCGCCGCAGGGCTTCGCGAGCGGCGGGGAGTTCTCCGACTACCATCGCGACACTTTTGACGTCTGCTACGCAGAAGGCGACGAGCAGCCCAAGATGATGAGCGTGGGAATGCACTGCCGCCTCCTCGGGCGGCCGGGACGGATGCGCGCCGTGCAGCGCTTCCTCGACCACATCGCGCAGCACGACCGCGTGTGGATCGCTCGCCGCATCGACGTCGCACGGCACTGGACGGCGGTCCACCCCTTCGATTCCGCCACCGCTCTCGTGTGGGAGTGAATCCTTGACCCTCTCCCTCGAGCGGATCAACGCGGCAGCTCCGCGCGAGTTCTGCGCGCTGCTCGACGGCATCTACGAGCGGTCGCCGTGGATCGCAGAGCAGGCCGCAGTACGCCGTCCGTTGCGCAGTCTCGCCGAGCTCAAGGTCGCGCTGGTCGACGCCGTTCGCGCGGCAGGCCGGGGGAGGCAGCTCGCGCTGATCAATGCTCATGCCCGGGTCATCGGGAGGACGGCGATCGAGCGGATCATCGCCACCGAAGCGGCGAACGCGAGCGCGGCTCCCACGGAGCGCACGCAGGACAAGCTCGCGACGCTCTCGCGTCTCGACGCCGAATATCGCGGCAGATTCGAGTTTCCGTTCCTCGTTGCGCTGCAGGGGCCGCGCGCGCGGGGCGTTCCGCCAGACGACGTGCTCGCGACGATCGAGCGCCGACTCGGCAATCATCCGGATTTCGAGCTCGCCGAGGCGCTGCGCAACATACATCGCTACGCGGAGACTCGCCTCGATGACGCATTCGCATTTGTGCCGGGCCTGGGCAACGCGGTCTGGGATTGGGCCGAAATGCTCGCCGAGCATTCCGACCCCGGATACGCTGAACGCGGCCAACTCACCGTCACCTATCTGACCGACGCCCACCGCGCGTGCGCCCGGCGTCTCGCGGGTTGGATGCGCGAGTGCGGATTCGACTCGGTCGAAGTCGACGCCGTGGGCAATGTGGTCGGGGTCTACCACGGCGCGGATTCGGAGCGAAAGCGCCTGCTGACCGGCAGCCACTACGACACCGTGCGCAACGCGGGCAGGTACGACGGGCGGCTCGGCATCCTCGTCCCGATGGCCTGCGTGCGCGAGTTGAAGCGCGCCGGCTGCCGGTTGCCTTTCGGCCTGGAAGTCGTCGGCTTCGCCGAGGAAGAGGGTCAACGCTACAAAGCGGTTTTCCTCGGCTCCGGCGCGCTGACGGGCCACTTCGATCTTCGCTGGCTCGAGCAGAAGGACGCCGACGGCGTTACGATGCGCGCGGCGATGACGCACGCGGGCTTGCGCATCGACGACATAGCGACGCTCACCCGCGACCCGGCGCGGTATCTCGGATTCGTCGAAGTCCACATCGAGCAGGGACCGGTGCTCGACGAGATCGGCATCCCGTTGGGGATAGTGACGTCGATCAACGGCGGCGTGCGCTTCGTCGGCGAGATCGCCGGGATGGCGAGCCACGCCGGCACGACGCCGATGGACGGTCGACGCGACGCCGCGGCAGCGGCCGCGGAGCTCGTGCTCTACGTCGAGAAGCGCGCGTCCGCCGTGCCGAACGTGGTCGGGACCGTGGGGATGCTCGACGTGCCCAGCGGCTCGATCAACGTCGTGCCGGGCCGCTGCCGCTTCAGCCTCGACATCCGCTCGACGACGGACGCCGCGCGCGATGCGTGCGTGAACGACGTGCTCGCCGAGCTCGCGCGCATCTGCGATCGCCGCGGCGTCGTCTTTGCCGTCGAGGAGACGTTGCGCGTGCCCGCCGCGCCGAGCGCACCCGAGTGGCAGCGTCGCTGGGAGAACGCGGTCGCCGCGCTCGGCTTGCCGATCCATAGGATGCCGAGCGGCGCGGGCCACGACGCGATGAAGCTGCACGAGGTGATGCCGCAGGCGATGCTCTTCGTGCGCGGGGGCAATTCCGGGATCAGTCACAACCCGCTCGAGACGATCTCCAACGACGACGCGCACCTCGCGGTATGCGCATTCCGTGCTCTGCTCGAGAACCTCGGCAGAGAGCTCGGTAGTTGACGGCGCAGGCAGGGAATTCGATGGGCCGCTACGATCGCCTTGACGCCTGGGTCGACGCCCACTTCGACGACGAGGTTCGCTTTCTGCAGGAGCTCGTCCGCGTGCCGACCGACACGCCGCCGGGCGACAACGCACCGCACGCCGAGCGCACCGCGAGTCTGCTCAGCGGGTTCGGCTTCGAAAGCGAACAGCATCCCGTGCCGGACGCGGAGGTGAAGCGCCGCGGGCTGCAATCGATCACGAACCTGATCGTGCGCCGTCGCTACGGCCCGGGTCCGACGATCGCGCTCAACGCGCATGGCGACGTCGTGCCGCCGGGGGAGGGTTGGACGCACGACCCCTACGGCGGCGAAATCGTGGATGGCCGACTCTACGGTCGCGCGTCCGCCGTGAGCAAGAGCGATTTCGCGACCTACGCGTTCGCGGTGCGCGCTCTGGAATCGCTCGCAGAACCGCTCCGAGGCGGCGTCGAGTTGCTGTTCACGTACGACGAGGAGTACGGCGGCGAACTCGGTCCGGGATGGCTTCTGGCGCGTGGGCTCACCAAGCCCGATCTCCTGATCGCCGCCGGCTTCAGCTATCAGGTGCTCAACGCGCACAACGGGTGCCTGCAGATGGAGGTGACGGTTCACGGCCGGATGGCGCACGCGGCCGTTCCCCACACGGGCATCGACGCGCTGCAGGGTGCGACAGCCATCCTGAACGCGCTCTATGCAGAGAACCGCCGCTACCAGTCGATCAGCTCCGCAGTGCCCGGAATTACGCACCCCTACGTCAACGTCGGCCGCATCGAAGGCGGCACGAACACGAACGTCGTTCCGGGCAAGATCGTGCTGAAGCTCGACCGCCGGATGATTCCCGAAGAGGATCCGGCCGCGGTCGAGGCCGACGTGCGACGTGTCATCGACGATGCGGCGCGCGAGATTCCCGGAATCCGCGTCGAGATCCGGCTGCTGCTGCTCGCGGATTCGTGGCAGTCCGGGGAGGGAAGCGCAAGCCTCGTGCAGAGACTCCGACAGCACGCATCCGCGGTGTTCGGCGAACCCATTCCGGCGTCCGGCACGCCGCTCTACACGGATGTGCGCCTCTTCGGCGCTGCGGGCGTTCCCGCTGCGATCTACGGCGCCGGACCGCGGACAGTGCTCGAATCCAATGCCAAGCGCGCCGACGAGCACCTGGTGCTCGAAGATCTGCGACGCGCGACGAAGGTCGTCGCGCGGACGCTCTTCGACTTCTTGAGTTGATTCGGCCGGTGCTAAGCCGGTCCGGCGCGGCACCGGCAGCCCGTATGCCTCCGGGATGAGGGCAGGCGGAAGCCGCACAGCAAATTTGCTCGCCAAGGGCTGAGCCGTGTTTTGATAGACTTGGGCAGGAGCGGAAATATATGCGTTACTGGCTGCTGAAATCCGAGCCCGACGAGTTCTCGATCGACGACCTCGCCGCGGCAAAGAAGCAGACGACGTCCTGGTTCGGGGTGCGCAACTACCAGGCGCGCAACTTCATGCGCGACCAGATGAAGGTCGGCGATCTCGCGTTCTTCTACCATTCGAGCTGCCCCGAGCCGGGAATCGTCGGCATCGTCGAGGTCTCTGCGCCCGCGCATGCCGATGAGACGCAGTTCGAGCGCAAGAGCCCGTACTACGACGCGAAGGCGACGCGCGATGCGCCGCGATGGGTCTGCGTCGATGTGAAGCTCAGGGAGAAGCTTCGCCTCGTCTCGCTCGCCGAATTGCGCGCGGATCGCGAGCTTGCCTCCATGCGGGTCCTGCAGCGCGGCAACAGGCTGTCGATCACGCCGGTCGATCCCGCCGAGTGGGGGCGTGTCGTCAAGCTCGCGCGCGCCTAGGTGGATCTCACGCTCGTCGTCGCGTTCCTGGCGCTCGGCGCGGTTGTCGGCTTTCTCGCAGGGCTGCTGGGTCTGGGCGGCGGGATGACGATGGTGCCGCTGCTGACCTTCGTGTTCACGCGTCAGGGCTATCCGGTCGAGCACGTCGTGCACATGGCGATTGGCACCGCGACCGCGACGATTCTGTTCACGTCGATCGCGTCGATGCGCGAGCATCATCGGCATCGCGCGATTCTGTGGGCGGTTGTCGCAGGGCTCGCGCCCGGAGTCATCGCCGGATCGCTCGTCGGCCCGCAGATCGTCGGCGGCATGTCGACGCCTGTGCTTTCGGCATTCTTCGGAGCGTTCGTCGCCGCCGCCGCGACCAATATCCTGCTCGATCGCAAGCCCAAGCCGACGCGCGAGCTCCCCGGCAAAGGCGGGTTGTTCGCCGTGGGCGGCGGCATCGGCCTGATCTCGAGCATGGTCGGCGCGGGTGGCGCGTTCATCACCGTGCCGTTCATGATGGCGTGCAACGTGAACATGCGGAATGCCGTCGCGACCTCGGCGGCGCTTGGACTGCCGATCGCGATTGCCGGAACGATCGGCTTCGTCGCCGCCGGATGGTCGCAGCCCGGGTTGCCGGCGCATTCGATCGGTTTCGTCTACGTCCCGGCGCTGCTAGCGATCGTCGCCGCGAGCGTGATCTCGGCGCCGATGGGCGCCCGCGCCGCGCACCGCTGGCCGGTGAGGACGCTGCGGCGCTCGTTCGCGTTCGTGCTCTACCTGCTCGCCGCGTACATGCTGTGGAAATCGTTCAGTACGTGGCGGCCCTGACGCGCGCCGGACCTTCGATCCGGCGCCGCGCATTTCCACCCGCTAGCCCCGCGTGATCACCGCCTCGAGATATTCGCCCGGCACGACGAGCGAGCGCGGAGCGTCTCCGTTCATGCTGTCGAGGAGCTCGGCGAGGTCGCGCTCCAACGCGGCCGCCTTGTCGGCCGGCAGCGCGGCGAACGCCTTGTGCGTCGGTCCGTACCAGTTGCGAAACACATCGATGAAGTGCGCCGCCGAACGGTAGCGGAACTTGAAAAACCGGCGCGTCGTCACGATCGCGGCCGCCTCGTCGGCGAAAAGGGCGCGCAGATGCGCCTCGGTGCCCCACAGCGTGCCCGGCTGCGTGCCCGCCGGCGGCGGCTGGTACTTCCCGAGAATCCTGAACATCCGGCCGACAAGGCTCTCGGGCGTCCAGTTCGCCAGACCGATGCGGCCGCCTCGGCGACAGACGCGAGCGAGCTCCGAGGCGGCTCGCGCGTGATCGGGCGCGAACATGACGCCGAACGTCGAGAGAACGACATCGAAGCTCGCGTCGCGGTAAGGGAGCGCTTCGGCGTCGGCAAGCTCGAACTTGACGTCGAGATGCTCCGCCCGTGCCCGGTCGGCGCCGCGATCGAGCAGCGTCGACACGTAGTCGGTCGACGTCACGCGGCCGCCGCGGCGCGCAGCGGCGAGTGTCGCGTTGCCGTTGCCGGCGGCGACGTCGAGCACGTCCTCGTCCCAGCGCACGTCGCATGCTTCGGCGAGCTCCTCGCCGACGATCTGCAATGTCGTTCCGATGACCGCGTAGTCGCCGCTTGCCCATGCGAGTTGCTGGCGACCCTTGAGCGCGGCGAGATCGATCGGTGCATTCATTCGTGTGACTCCTATGGTCGGGTTGAGATGCGAGCTCGCAGTCTAGCGAGCGGTCGAATCAGTGAAATTGCACCCGCTGGCCATTTTTGTTTCGTTTGTTTCGGCGCGAACCGTGGGAGCAGAGAGCTCGCCACCTGACATCGTGCGCTGCGATGGCCGCAGTCGCGGTGCAGTTCACCGGGGCGGCGACGTCCGTGAGCATGCGGGAAATCGCGGCATGTCGGACGAGCGCGCGGATGTCACCGCCGCCGCTATGCGGTCGCAACGCGATCTGCCGGTCTGCGCGGACAACCCTCGGCCGAGCATCACGCCGGCGCTCCGCGCGCCGGCCGCAGGATCATGTCCCGAACTGCTGACGGAGCACGTTCTTCTGAACCTTGCCCATCGCGTTGCGCGGCAGCTCGGCGACGAAATGGACGCGCTTCGGAATCTTGAATCCCGCAATCTCCGCCTTGAGGGCCGCGACGACGCTGCGCTCGGTAAGCGTATGGCCGGGCTTCGCAACGATGACCGCGGCGACCGCTTCGCCGAAATCGGCGTCGGGCACGCCGATCACGGCCGATTCGACCACCCCGGGCATCGCGTCGATCCTCTCCTCGATCTCCTTCGGATAGACGTTGAGGCCGCCGGTGATGATCAAGTCCTTCGCGCGGCCGACGATGCGCAGATACTCGTTGTCGAGCAGCTCGCCCATGTCGCCGGTACGGAAGTAGCCGTCGGCCGTGAACTCCTCGCGCGACCTCTCGGGCATCCGCCAATATCCGACGAAGACGTTCGGTCCCTTGACCTCGATGGCGCCGACAACACCCGGCGGCGCGGGCCGGCCTTCGGCATCGACGACGCGCACCGAGATTCCGGGGAGTGCCGGTCCGACCGTTCCGCCGATGCGTTCGCCATCGAGGGGATTCGACGTGTTCATACCGGTTTCCGTCATTCCGTAGCGCTCGAGGATCGCTTGCCCGGTGCGCCGCCGAAACTCGTCGAAGGTTTCCGGCAGCAACGGCGCCGAGCCGGAGATGAACAGCCGGATCGAGCGACAGTCTTCGGCGCCGAAGTCCGCGAGCGACAGGAGCCGCGTGTAGAACGTCGGCACGCCCATCATCACCGTCGCGCGGGGGAGCAGCGCGCGCACCTCCGCGGCGTCGAACTTGGCGAGCCACAACATCCGTGCCCCCGCGAGGAGCACACAGTGGCACGCCACGAACAGACCGTGCACGTGGTAGGTCGGCAGCGCATGCAACAGCACGTCGCCGCGCGTGAAACCCCAATAGTCGACGAGCGTCGACGCGTTGCTGCCGAGGTTTCGGTGCGAGAGCATCGCGCCTTTCGGGCGGCCGGTCGTCCCCGACGTGTAGAGGATCGCCGCGAGATCGTCGGGTTGCGAGACGACGGTCTCGAAGCTTTCGTATCGGCCGGCCGCGGCGTCGACGAGCGTGCCCTCGCCGCTCGCCAGCGTGAAGACCTTCGCCTCGGGCCGCAGCGGCGCGATCCGATCGGCGGACTCCGGTCTGCAGACGAGGATCGACGGCTCCGCGTCACCGAACAGGTACGAGAGCTCGCTCTTCTGGTAGCCGGTATTGAGAGGCAGATAGACGAAGCCGGCGCGCAGGCACGCGAGATAGAGCGCGAGCGCTTCCCAGCATTTGTCGCACTGTACGGCAACGCGGTCGCCGCGCGCGGCGCCGGCAGCGATCAGCGCATGGGCGATGCGCGCCGACGTCTGGTCGAGCTCTTCGTAGTGGACGACACGTCCGTCCGGGATCAACAGGCAGGGCTGCTCGGTGCTCTCGGGAAAATGCGCGCGCAGCAGCGCGTAGAGATTGGCGTTCACGCGTCCGGCTCAGAGCACCGTGATCTTTCCCGTCTCGAGGTCGTAAACGCCGCCCGCGATGTCGATCTTCTTCTCGGCGTAGAACTTCGCGATGACCGGCTTCGCCGCCTTCAGGCCGGCGACCTGGCGGCGGACGTTCTCGGCGATCGCGTTGTCGAGCAGATCTCCGGACTTGGTCTTTTCGGCGACGATCACGGCCGGCTTGAGCGCGGTCACGAGGTCCGGCAAGTGTCCGGGCAGGGCGGCCTTGGCCTTCAGCACCTTGATCGCGGCGTCGACCGCTCCGCACTTCGAGTGACCCAGAACGAAAATGAACGGGACGCCGAGGAACTGGACTCCGTACTCGAGCGATGCCAGCAGATCGGGATTGACGAAGTTCCCGGCGACGCGCACCACGAAGAGCTCACCCGGACCCTCGTCGAACGCGAGCTCGGGCGCAACCCTGGAATCGGCGCAGCTCAGGATCGCCGCGAACGGATACTGCGCCTGAGCGCGCGCTGCGCGCCCGGCCGAGAAATCCTTTTCCCGCGGTGCGTTCGCCACGTAACGCGCATTGCCATCGAGGAGCCGCTTCATGGCGTCCGCAGGCGCGATCGCATTGGGCGGAGGCGCGGCACCCGGCTTCGGAGGATCCGCGGCCCAGGCAACGCCGCCGAGCGCGGCGATCGCCGCTGCCGCGCCGACTCTCAGCACATCGCGCCGCGACGTCGGCACATGGTTCGTCAGGTCTTCGTGGTGATCGCACATGGGTCGTTCCCCTTCGTCGATTGTTCAAGACGCGAGCGATGGCGGCGGAGCGCAGGGCCTTCGCTCTCCCTGCGGCAGCGCAACGCCGGGCATTGTATTTCATCGCGGCCGGCCCTGACGCGGTGCGCCGCGACTGTCGCTTCGCCGTCGACGCCTATCGGCAGGCGCCGGCGGTCGGCCGTGCCATGTCACTTGCCCCCGACGCGCTGCTTCCAGAGATCCCACGCCCGGCCGACGATCTGCTCGTTCACCTTGTCGGCCTTGATGCCTTCCTCCGGGGTCAGCGCCGTGATCGGCCCGCCGATGCCGATCGCCTGCAGCTCGAGCCGCGCGTTGACCTCCGTATAGACGGCGCGAAACACTGCGATCTGCAACGACGGACCGGTCGCGACATTGCCATGTCCGCGCATCAGCACGACCGGCTTGTCGCCGAGACTCTCGGCGAGCGCCCGGCCGATCTCACCGTTGCGGACCAGCATGTCGGTGGCGCCGAACTTGTCGCGAATGTCGAACACGGGAACGCCGCCGGCGAGGAATGCCGCGTTGTGATACATCGCGAGCATCGGCCGCGTCGTGACGCCGAACGGGATGACGGCGGGCGAGTGACTGTGGACGATCGCCATCACGTCCGGGCGCCTTCGATAGATCTCGGCGTGAATGAACCGCTCGAGGAACAGGCTGCGGCCGCGCGCATTGACGGCGTTGCCGGCGAAATCGAGCTCGAGAACGTCGTCCGCAGTGACCAGCGCCGGCGCGAGCGAACGCGACATCAGAAAATGTTCGGGGTTCTTCGGATGGCGAACCGAAACATGGCCGAACGCGTCGAGCACGCCCTGGTCGGCGAGAATGCGACTCGCCGTCGCAATGTCTTCGAGCAGGGCCCGATCGACCGGCCCGCCGCTCGTCGGCGCCGCCGCGGGCGCCTGCGCGAGCGCTTGCGGTTGCAAGGTAGCCGCGATGACGGCCAGCGTCACCGCCACTGTGCGGATCGTCGTTCGCATTTCCCCTCCCCGGATTCGAATGGCCTTCGAGGCACTTCCGATATGTTTACCGGGCGCGGAGGGGGAGTCAACGCCGCTCGAGGGCCGCGGCCACGGTGGGATGCCCGCTGCTCCCCGCCCGACTATTTGACGGAGATCACGGTCCGCGACCGGGAAAGGGGAACCATAGGATGCCGATCGCGCTCGACTCTGGGTCGAGGCATCGTCATCATGGATCTCCCCCGTCTTCTCGGCAATCGATACGTGCTTGCAGGACTGACGTTGCTCGTCCTCGCCGGCGCTGGCGCAGCCTGGATGGGAACGCGGGATGCCGTCCGCCCAAGGTTCCGGCTGGCGGCCGTGAAGACCGGCGACATCACGCAGGCGGTGTCGGCGAACGGCACGCTCAACCCCGTCGTTCTGGTCAACGTCGGAACGCAGGTGTCGGGAACGGTCAAGAAGCTGCACGTGGATTTCAACGACCACGTGAAAGCCGGGCAGGTGCTGCTCGAGCTCGACCCCGCACTTCTGCAAGCGCAAGTTCGGCAGGATGAGGCCGCCGTGGCCAGCGCGCAGGCGTCGCTCGACCTGGCCGTTGCAAACGAGCGGCGCAGCGAGATGCTGTGGGCCCAGGATTCCATCGCGAGGCAGGCGTTCGACGAGTCGATTCAGGCGCATCGTTCGGCGCAGGCGCAGCTCGACCTCGCGCGCGCCCAGCTCGCGAAGGATCGCACGAACCTCGACTACAGCGTCATCCGTTCGCCGGTGTCCGGCGTAGTCGTCAACCGCAGCGTCGACATCGGCCAGACCGTGGCGGCAAGCTTCCAGACGCCGACGCTGTTCCAGATCGCGCAGGATTTGCGCAAGATGCAGATCGATTCGAGCTTCGCCGAAGCCGACGTCGGCAGCATCAAGGTGAACCAGCCGGTGCAATTCACCGTCGACGCCTTCCCAAATCGCAGCTTCACCGCCCGTGTGCGACAAGTGCGGCTCAACGCGACGACGCAGCAGAACGTCGTCACCTACGACGTCGTCGTCGCCGTGGACAATCCCGACGAAATCCTCATGCCGGGGATGACCGCTTACGTGAATGTAATCGTCGCCCGGCGCGAGGGCGTGCTGATGGTTCCGAACGCGGCGCTCCGCTTTCGCCCGGCGGGCTCCGCCGAGGCGAGCCGGCAGCGCCCGGGCGCGGCCGACAAGGCGCGTGCGACGAGTGGCACCGTCTATGTGCTCGATCGGGGTCGGCCGCGCGCGATTCCGGTGCAGGTCGGAATCTCCGACGGGCGATTCACCGAAATCGGAGACTCGAGCCTGAAGGAGGGTGACGAAGTCGTCGTCGGCTTGATCGAGGAATCCGCCGAACAAAGCGCGACGACGCTGCGGATGCGCATGTTCTGATGACCGACGAACCGCTCATCCGGATCGAGCATCTGTGCAAGCAGTACGAGACCGAGGCCGGGCCGGTTCCGGTGCTCGGGGACGTCAACCTTGTCGTACTGCGATCGGAGTTCGTAGCGATCATGGGACCCTCGGGTTCGGGCAAATCGACGTTCATGAACATCGTCGGATGCCTGGATCTCCCGACCTCGGGCCGCTACTTCCTCGACGGCCGGGACGTCGGCACTCTCGATTCCGACCAGCTCGCGCGATTGCGCAACACGGTGATCGGCTTCGTGTTCCAGGGCTTCAATCTGCTGCCGCGGGCGACTCTCGTCGAAAACGTCGCGCTCCCGCTCGTCTACGCGGGCGTCGGGCGCGACGTGCGCGAACGCAGAGCGCGCGACCTGCTCGCCAGGGTCGGACTCGCCGCCTATGCGCGCTATGCGCCGAGCCAGATCTCCGGCGGCCAGCAGCAGCGCGTCGCCATCGCTCGCGCGATGATCGGAGAGCCCAAGCTCATCCTGGCGGACGAGCCCACGGGGAACCTCGACATGAAGACGAGCCACGAGATCATGGACGTCTTCTCCCAGCTCAACGCCGACGGCATCACGATCGTCATCGTCACCCACGAACCCGACATCGCCGGCTACGCGAAGCGCCTTGTCCGCTTCGTCGACGGCAGGATCACGCACGACGGCGCCGTCACACGCGCGGCGGTCGCGGGGGTGGAAGCGTGATCGGGCAGATGCTCGCCGAGGCGTGGCATGCGATGGGCGCGAACCGCCTGCGCACCGTGCTCACGATGCTCGGGATGATGATCGGAGTCGCCGCCGTCATCATGATGCTGGCGATCGGCCGTGGCGCGCAGTTCATGGTCGATCAGTCGATCGCGTCGATGGGCAGCAATCTCTTCATCGTGCTTTCGGGCTCGGCGATGGCGGGCGGCGTGCGTCTCGGGTCGGGCGCCACGCCGACGCTCACGACCGGCGACGCCGATGCGATCGCCGAGCTGCCTACGATCGCGGCGGTCGCGCCGGTGGCGCCGGGTGCTGCACAACTCGTGACTGGCGGCGCGAACTGGAACACGATGGTCACCGGGACCACGCCCGCCTATCTCGACGTACGCGATTGGGGCGTGGCAGCGGGTGCGGCCTTCACCGAGGCCGACGTGCGGTCGCAGACCCGCGTCGCGCTGCTCGGGCGCACCGTCGTGCAGAACCTTTTCGGCGACGACGACCCCGTCGGCAAGACGATCCGCATCAAGGGCAGCCCGTTCACCGTGATCGGCGTGCTCGCGGCGAAGGGGCAGAGCCTCGACGGCCGCGATCAGGACGACACGGTGCTGATTCCAGTGACAACGGCGCAGCGCAAGGTTTTCGGAAGCCAATTCCCGGGGAGCGTCCGCTTCATCATGGTCCAGGCCGTGGCGGCCGCGGCGATGCCGGCGGCGGAGACCGAGATGGCCGAACTCCTACGGCAGCGGCACCACCTGCCGGAGCGGACCGAGAACGACTTCGACATCCGCAATCTGACGGCGCTCGCCAACGCGGCCGCGCAGACCGCGCACGTGATGTCGATCATGCTCGGCGCGATCGCGTCGGTGTCGCTGCTCGTCGGCGGCATCGGCATCATGAACATCATGCTGGTGTCGGTGACCGAGCGAACGCGCGAGATCGGTATCCGCATCGCGATCGGAGCGCGCCAGCGCGACATCCTCATGCAGTTCCTGCTCGAGGCGATCATCATTTCGCTCGCGGGCTGCATCGTCGGGGTCGTGATCGGCGTCGTGGTCGCCGTGGCCGCGAACCTGCTCGCGAACGTGGCGGTGGTGATCACCGGCGTCGCGATTCTTCTCGCGTTCAGCGTTGCCGCTGCGGTCGGCGTGTTCTTCGGCTTCTATCCCGCGAACAAGGCCGCGCGGCTCAAGCCGATCGAGGCGCTGCGCTACCAATGAGATTGCGAACGGCGCGGCGCGAGGCGCGCCGAATCTCCCCCGCCCGATCAAGGCGCGGGCGCCGGCACCATCCGTGCGAAGCCCTGGGTCATCAGCTGCTGGATGACCGGCGACTCGACGATCGCGGTCCGCGCCGCGGCGCGCAGGCGGTCGACTGCTTCGTCGGGAAGCACGAACGAGGTCGGCAGGCCGTTGAGGTAGTCGCGCTCGGCCGCGTTCTTGAGGGCGGCGAAGGAGACGTCGATCACGTAGATGTTGATGCCCGGCGCGCGCTCGATGAATGCGAGCCTCGGGTCTTTCGCCGCGACCGGTCCGATCGCCTCGCGCACTTCGCGCAGCAACTGCCAGCGCGCCTGCATGTCTTTCAGCGTCTCGACGGTGTCGTACGAATAGCGGTCGATGGGCGTCCCGGTGGCCTTGATCAGGACGTCGAAGGTGCCGGGCGGATTCTCGTGCATGGCCCAGTCGTTGGGAGGCTCGGCGAGCGAGTTGACGATGAACACGAAAGCGTTCTTCACGTTGTCCAAGGGCGTCGGAATTCCCGCCGTATGCAGCGCCTCGAACGTCGCGAATACGTCGAGTGCGCCGCGCATGCCGATGTTGTCGGAAACGCCGCCGTCGACAAGGTGCAGATACGGGCGCTTGGTCCGGTCGCTGTATTCAGCCATCTCGGTGAGGCGCTTCAGCGTGCGCGCCGCGGGCCGCGGGGGATTCGGATTGTCGAAGAACATCTTCGTCCACGGAGGGAAGCGGTAGTTGCAGGTGCCGCCGTAATTGTCGATGGTGATCGACGACAGGACGACGGGCACCGCGGATGACGCGGCAGCAGCACGCGCGAGGCGGAACTTGCTCAGATCGCTGCACAGAACGTCGAAAGTTTGGCGACTGAAGACGATGCGCGTCCCTTCCGAAATATCGGTAGTCCCGACGAAGATCTGCGGTCCGTCAGGCTTCAGGTCGGCGTAGGTCGCGCCGTTGAAGAGGATTTCGTCGTAGAGATTCGCAGCGAGCTCCGACCGACCCCAGCCCGTGGAGGCGAGCTCTCCCCAATTGAAGGGATTGAATACACGCGCGACCAGCTCGCCCTGCACGTCGCGCTTCAGAAAGCGCTTCTCGTACTCGTCGAAGAGCTTGTCGCCGTAGAGGCCGTAGGCGAGCGCGGTGAAGCTCCCGCCCGATATCCCGGTGATGACGTCGACCTCGTCGAGCGCGCGGACCTTGCGGCCGCTCCGGGTCGTGATCTGCATGTCGCGCAGCGTCTCGAGCGCGCCGTACGCGAACGCGGCCGCACGCGTACCGCCGCCTGAAAAGGCGAGCATGACGAAATTCTGGCGATCCTCGGGATTCGCCGACGCCCGTTCGAAGCTGTAGGGCTTTGGGTCGAGCTTCTCGATCGGGGGGTTGACGGGGCGCGTCGCGCAGCCCGCGACGACGAATGCGATCGACAGGGCCGCCAGTGCGCGCGCGAGGCGCGCGTTCTTCAGACCCATCGCTCGACAGCGCCTACGGAATCATTCCGCACTCGAACATCTTGTTCGCGATCGGTGCGGCGACGCGGTTGATGAATTCGGTGCGCATCGCCGGGTCGCTCTTCAGCATGCCGATGACCCGTTGCTCCTCGGGCGACTTGGGCTGGCCCTTCTTCGCCCAGAGCTGCTCGCAGCTCGAGCTCTGGTACCTCTGGACCACCTTGCCGGCGACCGCGTCGAGTATCGGGAACTGCTGCGCGTAGACGACACCGGCGACGGCTGCTGCCGCAGTTGCCACGATCCACCAGGTTTTCCTGCTCATCGCTGTCTCCCTCTTGTCGTGTCGACACCGCCCCGAGGCGATGCCCCAGGGTGTGTGGGCAGCAACTGGCTGCCTCTGTTGCATCCCTTGCGATTCTGTCGAGATGCTGACATCCGCCCACCGCTTCGGTCGGATCGACCGAAGCGCGCAAGCTTATATGTTACGCGGACTCGCGCCGTTGATGCGGGTCGAATCCCCGCGGAGAGCGAACGACGAGCGTCGAGTCCGCGTGGGAGGAGATTCTCCAGCTAGATCAATCCCGCGCCCCGCGCCCACTTGTACTTGGCGCCCAGCACCATCACCGGCATTTCGGTCGAGTACGGATAGGCGGGAATGCCGTGATCGAACAGGTACTCGGCCGCCTCCTCGACCTGAACGTCGCCGGCGAGCGAGGCGACGACGGGCTTTTCGATGCCCTTCGCCTTCATCTCGGCGACGACCTCGGCCGCAAGCTGCGCGAACACCATCGGCGGCGTGATGATCGTGTGCCAGTAGCCGAGGATCAGTGCATGGATGCGCGGGTCCTCGAGGCCGAGGCGGATCGTGTTCTTGTAGGTGGTCGGCGGCTCGCCGCCGGTGATGTCGACCGGATTGCCGGCCGCGCCGAACGGCGGGATGAACTTGCGGAACGCCTGATCGAGGTCCGGTGGCATCTTCATCAGGTTCAAGCCGTTGTCGACGCAGGCGTCGGAGAGAAGAACGCCCGAACCGCCGGCGCCCGTGATGATGATGACGTTCTCTCCCTTCGGGGTCGGCAGCACGGGAATCGCGCGCGCGTATTCGAGGAGTTCGCGCAGCGCCTTCGCGCGGATCACACCCGACTGCCGCAGCACGTCGTCGTAGATCTTGTCGTTGCCGGCGAGCGCGCCGGTGTGCGACGAAGCGGCGCGCGCGCCCAGACTCGTGCGCCCGGCCTTGAGCATGACGACGGGTTTCTTCTTCGCCACGCGCTTCGCGACCTCGGCGAACGAGCGGCCGTCTTTGAGGTCCTCGCAGTGCTGCGCGATGATGTGCGTGTTGTCGTCCTGCTCGAAGAAGGTGAGGAGATCGTCTTCGTCGATGTCGGACTTGTTGCCCAAGCCCACGATCGCCGACACTCCCATCTTCGCCGAGCGCGAGAAGCCGATGATCGCCATCCCGATGCCGCCCGACTGCGACGAGAGCGCCGCGTGGCCCTTGAAGTCGTACGCCGTGCAGAACGTCGCGCAGAGGTTCTTCCACGTGTAGTAGAAGCCGTAGATGTTCGGGCCCATCAGCCGCACGCCGTACTTGCGGCCGATCGCCTGGATTTCCTTCTGGCCTTCGACGTTGCCGGTCTCGGCGAACCCCGAAGGAATCAGCACCGCCCCGGGGATCTTCTTCTCGCCGCACTCGACGAGCGCGCCGGCGACGAACTTCGCCGGAATCGCGAACACGGCGACGTCGATGTCGCCTGGGACATCCTTCACGCTCTTGTAGGCCTTCAGCCCCATGATCTCGTCGGCCGACGGATTGATCGGATAGATCGCCCCCTGGTAGCCGCCGTTGATCAGGTTCTTCATCACCGAATTGCCGATCTTGCCGGTCTCGCCAGACGCGCCGATCACGGCCACCGCGTCGGGCTTCATGATCCGGTTCATGTCGCGGACGATGTCGTCGTGCTTCGGCCGGAAGCGCGGCGCCGGCGGATTCGGGTCGAGCACGATCCGCACGTCGGCGGCGATCGCGCCCTTGTCGGTCGCGAACACCGGATTCAGGTCCATCTCGGAAATCTCGGGGAAGTCCGCGATCAGCCGCGACACGCCGGTGATCATCGCGGCGAGCGCTGCACGGTTCACGCCCTTCGCGCCGCGCACGCCTTTCAGGATCTCCGCTGCCGCGATGCCGTCGAGCATGGAGAGCGCGTCATCCTTCGTCGCCGGCGCGAGCCGGAACGTGACGTCCTTCATCACCTCGACGAGAACGCCGCCCAGGCCGAACGCGACCAGCTTGCCGAACGATGGATCGGTAACGGCGCCGATGATCACCTCCTGGCCGCCGCCGACCATCTGCTGGACCTGCACGCCGAGGATCTGCGCCCGTCTGTCGTACTTCTTCGCGTTGGCGACGATCGTCGCGAATCCCTTGCGGACCTCGGCCGCGGTTCGCAGGCCGACGAGAACGCCGCCCGCTTCGGTCTTGTGCAGGATTTGCGGCGAGACGATCTTCAGCACCACGGGGAATTTCATCGCGGCGGCGAGCTTGGCCGCCTGTGCCGGCGTCGTTGCCACGCCTTCCTTCGGCACCGGGATCCCGTAGGCATCGCAGAGCGCCTTGC
Organism: Casimicrobiaceae bacterium; assembly: GCA_035541655.1. Classification (GTDB taxonomy): domain Bacteria; phylum Pseudomonadota; class Gammaproteobacteria; order Burkholderiales; family Casimicrobiaceae; genus CAIWHR01. Next base: position 3,664 of record DATKMY010000137.1, on the reverse strand, counting down.
CTTCGGGGGCGGTGAGCGCAGTGCGGCCTTCCGCCTGCACCTGGTCGAGAATGCGCCGGACTTCCTTCTTGTTCACTGCCATCGTCGTCCCTCTTCTTTCGATCGATTCGGCGCGCAGGACACGCACCGCCGTGGTTTCGTCGCGGTTCGGCTGGCGGGAGACGGCGCCCTCAGATGACCTTCTCGGAGCGCAGCGCCGCGATCGCGTCTTTGCCATAGCCCAGTTCGGCCAGCACCTCGTCGGTGTGCTCGCCGAGCAGAGGCGAACGCTTGACCTCGCTCGGGCTGTCGGAGAGCTTGATCGGATTGCCGACCGTCAGGTACTTGCCGCGCTTCGGATGGTCGACCTCGACGACTGTCCCGGTCTTGCGCAGTGAAGGCTCCTCGGCGAGCTCCTTCATCGACAGGATCGGTCCGCAGGGAATATCGCGCTTGTTCAGGATGTCCATCGCCTCGAATTTCGTCTTCGTCATCGTCCATCTCTCGATCTCGGCGAAGATTTCCATCAGGTGCGGAAGCCGCGCCTTCGGCGTCGCGTAGCGCGGGTCGGTCAGCCACTCGGGGCGGCCGATCACCTCGCAGATGTCCTTCCACACCGGAGCCTGGGTGATGAAGTAGATGTAAGCGTTCGGGTCGGTCTCCCAGCCTTTGCACTTGAGGATCCAGCCGGGCTGGCCGCCGCCCGAAGCGTTGCCCGCGCGCGGCACGGCGTCGCCGAACGTGCCGTTCGGATACTGCGGGTACTCCTCCATCACGTGCGTGCGTGAGAGCCGCTGCTGGTCGCGCAGCTTGACGCGGCAGAGATTGAGCACGCCGTCCTGCATCGCTGCGAGCACTCTCTGGCCGCGGCCTGTTGTCTTGCGCTGATAGAGCGCCGCGACGATGCCGAGCGCGAGATGAAGCCCGGTGCCCGAGTCTCCGATCTGCGCGCCGGTCACCAGCGGCGGGCCGTCGTCGAATCCGGTCGTCGACGCGGCGCCTCCCGCGCACTGCGCGACGTTCTCGTAGACCTTGCAGTCCTCGTAAGGCCCCGGACCGAAGCCCTTGACCGACGCGACGATCATCCGCGGATTGAGTTTGTTGATGTGCTCCCAGGTGAGCCCCATCCGGTCGAGCGCTCCCGGCGCGAAGTTCTCGACCAGCACGTCGCAGTGCTTGACCAGCGCTTCGAGCACCGCCTTGCCCTTCGGATTCTTCGCGTCGACGGTGATCGAGCGCTTGTTGTGGTTGAGCATCGTGAAATAGAGGCTGTCGACATTCGGAATGTCGCGGAGCTGGCCGCGCGTGATGTCCCCCTCGCCCGCCTTCTCGATCTTGATCACGTCGGCGCCGAGCCACGCGAGCAGCTGCGTGCACGTCGGCCCCGATTGCACGTGCGTGAAATCGAGGATCTTGACTCCGTCTAGCGCCTTGCTCATTTCCTACCTCTCTGCGATGCCGGATTGCGAAATGGGCCGCTCGAGTTCAGGCGGCCGTCACGGTTTCTTCTTCGCGGACGGGTTGAGGCTCGTGATACGCCCGCTCTCGGTGCCCGCCTTCTCGTCGATGACCGCGTTGATCAGCGTCGGCTTGCGCGAGCGGACCGCCTCCTCCATCGCGCTGCGCAACTCGGCCGGCGTGCTTGCCAGCGCGCCCACGCCGCCGAAGGCTTCCATCAGCTTCTCGTAGCGCGCGCCCTTGACGAACACGGTGGGCGCCGGATCGCGACCGGTCGGGTCGACGTCCGTGCCTTTGTAGACGCCGTTGTTGTTCATGATGACCACGCACACCGGCAAGTTGTAGCGGCAGATCGTCTCCACTTCCATGCCCGAGAAGCCGAACGCGCTGTCGCCCTCGACCGCGATCACCTGCTGGCCCGTGGTGACCGCCGCGGCGACGCAGTAGCCCATGCCCACGCCCATGATCCCCCACGTGCCGACGTCGATGCGCCTGCGCGGCTTGTACATGTCGACGATCGAGCGGGTGAAATCGAGCGCGTTGGCGCCCTCGTTGACGAGCATCGCGTCGGGATTCGCCTTGACGATTTCGCGCACCACGTTGAGCGCGCTTTGGAAGCTCATCGGCGAGGGATTCTTCGCCAGCGTCTCGGCCATCTTGGCCACGTTCCCGTTCTTCTTCTCGGCGACCGCGGCCAGCCATTCCGCGGGCGGTTTCGGCCAGGTGTTTCCCATTCCCGCGAGCAACGCGGAAACGCAGGACGGGATGTCGCCGACAACCGGCGCGTCGATGCGAACGTTGCTGTCGGCCTCCTGCGGCGAGATGTCGACCTGGACGAACTTCTGCCCGCCCCAGTCCTTGGCGCTCTTCCCGCCCCAGGTCTTGCCTTTGCCGTGCGAGAGGAGCCAGTTGAGGCGCGCGCCGATCAGCATCACTACGTCGGCGCTCGGCAGGACGAACGAGCGCGCCGCGGACGCACACTGCTCGTGGGCGTCGGGCAGCAGGCCCTTCGCCATCGACATCGGCAGGTACGGGATGCCGCTCTTCTCGATCAGCGCCTTGATGTCGGCGTCGGCCTGCGCATAGGCGGCGCCCTTGCCGAGAACGATCAGAGGCTTCTTCGCGCCCTTCAGGAGGTCGAGCGCTCGCTTCACCGCTTCCGGCGCAGGAATCTGTCTCGGCGCGGGATCGACGACCCTGATCAGCGTTTTTCTCCCTGCGTCGGCGTCGATCGACTGCGCGAAGAGCTTCGCCGGCAGGTCGAGGTAGACGCCGCCGGGGCGGCCGGACAGCGCCGCACGGATCGCTCGCGCAATGCCGACGCCGATGTCCTCGGCGTGCAGCACGCGGTAGGCCGCCTTCGCGACCGGCTTGGCGACGGCGAGCTGGTCCATCTCCTCGTAGTCCCCCTGCTGCAGGTCGACGATCTCGCGCTCGCTCGAGCCGCTGATCAAGATCATCGGAAAGCAGTTGACCGTCGCATGCGCGAGCGCATTGAGGCCGTTCAGGAAACCCGGCGCCGACACCGTCAGGCAGACGCCCGGCTTTTGCGTGAGGAAGCCGGCGATCGACGCGGCGTAGCCCGCGTTCTGCTCGTGCCGGAACGCCAACACGCGCATGCCGTTCGCTTGCGCGCGCCGCGTCAGATCGGTGATCGGGATCCCTGGCAGGCCGAAGATCGTATCGATGCCATTCAGTTTGAGCGCATCGATCACGAGCTGAAAACCGTCGATCTCCTGCAGGGCGGAAGAAGCCGCTGCGTCGCTTGCATTGGGTAGCGCTTCTCCGGCGGTCGTTGCCGATGGCGCGGCCCCGGGCTTGGTTTCGACATTTAGCATGATCTCTCTCCGATCGCTTCACCGAACCGGGGGCGTCCCGCGCCCCGGGCAATACCTCCGCCTGCCCTGCGGGCGGATCGCTATCTTAGCGGCACCCCCGATGACGCGGGAGCGGTCGCTGCCGCCGACGGGGCCGCGCGGTTCATCCGGGCGGCACGCATCGGTTTCAGCACGAAAAGTGCGAGCACGACGACGACGAAGTTGACGATCGCGGTGACAGTAAAGACGCCCTGCCATCCCCCAAGAGAGTCCTTGAGGACATTGGCGAGCGGAACGAGCAGCGCGGAGGTTCCCTTCGCCGTATAAAGCAGGGCTGCGTTCACAGTCGCGTACTTCGATCCGAACGTATCGGTGCAGGTCGACGGGAACAGGCTGAAGATCTCGCCCCA
>DATKMY010000136.1:0-5886 GCA_035541655.1 Casimicrobiaceae bacterium | reverse complement strand
CGCCGGCCGGCGCGAAGCCCCGCGATCGCACTCATCGCCGCGGTCGCGACGAACGGCGTCATCGGTGCAGACAATCGGCTTCCCTGGAGGCTCGCGGAGGACCTCAGGCGATTCCGCGCGCTGACGACCGGGCATGCGGTGATCATGGGGCGAAAAACGTGGGAATCGCTTGCCCGCGCTCTGCCCGAGCGCCAGAACATCGTCGTCACGCGGCAGCGCGGCTACGTCGCAGCAGGCGCCGAGATCGCAGGCTCGTTCGACCAGGCGATCGCGCTCGTGCGGCTGCCCGAGCCGGTGTTCTGCATCGGCGGCGAAGAGCTCTTCCGCGAGGCGCTCCCGCGCGCACAGCGCCTCTACCTCACCGAGATCGCCCGCGATTTCGACGGCGATGCGCGCTTCCCTTCGGTGCCCGCCGACCAGTGGAAGGAGATCGCCCGCGAGACGCGACGCGCCGAGGAGCCCGGCGGGTTCGATTACGCGTACGCGACGTACGAGCGGCGCACGACGCCTGACAGCTGACATTTCAACCCGAGCGAACGAGGACCTGGCGCATGTCCGCAGGACACTTTCACGTACACGGCCCGCATGATCACGAGCTCGAGCACGCGGCGCACTCCTCCGCGGATCCGCTCGCCGGCAGGATCGCGGTGATGACGGCGATCTTCGCGACGATCGGCGCCCTCTTCGGGTACATGGCGGGCGCCACGCAGAACGAGGCGCTGATGTTCAAGAACGAAGCGGCGATCCGCAAGACCGAAGCGTCCGACCAGTGGAACTTCTACCAGGCGAAGAGCAGCAAGCAGAATATGGCCGAGCTTGGCGCAGCGCTTACGACCGGCGAGCCGCAGGCTCGCTACCAGAAGGAAGTCGACCGCTACAAGAAGGAAAAGGAAGACATCCTTGTCGACGCGAAGAAGCTCGAGAAGGCGAGCAAGGTCGCCGAGGAGAAGAGCGAGGCGGCGATACACAACCATCACCGCTGGGCGCAGGCGATGACGCTGATCCAGATCGGGATCGCGCTCGCCGCGATCACGATCCTCACGCGCAGCAAGGGGATGGGGTTCGCGGCGCTGGGGGTTGCGGGCGCATCGGTCGTCCTCGGCGGGCTCGCCTTCGCGCATCTATAGAAGGGCGTGCGGCGGCGCTCCCTTCCGCACGAGGGCTGGGCGGTAGCGGACCGCGAAGCCGCGCCAGCCTCTGCCCGGCCGGGGCGCAGCGCGAAAGCTAGCCGAGGTTGCGGAGCTCGCGCAGCGCGACCGCAAGCATCGCCGAATCCGCAGCGGGCGCCGAGCGCAGCTCCGCGAGCAGATGCTGGACGCGCTCGATTGCGCGGGCGTTGCGCTCGCGCCACGCCGCGAGCAGGTCGTCGCGCGCGGTCATGCCGCCGTCCTGCGCGAGGATCTCTCCGGCGATCGTTCTCTGCAAGCTGGACAGGTCGTCCTGCATCGCGTTGCGCGCGAGCATCTGCCAGTGCTTGTCGCCCGGAAGCTGCACGATCATCTCGCGCAGCCACGGGAGCTCCAGCGCGGTGGCGAGCGCGAAGTAGACCTCGGCGACCAGCTCGACCGGGCGCTTCGTCGCCGCGGCGACCTCGACGATGTCGAGCGTCGAATAGAGCGCGTCGAGCGTCACCACGCGGGTAGCGAGCGCCTCGGGGACGCCTTTCGCGCCATAGTCGGCGACCGCGGCGGCAACCCTGGCGCCGCTCTGCTCGTCGAGAAGCGCGGGGAGGCGCGCGGCAAGCGCCTCGACGCGAGGCGCGAAGTGATCGATCGTCTGCCCCATGTCTTCGGACAGCCGCCGCGAGCGCAGGAACCACGTCGTGCCGCGCTCGAGCTCGCGGCTCATGTCGATCAGCATCGCAGCTTGCAGCGCGTCGTCGACATCGTTGTCGAGCGCTTCGATCTGCTTCCATAGCGAGACGAAACCGAAGACCTCGCGGGAAAGGAGATACGCGCGGACGACCTCGGGCGGCTGCGCCCCGGTCGTCTCGCAGAGTCGATGCACGAACGTGCTGCCGACGCGGTTCAGCATGCTGTTCGTCACGTGCGTCGCGATGATCTCGCGCTTGAGCGGATGGCGCCCGAGGTAGCTGGCGTAGCGCTCGGAAAGCGTGTGCGGAAAATACCGACCGAGCGCGCTCGCAACCCAGGCGTCGTCGGGAAGCTTTGAGGCGACGAGCTCGTCGTAGAGCCAGATCTTCGCGTAGGCGAACAGCACCGCGCGCTCGGGCGCGGTGAGACCCCGCCCCGCCGCCCGCCGCTCGGCGAGCTCGTCGTCGGAGGGCAGGAACTCGATCGCGCGGTTCAAGCGCTCGGATTTCTCGAGGAATTGGATGAAGCGCTGCTGGGCGTCAAGCAGGTGCGGCGCGATGCGCCCGGTGACGGAGAGTACCTGCGTCTGGAAGTAGTTGTCGCGCAACACCAGCGCGGCGACGTCGTCGGTCATCTCGGCGAGCACCGCGTTGCGCTGCTTCTCGGTGAGCTCGCCGTCGGCTACGGCGAGCCCGAGCAGGATCTTGATGTTGACCTCGTGATCGGAGGTGTCGACGCCCGCCGAATTGTCGATCGCGTCCGTGAAGATGCGCCCGCCCGCCTGTGCGAATTCGATCCGCCCGCGCTGCGTCGCGCCGAGATTGCCGCCTTCGACGAAGACCTTGCAATGGAGTCTCCGGCCGTTGACGCGCAACCCGTCGTTCGCCCGGTCGCCGACCTGCGGGTGCGTCTCCGCCGTCGCCTTGACGTAGGTGCCGATGCCTCCGTTGTAGATCAGGTCGACCGGCGCCTTGAGCAGCGCATGGATCAGATCCAGCGGCGCGAGCGAATCGCCGTCGATCGCGAGCGCCTGCCTGACTTCGGGCGAGATCGCAATTGTCTTTGCGCTACGCGGATGGACTCCGCCCCCGGCGGAGATCTTCGACGCATCGTAGTCCGCCCACGACGAGCGCGGCAGCCTGAACATCCGCTCGCGCTCGGCGAACGAAGCCGCCGGATCGGGGTTCGGATCGAGGAAGATGTGCCGGTGATCGAACGCCGCGAGAAGCTTGATGTGCTTCGAGAGCAGCATGCCGTTGCCGAAGACGTCCCCCGACATGTCGCCGATGCCGACGACCGTGAAATCGGTCGTCTGCGTGTCGAGGCCCATCTCGCGGAAATGGCGCTTCGTCGACTCCCACGCGCCGCGCGCGGTGATGCCCATCGCCTTGTGGTCGTAGCCGGCGGAGCCGCCGGAAGCGAACGCGTCGCCCAGCCAGAACCCGTACTCCTTGCTGATCGCATTCGCGTAGTCGGAGAAGGTCGCCGTACCCTTGTCGGCGGCGACGACGAGGTACGGATCGTCGGGATCGTGGCGCCGCACCGAAGGCGGCGGCACGATGCGATCTCCGACTCGATTGTCGGTGATGTCGAGGAGCCCGCGCAGGTAATCCTGGTAGCAGGCGACGCCTTCCTTGAGGTAGGCGTCGCGATCCGCCGCGGGCGGCGGACGCTTCAACACGAAGCCGCCTTTCGATCCGACCGGAACGATGACGACGTTCTTCACCATCTGCGCCTTCACGAGGCCGAGGATCTCGGTGCGGAAGTCCTCGCGGCGCTCCGACCAGCGCAAGCCGCCGCGCGCCACCCTTCCTCCGCGCAAGTGGACGCCTTCGAAGCGCGGCGAATAGACGAAGATCTCGAACATCGGGCGCGGCTCGGGAAGCCCGGGAACTTTCGACGGGTCGAACTTGAACGACACGAACGCGCGGCGGCGCGCTTCGGCATCACGGCGCCAGAAGTTGGTCCGCGTCGTCGCGAGGATAAGTGCCAGGTACTGCCGCAGCACGCGGTCCTCCGACAGGTTCTCCACCTGATCGAGAGCGCTCTCGATCGCCTTGCGGTGCTCGGCGGCCGGCGCATCGCCCTTCGCCGCCTGCGCGGGATCGAAGCGCACCTTGAAGAGCTCGATCAGCAGGCGGGCGATCTCGGCGTTCGCGGCGAGCGTGGCTTCGATGAACGACTGCGACAGCGGGAACCCGATCTGCCGCATGTATTTCGCGTACGCCCGCAGGATGACGATCTCGGCAGCGGGAATGCGCGCGGCGACCACGAGCCGATTGAACTCGTCGTTCTCGACCTCGCCACGGAAGATGCGGCCGAACGCGTCTTCGAACACCGCCTGCAGCGCCTGCGCGTCGGCGTCGAGCAGCGGCGACTGGATTCCGAAATCGTGGAGCCAAACCGACGGTCGCTCGGGTGGCGACACGCAATGCGGTCGCTCGTCGATCACCCGCAATCCCATCCGCTCGAGCATCGGCAGGCTGTCGGACAGGGTCACCGCACCACCCAGGCGGAAGAGCTTGAAGCGCAGCGTTCCCGGCTCGGCTTCGAGGGGGCGGTAGAGCGCCATGCCGAGCGGCTTTTCGGCCGAGAGACAGGACATCATTTCGAGGTCCGGCACGGCGGCGCGCGCCGCGACTTCGTCGCGATAGGCCGCCGGCAGCGCCCCGGCGAACTCGCGGAAGAGGACGTTGCCGCGGGCCTCTCCGATCGAGGCGATCAGCGCGGCGCGCAGGTCGTCGTCCCACCGGCGGGCGGCCGTTGCGAGACGCACCTCGAGCTCGCGGACGTCGAACGCCGGGATCTTCCCGGGCGTGGTGCGCACGGTCACCATCACGCGCGCCAGCGCCGATTCGGAGAGCTGTACGTTGAACTCGGAGCTCGTCCCGTTGAACGCCTTGAGGAGGATCGCCTGCCATTTCTCGCGGAGCTCCGTCGTGTAGTTCTCGCGCGGAGCGTAGATCATGCACACGACGAAGCGGTCGAACACGTCGCGGCGGACGAAGAGCCGGAAGCGCTGCCGGTCGCCGAGATGCAGGATTCCCATCACCGTCCGCAGCAGGTCATTCTCGCTCGTCTGGAACAGCTCGTCCCGCGGGTAGGTCTCGAGAATGTTCAGGAGCGCCTTCGCTGCGTGACCGCCCTGCGCAAGGCCGGCGCGGGCGACGACGTTCGCCGTCTTGTGGCGCAGCAGCGGGATGTCGGCGGGCTTCGCGCTGTACGCCGTCGACGTGTAGAGGCCGAGGAAGCGATGCTCGCCGCAGACGCTGCCGGCCGCGTCGAAGCGCTTGATGCCGACGTAGTCGAGATAGCCGGGCCGGTGGACCGTCGAGCGCGCGTTCGCCTTCGTGACGATCACGAGCTCGGGCCGGCGTGCGTGCGCGCGGACCTCCGGCGGCAGCGCGGCGAAGCTCGCAGCCATGTTCTTTCCCGGGATCTCGCGCATGATCCCGAGCGAAGAGCCGGTGACGATGCGCAGCGCGTCCTGGCCGTCGACCTGGACGAGATCGTGGCAGCGGTAGCCGAGGAAAGTGTAGTGCTCGTTGCCCAGCCATTCGAGGAACGCCTTGCCCTCGGCGAGTTCGTCGGCCGGTATCGTCGGCGGATTCGCCTCGATCTCCTCGACCACCTTCGCGAGCTGCGCTTTCATCCGCTTCCAGTCGGCCACCGCGAGGCGGACATCGGTGAGCACGCGCGCGACGGACGCGGCGAGCGCTTCGCGCCGCTCAGCTTCGACGATGTGATCGACCTCGACGTGGATGAACGACTCGCGGCGCGCCTCCTGCGCCGCGTCGGCCGCGACGCCGGCGAGCGTTCCGTCCGCGTTGCGCTCGACGGACAGGATCGGGTGGATGATCAGGTGCAGCGTCAGGCCGTGCCGGTTCACTTCCATCGTCACGGAATCGACGAGGAACGGCATATCGTCGTCGACGATCTCGATGATCGTGTGCGTCGACTGCCAGCCGTCGCCGATCGCGGGATTGAACACGCGGACGCGCGCCTGCCCCGGTTCCCTCTTGCGCGCGAAGTTCCAGTGCGAAAGCGCGGCGCCGTAGAGGTCCGCCGGCGA
>DATKMY010000135.1:0-22755 GCA_035541655.1 Casimicrobiaceae bacterium | reverse complement strand
GGTGCTGCGCGCTCGGCAGATTGACCAGTACGCCCGCCCACGCGATCGCGGCACCCCAGCGCTCCGGCATCCACGCGAGGACTTCGTCGATCAGCGCGCGCCAATGCCCGGAGAGCGCGGACTCGATGGCGTGCGGCGTCGCGTCGGGCGCGATGCCGCGGATCCACCGCCGAAACGCCGGTGTGCGCGCGGCATCTAGAAACGGGGCGAAGCCGCGAACGACTGCGATCGCCCGCCATGCCGCTTCGTTCGGACGCTCGCCGAAGCGCGCGCCGATGCGCGCACACGCGTACTCGAGATCGCCGCAGCGTCTCATCCCGTTTTCCCCGTGAGCTCGGCGGACAGCACGGCAACGGCTCGGTCGAGGCGAGCCAGGTCTTCGGCGGTGAGATCGCGCGGCGCGTCCTCCGCGAGGGCCTGCGCGTCGATTGTGCCGACGTCGCGCTCGGCGCGCGACTCGAATGCCGCACGCAGGATGCGCAGGCGCCGCTCAGTCCGCTCGGCGATAGCGCGCGCAGTCGCGCGCGCTTCCTCTACGATCGCCGCGGCGTCGCGCGTTGCACGCTCGACGTCGTCGTTCGCGGAACGCTCGGCGGTCAGCACGCGGCTGATCGCGGCCTCGACTGCGGCATCGGTGGATGAAGGCGTGGCCATCGGCACCCTTGCCCTTTCGACGGCGGGTCGCAGCGACGCATTCGGCCAGGCGGTCGAATCGAACAGCGATCGCTCGCTCGTCACCTTGCTCCGCGGCCGAGATCGCGCGACGTCGGGTGTTACACAATCCGTAACAGCTCTTCAGGCGCTCACTGGCGCGTTTCCCCCGCGCACCCAATCAATATCGCGTCCGGCGAGCCGCCACGTTGACCGGCGTCAAGCTGTCGCCTCGCGGAAGAGTTCTAAATGGCCGTGCTCGATGACGAAGCGCAAACCGGCGCGGGGATGTCGGGCCTCGCGTGCCCCGCGCGACTCGGAGGACCAATGCCGATTGACACCTACTATGACCTGATGCGCAGCCAGGGCATCACGCGTCGCAGCTTCCTGAAGTTCTGCAGCCTGACCGCCGCGTCGCTCGGCCTCGGCAACGCCGGAGCGCAGGAGATCGCGAAGGCGATGGAGACCAAGCCGCGCACGCCGGTCGTGTGGTTGCACGGCCTCGAATGCACGTGCTGCAGCGAAGCGTTCATCCGCTCCGCGCACCCGCTCGCGAAAGACGTCGTGCTGTCGATGCTCTCGCTCGACTACGACGACACGCTGATGGCGGCGGCGGGCTATCAGGCCGAGCAGCAGCTCGAGGACACGATCAAGAAGTACAAGGGGAACTACATCCTCGCGTGCGAAGGCAACCCGCCGCTCGCCGACGACGGCGTGTACTGCATCCCCGGCGGCAGACCCTACGTCGAGAAGCTCCGCCGGGTCGCCGCGGACTGCAAGGCGATCATTTCATGGGGGTCGTGCGCGTCGTGGGGCTGCGTGCAGGCGGCGAAGCCGAATCCCACGCAGGCGACGCCGATCCACAAGGTGATCACCGACAAGCCGATCATCCGGGTTCCCGGCTGCCCGCCGATCCCGGAAGTGATGACCGGTGTCGTCACCTACATGCTGACGTTTGAGCGGCTGCCCGACGTCGACGCGCAGGGGCGGCCGAAGATGTTCTACAGCCAGCGCGTGCACGACAAGTGCTACCGCCGGCCGCACTTCGACGCCGGGCAGTTCGCCGAGCGCTTCGACGATGCCGGTGCACGGATGGGCTACTGCCTCTACAAGGTCGGCTGCAAGGGACCGGTCACCTACAACGCGTGCTCGGCGACGCGCTGGAACGAGGGGCTTTCGTTCCCGATCCAGTCGGGTCACGGCTGCATCGGCTGCTCCGAAGATGCGTTCTGGGACAAGGGCTCGTTTTACGATCACCTGACGACGATTCGCGCGCCCGGATTGGGCGGAGTCGAAGGGACCGCCGATCGGATCGGACTGGGCGTGGCGGCGGTCGCCGGCGCCGCGATCGCGGCGCACGCGGCGATCAGCGCGATCAAGCAGGCCCGGAGCAAGACCCGCAACGACAAGGTGAGCGAGGTGGAGGATCAGTCATGACCGTCATGCAGACCCAGGGATTCACGCTCGACAACAGCGGCAAGCGCATCGTCGTCGATCCGATCACGCGGATCGAGGGGCATCTGCGGATCGAAGTCAACGTCGACAAGGACAACGTGATTCGCAACGCGGTGTCCACCGGGACGATGTGGCGGGGGCTCGAGGTGATTCTCAAGGGTCGCGATCCGCGCGACGCGTGGGCCTTCACCGAGCGCATCTGCGGCGTGTGCACGGGCGTGCACGCGCTCGCCTCGGTGCGAGCGGTCGAGGACGCCATCGGCATCAAGATCCCGAAGAACGCGAACATCATCCGCAACCTGATGCACGCGACCCTCTATGCGCAGGACCACCTGGTGCACTTCTACCACCTGCACGCGCTCGACTGGGTCGACGTCGTCTCGGCATTGAAGGCCGATCCGAAGCGGACTTCGGAAATCCAGCAGAGCATCTCGAGCCACCCGAACTCGTCGCCCGCGTATTTCCGCGACGTGCAGAACCGGCTCAAGAAGTTCGTCGAGAGCGGCCAGCTCGGCATCTTCGCGAACGCCTATTGGGGGAATCCCGCGTACAAGCTGCCGCCGGAAGTGAATCTGCTGGCGACGACGCACTACCTCGAGGCGCTCGACTTCCAGCGCGAGGTCGTCAAGATCCAGACGATCTTCGGCGGCAAGAATCCGCATCCGAACTGGCTCGTCGGCGGCGTGCCGAGCCCGCTCAATGTCGACGGCACCGGCGCGGTGGGCGCGAACAACATGGCGCTGCTCAACATGGTCGGTGACATCGCCAACCGCACCGCCACGTTCATCGACGAGGTCTACATCCCGGACCTCCTCGCAATCGCAGGCTACTACAAGGACTGGGCGAAATGGGGCGGCGGCCTGTCGAGCCAGAACCTGATGGCTTACGGCGAGTTTCCGGAAATCCCGAACGATTACTCGAACAACAGCTTGGGCCTGCCCTCCGGCGTGATCATCGGCGGCGATCTCAAGAACGTGATGGACGTCGATCTCAAGGACCCCGGGCAGATCCAGGAGTGGGTGACGCACTCCTGGTACAAGTACACGCAGGAAGAGAATGGCCTGCACCCGTTCGACGGAGTGACCGAGCCGAACTTCACCCTCGGACCGAAAACCAAGGGGACGCGCACCAATATCCAGGAGATCGACGAGAGCGCGAAGTACTCGTGGGTGAAGTCGCCGCGGTGGAAGGGGCAGCCGGTCGAAGTCGGGCCGCTCGCCCGCTACGTCATTGCCTACGCCCGCGGACGCAAGGACATCAAGGAGCAGGTCGACGGCGCGCTGAAAGTGCTCGACGTGCCGGTCACCGCACTGTTCTCTACGCTGGGCCGGACCGCCGCGCGCGGGCTCGAGTGCCAGTGGGCGGCGCACCGGATGGTCAAGTACTACAACGACCTGATCGCCAACATCAAGGCGGGCGATCTCGCGACGGCAAACATGGACAAATGGGAGCCCTCCAGCTGGCCTGCCGAGTGCAAAGGCGCGGGGCCCTGCGAGGCGCCGCGCGGCGCGCTGGGGCACTGGATCAAGATCAAGAACACGCGGATCGATCTCTACCAAGCGGTCGTCCCTACGACGTGGAATGCCGGTCCGCGCGACGCCAAGGGGCAGATCGGCCCTTACGAGGCAGCGCTCCTCAACACGCCCATGGCCAAGCCCGAGCAGCCGGTCGAGATCCTGCGCACGATCCACAGCTTCGATCCCTGCCTCGCCTGCGCGTCGCACGTGATTTCGCCTGAAGGCGAGGAGCTCGTCGCCGTGAAGATCCGCTAGATCGGAGGCAGCGAATGCGAATCGAGAAAGCTTCGGGGCGTGTTCTTGGAGGCCCGCTCGAACCCGTCTATGTCTATGAAGCGCCGGTGCGCATCTGGCACTGGGTGATGGCTCTATGCATGGTCGTGCTGGCGGGAACCGGGTATCTCATCGGCAGCCCGCTGCCGGCTATCGGCGGCGAAGCTTGGGACACCTACTTCTTCGCGTGGATACGGATCGTCCACTTCTCGACGGCATGGGTATTCATAGTCGCCTTTGTCGTGCGGATCTATTGGGCGATCGTCGGGAATCATCATGCGCGATCCATCTTTCTCCCGCCGTTCTTGAATGCAGCGTGGTGGCGCGGGTTCGGGAGACAGCTCGGCTACTACCTCTTCCTCAAACGCGAGAGCGATCTCTGGATCGGCCACAACCCGATCGCGCAGGCGGCGATGTTCTTCATGTACACGCTGGGCACGTTGTTCATCATCGTTACCGGCCTTGCGCTGTACTGCGAGCAGTGGGGCTGGGGGTCGTTGCCGATGACTCTCTTCGGCTGGGTGTTCGTCGTCTTCGGCGATCCGCAGATGGTGCGCACGCTGCACCACCTCGCGATGTGGTACCTGCTGCTGTTCTCGCTCGTCCACGTCTACATGGTGTTCCGCGAGGACATCATGAGCGGCGAGTCGATCGTGAGCACGATGATCAGCGGCATTCGTCTCTTCAAGCGCGAGCCGGGCGCCTGAAGCTGCAGGATCCCGGGGGATGACGATCCCGATCCGCGGCGCAGGCGCGCGCCGGCGCGCGGCAGCCGCGGGCCGTGCACGGCCGGCGCAGATCGCCTTCGGCTCGCGCACGCCGCTGCACCCGGGCCGCTTCCTCGAAACGCGTTTCCTCGCGCCGCTCGCGATCAATCAGACCGAGCTCGCAGACGCGCTCGGCATCTCGCGCCGCAGGGTGAACGAGATGATCCGCGGCCGTCGCGCGATCACGCCGGACACGGCCATGCGCCTTGCCGGCTACTTCGGCACCGACCCGATGTTCTGGATGCAGCTGCAGCTCGCATGGGACATGCACGTTGCCGCGAGGAGCGCGGGCGCGCTGGTCCGGCGCTGACTCGCAGCGGCGCGCGTCCCGGGCCGCGCGCTTTGCGGGAGCGACCGTTGACGCCTCGCTGGCGCTGCGGGAAATGGCCTGCCCACCGGTACCGCGCCATGCGCGCAATGTTGATGCAGCGCAAAGCAGCGGTTGTCGGCGCGCGTAGTGTGTCGGTGTTACGTGAGGGGTAACACGCGTTTGCGATGACGGACCGCTGCGAAGCGCTGGTGCTGGGAATCGGCAATGTCCTATGGGCCGACGAGGGCTTCGGCGTGCGTGCGATCGAGGCGCTCCACGCGCAATACGTGCTGCCCGACTCCGTCGCCGTCGTCGACGGCGGAACGCAGGGTGTCTACCTCTACGGAGCGGTGGCGGCGGCGAGGCGCGTGCTCGTGTTCGATGCGATCGATTTCGGACTGGCGCCGGGCACGTTGCGCGTGCTTCGCAACGGCGACGTTCCGGCGTGGAGCCGCGGAAAGCTGAGCCCGCATCAGACCGGATTCAACGACATCCTCGCGCTTGCGCAACTGCGCGGCGAGGCGCCGGAGACGATGACGCTGATCGGCGTGCAGCCCGAAGAGCTGTCGGATCTCGGCGGCAGCCTCCGTCCGAGCGTCAGGGCGCGGATTCCCGAGGCCGTCGAGATCGCGGCGCGCGAGCTCGCGGCATGGGGATTCCGTCCGCGGGCGCGCGAGCGCGACGTCCCCGTCGCTCCGCTCAACGCCCCGGCGCTCGGTCTTGTCGCCTACGAAAGCGGCCGCCCGTCGAGCGAGGAAGCCTGCCGGATAGGCGATCCGCGCGTTCTTGCGCGCACGCGCTTCTAACGGAGAGGCCGCCCGATGTGCATCGGAATTCCCATGCGGGTCGTCGAGATCAGCGACGGGCGCCCGTGGTGCGAAGGCCGGGGCAGGCGACAGCAGCTCGACGTGATGCTCGTCGGCGACGTGCCGCTCGGGAGCTGGGTCCTCGCGTTCCAGGGATGCGCCCGGCGCGCGATCACGGCCGAGGAGGCCGCGTGGACGAACGACGCGCTGGACGCGCTCGAGGCCGCGCTTGCCGGTGAAACGAACTTCGACACCTATTTCGCCGATCTCGCGGGTTTCGAGCGGGAGGTGGGAACGCACGCGGAAGGGACGAACCGATGACGACGGCGGTAACCGGCACGGTCGATCCGCGGCCCGCGCATCCGCTGCTCGCGCAGCTGCTGACGCGGCACGGATGCACCGAAATCACGGCTGCGAACATCGACGCGTACGTTGAGCAACCCGGGCATGCGATGCTCGTCTTTACCGAAGACCCGGTGCGTGTGCGCGAGACGCTCGACATCGCGGTGATCGTGCCCGAGCTCATCCGCGCGTTCCCGGGCCGCTTTCGCGTCGGCGTGCTGATGCCCGAGAGCGCGCGGCCGCTGCAGGCGCGGTACGGCTTCCGGCGCTGGCCGGCGCTCGTCGTGCTGAGCGACGGCAAGCACGTCGGCGCCATCGAGGGCCTGCGCGACTGGGACGAGTTCCTGAAGGAGCTTGCACGCTTGCTCGAGACGGCGCCCAAGCGGCCTCCGACAATTTGCATCCCGGTGATCGCGTCGGGCGCGAACGCAGACGGCTGCAGGTCGCCGGCAACGAAGAGCATCGGATGAAAAATCTCCAGATACCCATACGCGTGCTCGGAGCGGGATCGCACCCGGAGGAGGACGCGCCGCAGTGCCTCGAGATCCCGCGCGTCATGAACACGTTCCGGATGCCGTTCGCCCCCGAGCGCGCCGGCCCGGAAGCGCTGTCCGAAGCGCGCGAGACGCTGCAGGAGTTCTTCGAAGCGCTCGAGCCCTGGGATCCCGCAATGGCGGCCCATGGTCCGTGCATCGACATCGGCGGCATGTCGTCCGCCGCGCTCGAAGTGATCGACCAGATGCTCGGCGAAGGCGAGGTCGGCATCAGGATCGGCGGGGCGCGGACCGTCCACATCCAGGAGAGCGTCTTTGCCGGCATCTGGCGCGTCTGCGAGCTCGACGAGAATCGGCGCCTCGTCGCCGACCGGATCGAGGCGGGATCGCTGCCGAGAATCGTCGTCGACACGGCCCGAGGCGCGGCGGCGCCGTTGCTGGCGCCGGTCGCGTTGCTCGACGGCGCGATGAACTCGCCGTCGCTCCTCGCCGAAATCGCCGAGTGGATGCGGGAGCGGCGGCCCGGGCATCCGGTGCACGTCGTGAACCTCACGCTCTTTCCGCTGACGCCAGACGATCACCGCGCGCTCGAACAGGCGCTTCCGATCGGGCCGGTCGCGATCATCTCCCGCGGCTTCGGCAACTGCCGCATCACGTCGACGCTCGCGCGCGATGTCTGGCGCGTCCAGTACTTCAACACGATGAACACGCTGATCCTCAACACGCTGGAGATCGTCGAAGCGCCGGAAGTCGCGCTCGCGGCAGTCGAGGATCTGGTCGACAGTCGCGAGCGTCTCGGCGAGCTCGTCGAGTGGATGGGCGAATCGTGACCGGCGCGGCCGCGATCGCACGGCGGACACCGCGATGAAGACGTTCGAAGGCTCGTATCTGGGCGACTCCTCGAAGATCGGTCCCACGACGCGCCTCGAGTGCAAGGTGTGCTGGTACGTCTACGATCCCGCGCTCGGCGATCCCGTGTGGCAGGTGCCGCCGGGCACGCCGTTCACCGCGCTGCCGCCGCACTGGACGTGCCCGACGTGCGCCTGCCTCCCGGACCAGTTCCTCGTGCTGCACGATGACTGACGTCGATTCGCCGCTGCCGGACCCTTCGCCTCGCCTCGAGGCGGCGTTTCGCGCGGTCCACGCCGAGAGGATGCAAGGGCTCGCGTTCGTCAACGCGGCGATCGGCGTCGAGGCAATCGGCTTTGCGCCGTGGAGACACTACTGGCTCGGCGTGATGCTCACCCCATGGTCGATGAACCTGCTGCTCGCGCCGCGCGACGCTAGCGCCTGGAAACCGCTGCCTCCGGGAGAGAAGCGCCGATACGCGTTTCCCGCAGGGCCGTTCGACTTCATCAGCGCCCGGGAGGGCGCGACCGGCGACTACCTGATCTGCTCGCTATTCTCGCCGGTGCTCGAATTCGCCGACCACGCGACGGCGCGGCAGACGGCGCTCCTCGCTCGGGAAGCGCTCTTCGACCCCGCGAACGCCGAAGCGCCGGAGCTTCCGGGCACCGAATCGTCTCGCCCGGCGCCGGCGGCAGCTTCGCGCGATGCGCCGGTGCCCCTTGCGCCGCTCGAAGCGGACCTCAGCGTCGCGGTTTCCCGCCGCGACCTGTTGCACGGCCGCATGCCGGGCAGAGGCGATGAGCGTCGAAGGTGAGATCGTGGTCCGCGTAGCCTGGGACGGGCAGCGCGTTCGCGATGCGCGCGTCGCGTCGTCGCGGCCGTTCGCGGCGAGCCGCGTGCTCGAAGGCCTGACGCCCAGCGAGGCGGTGCAACGGCTGCCGCGGCTCTTCAGCATTTGCGGCAACGCCCAGAGCGCGGCTTGCTCCCGCGCGCTCACGGGCGCAGGGGCGACTGTCGAGGGGGCAATGCTCGCGGCGGATGTCGCTCTCGAGACGGTGCAGGAATACTTCTGGCGCCTGCTGATCGACTGGCCGCATACGATGCATCGCGACGTCGACGCGGCAGGCGTCGCCGACGTGCGCCGCGCGATCGCATCGCAAACGGGCGAGCCGGGCGCCGCGCGACGTAACGGCGGGACGGAAGCGCTCCGTGACCTGGCGGCGACACTCCGGACGATCGCCGAGCAGAAGATCTACGGAATTCCGCCGGCGGAATGGCTCACGCTGAGCGACGATGGCGCCCTGACGGCCTGGATCGAACGCGCCGCCACGCTCCCCGCGCAGCTCCTCGGCCTGCTTCTCGACACGATGCCGAGTCTCGGACGCAGCGACGTCGCGCTGATGCCGCCTCCGCGGCGAGAAGCCCTGCTGGACGCAGTCGTGCCGGCGATGGTGCGGCGCGCGCAGTTCGCGGCCGCGCCGACATGGCACGGCGAGCCGGTCGAAACCGGCGCGCTCGCGCGCATGCGATCGCAGCCGCTCGTCGCGTCGCTTCTCGCCCGCCACGGCAACAGCGTCGCCGTGCGCATGGCGGCGCGCCTCGCCGAGCTTGCGACGCTGCTGGCAGGCCTCGATTCCCGATCGGTTCGCGACCCCGGAGCGCTCGCCGAGAGCGTGCCTCTCGCAGATGGCGAAGGCCTCGGCGCAGTGCAGACGGCGCGGGGTCTGCTGCTGCATCGCGCGCGTGTCGCCGACGGCCGTATCACGCGCTACCAGATCGTCGCGCCGACCGAGTGGAACTTCCATCCCGAGGGTGCGCTCGCCCGCGGCTTGCGAGGAGTCATCGCGCAAGACTGCGCGACGCTCGAGCAAAAAACGCGGCTCGCTGTGCAGGGACTCGACCCCTGCGTCGCCTTTCGCATCGAGATTCGCGATGCATGAGATGGCACTCGCGCAAAGCGTGCTCGAGATCGTCGAGCAAACCGCGCGCGAGCACGGTGCGCGCTGCGTCACGGGCGTGCGGATCGAGATCGGCGCGCTGTCGCACGTCGAAGCCGAGGCATTGCGTTTCTGCTTCGACATCGTAATGCGCGGGAGTGTCGCCGACGGCGCCCGTCTCGATATCGAGGCGACGCCGGGCGCCGCCTGGTGCATGCCCTGCGCAGCGACCGTCCCGCTCGCGCGCGTGGGCGAGGCGTGTCCGCATTGCGGCAGCTATCAGCTCGCGGTCACCGATGGCGGCGCCATGCGAGTGCGCGAAATCGAGGTCGCAGGCGCTCGGGAACGGGAGCGCGCGACCCTGCAAGGAGAAGCATGATGTGCACGACCTGCGGCTGCGGCCACACCGAGGCACGCATCGACGGCAAGCCCATCCGGGATGCATCCGCAACGATTGACAGCGGGCGAACCCCCCCGGGCGACGCCGCCACCGGTTCCGAATATCGCTACGTTCGGGTGCTCCAAGGGCCGGGCAGCCACCGACACGCTCACGACCACCGCGCACGCTTGCACCACCGCGCCGACGGCCCGGGGCACGGGCTTCGTCAGGCCGGGGAGGGCGGGCGCGATGCGACGCGCGACACCGACATCGGAGCGACGACGCAAGACACCGCGACGCACGCCGCGCGCATCCTCTCCGTCGAGCGCGACCTTCTCGCGAAGAACGACGCGATCGCCGGCGCGAACCGTCGCTTCCTCGCCGATCGCGGCGTGTTCGCCGTCAATCTCGTTTCGAGCCCGGGTTCGGGGAAGACGACGCTGCTCGTGAGGACGATCGGCGCCTGGGACCGGCGGACCCCGATCGCCGTCGTCGAGGGCGACCAGCAAACCTCTCGCGATGCCGATCGCGTGCGCGCAGCCGGGGCGCCGGCAGTCCAAGTCAACACCGGAAAGGGTTGCCATCTGGACGCGCAGATGGTCGCGAACGCCCTGTCGCAGCTCGCGCTCGCCGACGGAAGCCTGCTGCTCATCGAGAACGTCGGCAATCTCGTCTGTCCGGCGGCGTTCGATCTCGGCGAGGCGCACAAGGTCGCGATCCTCTCCGTGACGGAAGGCGACGACAAGCCGCTCAAGTATCCGGACATGTTTCGCGCCGCCGATCTTCTCGTCCTGAACAAGATCGATCTCCTCCCGCACGTGGAATTCGATCTGGACGCAGCGATCGGCTATGCGCGCCGCGTTCGCCCCGGAATCGAGGTGATCCTCGTCTCGGCGCGAACCGGCGAAGGCTTCGCCGACTGGATCGCCTGGCTCGAGCGGGGCGTCACGGAGGCGGGTTCCCGCCGCGCGAACACCGCCGACGCGCCAGACCCGCGCGTCGCCGCGACCGAGTCCGGCGTCTCCGCGGCGGATTAGCGTACCGGCGCTCGATGGACGCGGAATCCGCGATGGCGATCGCCACTGCACCGGAACGGATTCAGCGCAGGCGCTTCGAGGTGGCCGGCGTCGTGCAAGGCGTGGGCTTCCGACCGTTCGTCTATCGCCTCGCGCGCGAGCTCTCGCTCGCCGGCTGGGTCAACAACGACGGCGGAGGCGTGGTGCTCGAGGTCGAGGGCGATCCCGCGAACATCGACACGTTGCGGCGGCGGCTTGCGCTGGAGGCGCCCGCGCAGGCGCGTATCGACCGTATCGCCGAGTGCGATTGCGCGGTGAGCGCCCAGCCCGGATTTGCAATCCTCGAGAGCGAGCGCACGCGCGCCACCACGGCGATCGGACCCGACATTGCGATCTGCGGCGCATGCCTCAGAGAACTATTCGACCCGCGCGACCGCCGCTACCGCTACGCGTTCGTCAATTGCACGCACTGCGGCCCGCGCTACACGATCACGCGCTCGCTGCCCTACGACCGCGCGACGACCAGCATGGCGCCATTCGTTCAGTGTCGCGAATGCGCAAGTGAGTATCGCGATCCGGACGATCGGCGCTTTCACGCCGAGCCCAACGCGTGCCCGCGCTGCGGACCGAACCTCGAGCTCGTCGATGCGGCGGGCGCTGCGGTTGCCTGTGCGGATCCGATCGCCGAGACCTTGGCTCGGTTGCGCGCAGGTGAAATCGTTGCCGTCAAGGGCCTCGGAGGATTCCACCTCGTCTGCGACGCGCGCAACTCGGACACGGTCGCGCGCCTGCGCTCGCGCAAAGCCCGCGACGAAAAGCCGTTCGCGGTCATGGTCGCAAGCGTCGCATCGCTCTCGTCGCTCGCGGACGTCGGCCACTGGGAGTCCGCGTTGCTCGAATCCGCGGAGCGCCCGATCGTCCTGCTGCGCAAGCGGGGCGGCGTGGACGACGAGCTGCGCGGCGTCGCGCCGGGGCTTGCATGGCTCGGCGCGATGCTGCCGTATACGCCGCTTCAATACCTGCTTTTCAACGAAGCGGCCGATCGTCCAACGGGCACCGAATGGCTCGGCGCTCCGCAAGACCTGGTTCTGGTGACTACGAGCGCCAATCCGGGCGGCGAGCCGCTGGTGACCGACAACGCCGAGGCGCTGCGGCGGCTCTCCGGGATCGCCGATGCGTGGCTCGTCCACAACCGGGCGATCGTAACGCGTTGCGACGACAGCGTTCTCCGCGCGGGTGGCGATCACGCGTCCTGCGGGTTGCAGTTCGTTCGTCGCGCGCGAGGCTACACGCCGCGCGCCATCAGGCTGCGGCGGCCGGGACCGTCGGTCGTCGCGCTCGGCGGATACTTCAAGAACACCGTCTGCGTGACACGCGGCGACGAAGCGTTCGTCTCCCAGCACATCGGCGATCTCGACAACGCGCCGACGTGCGCGGCGCTCGTGGACGCCGTCGAGCACCTGCTGCGCACGCTCGAAGTGACGCCGGAGATTGTCGCGCACGACCTGCATCCGGACTTCTTCAGCACACGCCACGCGGCGCGGCTCGCGCATGCCCGGGATATCGCTCTGCGCGGTGTCCAGCATCACCATGCGCACATCGCAGCAGTGCTCGCGGAGCATCGCGGGACCGGGCCCGCGCTCGGGCTCGCGCTCGACGGCGTCGGCCTCGGCACCGATGGCGGCATCTGGGGCGGGGAGTTGCTGCGCGTCGACGGCGCGCGTTGCGAGCGCATGGGAAGGCTCGCGCCGTTACGGCTTCCCGGGGGCGACGTCGCAGCGCGCGAGCCGTGGCGAATGGCCGCCGCGGCGCTCGCCCGCTGCGGGCGCGGGAACGAGATCTCGCGCCGCTTCGCCGACGAGCCCGCCGCAGCGACCGTCGCTTCGATGCTGACGCGAAACGTCAACACGCCGGTCACGTCGAGCATGGGCCGGGTCTTCGACGCAGCCGCGGGACTGCTCGGCGTGAGGCGTCGCAGCGCCTTCGAAGGGCAGGCGGCGATGCTGCTCGAGGGGCTCGCCGATCGACGCGGCGGCGTTGCCCCGGACGACACGCTGTTCGCGATCTCGGAGGCGAACGAGCTCGACCTCGGCCCTCTGCTCGCGCGGCTCGCCGACGAGCACGATGCGGCCTTCGGTGCGGCGCTCTTCCACGCGACAGCGATCCGCGCGCTCGGCGCATGGGTCGCGCGCAGCGCGAGGGCCGGCGGCATCGGCGTCGTCGCATGCGCCGGCGGCTGCTTCCTCAACGCGATTCTCGCGCGCGGGCTGCGCACCGAACTGGCTGCGCACGGCCTCTCGATGCTGGAAGCGATGGCCGTTCCGCCGAACGACGGCGGACTGAGCCTCGGCCAGGCCTGGGTCGCGATGCAGTCGAGCGGGCTGGACGGCTGAGATGTGCCTCGCGCTTCCCGCCCGGGTTGTCGAGCTGCTTGGTCCCGACGAGGCGCTGATCGACGTCGACGGCGTGCGCAAGCGCATCTCGCTCGCGCTGCTCGACGGCGTCGCGCCGGGCGACTACGTCGTCGTCCACGTCGGATACGCATTGACGCGGCTCGACCCTGCCGAAGCGGCGCGAACTCTCGCCCTGCTCGCCGGGGTGGCGCTTGCGCCGAACGCGACCGTGGAGCCTGCGGCGTGAAGTACATCGATGAGTTTCGCGACGGCGCGATCGCGCAACGGCTCTCGGCCGCGATCGCGATCGAGGCGCGGGCGGAGCGCCGCTATCATCTGATGGAATTCTGTGGCGGGCACACGCATGCGATCTCGCGCTACGGCATAAGCGATCTCCTGCCCGACAACGTGCGGATGATCCATGGTCCGGGTTGCCCCGTATGCGTGCTTCCGATCGGTCGCATCGACAACGCTATCGAGCTCGGCAAGCGGCGCGGGATGATCGTCGCGACGTACGCGGACACGATGCGCGTTCCGGCGTCGAACGGTCTCTCGCTGCAGAAGGCGAAGGCGCAGGGTGCCGACATACGAATGGTCTACTCGAGCGCCGACGCGCTGCGGATCGCGCGCGACAATCCGGGGCGCGAGATCGTGTTCTTCGCGATCGGCTTCGAGACGACGACGCCGCCGACGGCGGTGGCGATCCGCCGGGCGGCCGAGCTCGGGCTGACGAACTTCAGCGTGTTCTGCAATCACGTGCTGACGCCGGCAGCGATTGCCAACATCCTCGAGTCTCCGGAAGTGCGCGAGCTGGGAACCATTCCTCTCGACGGCTTCATCGGTCCGGCGCACGTGTCGACCGTGATCGGGACGCAGCCGTACGAATACTTCGCCGAGGAATACCAGCGGCCCGTTGTCGTCGCTGGCTTCGAGCCGCTCGACGTCATGCAGGCGATCCTGATGCTCGTCCGCCAGCTGAACGACGGCCGCGCCGAAGTGGAGAACGAGTTCACGCGCGCGGTGACACGCGACGGCAACACGAAAGCGAAGGCGTTGGTGGCCGAGGTGTTCGAGCTGCGCCGCTCGTTCGAGTGGCGCGGGCTGGGCGAAGTGCCGTACAGCGCGCTGCGGATCAAGGAAACGTACCGCGCGTTCGACGCGGAAGAGCGCTACGGCATCGAGTATCGCTCGGTCGCCGACAACAGGGCATGCGAATGCGGCGCGATCCTGCGCGGCGTCAAGCGCCCCACCGACTGCAAGCTCTTCGGCACCGTCTGCACGCCCGAGAATCCGATGGGCTCGTGCATGGTGTCCTCCGAAGGCGCCTGCGCGGCGCACTACGCCTACGGCCGATTCAAGGATCGATGAGCGCGGTCCGGCCCGACTACGTTCGCCCGATCGATTTCCGGCACGGCCGCGTCGACATGACGCACGGCGCCGGCGGGCGCGCGACTGCGCAGCTCGTCGAAGAGCTCTTCGTCGATGCGTTCGACAACGCGTGGCTGCGCACGCGCAACGACGGCGCGCGAATCGACGTTCCGCCGGGACGGATGGTCATCGCGACCGACAGCCATGTCGTGTCGCCGCTCTTCTTCCCGGGGGGCGATATCGGTTGCCTCGCCGTGCACGGGACGATAAACGACGTCGCGATGTCCGGCGCCAGGCCACTCTACCTCGCGGCCACGTTCGTGCTCGAGGAGGGCTTTCCGCTCGCCGATTTGCGCAGGATCGTGACGTCGATGGCAGCGGCGTCGCGCGCCGCCGGCGTTCCGGTGGTCACCGGCGACACCAAGGTCGTCGAGCAGGGCAAAGGCGACGGGGTCTTCATCACGACGACCGGCGTCGGCGTGGTCCCCGACGGCGTCGACATCGCAGGCGATCGGGCGCGGCCCGGCGACGCGATTCTCGTCAGCGGCAGCATCGGCGATCACGGGGTCGCGATCATGTCGCTGCGCGAGAACCTCACCTTCGAGACCACGATTGAATCCGACACCGCGGCGCTGCACGAGCTCGTCGCGGCGATGGTTGCGGCGGCTCCCGGCATCCATTGCCTGCGCGACCCGACGCGCGGCGGATTTGCGACGACGCTCAACGAGATCGCGCGGCAATCGGGCTGCGGGATGGTGATCCGCGAGCGCGAACTCCCGATCAAGGCGCAGGTGAAGGCGGCCTGCGAGTTTTTGGGCCTGGATCCGCTGTACGTGGCGAACGAAGGGAAGCTCGTGGCGATCGTCCCGCCGCACGATGCGAAGCATGTGCTCGCTGCGATGCGGGCTCATCCGCTGGGAACGGACGCCGCGATCGTCGGCGAGGTCGTCGACGACCCGCATGGCTTCGTGCAGATGGAGACCGCATTCGGAGGCCGGCGCAACGTCGACTGGCTGACCGGAGAGCAGCTGCCGCGGATCTGCTGAGGAAGATCCGGATCAATCCTCGCATGGAAAGGCGATGCGCATCCTGTTGCTCACGCACGCGTTCAATAGCCTGACGCAGCGCCTCTATGTCGAGCTCGCGGAAGCCGGCCATTCCGTGTCGATCGAGTTCGACGTGAACGACCGCGTGACGGAGGAGGCCGTCGCGATGTTCCGCCCGGATGCGATCGTAGCGCCGTTCCTGAAGCGCGCGATCCCGGAATCGGTCTGGCGCCGCGATCGATGCATCGTCGTCCATCCGGGGATCCCCGGAGATCGCGGCCCTTCCGCGCTCGATTGGGCGGTCTTGCGCGGCGAGCGCGAGTGGGGCGTCACGGCGCTGCAGGCCAACGGCGAGATGGATGCCGGCGACATCTGGGCGTCGGCGGCGTTTCCGATGCGCGAGGCATCCAAATCGAGCCTCTATCGGCACGAAGTGACCGAGGCGGCTGCAGCGTGCCTGCAGGCAACGCTTGCGCGGCTCGACGACCCCGCGTTCGCTCCGACGCCGCTCGACTACTCGCGCCCCGAGGTTCGGGGGCGATTGCAGCCGCCGATGCGCCAAGCCGACCGTGCGATCGAATGGCGTCACGACGACACCGCGAAGATTCTGCGCAAGATCCGCGCTGCGGACGGCTCGCCCGGCGTGCGCGACGAGATCGCGGGGCTGGCCTGCCATCTCTACGATGCGCACCGCGAAGGGCTGCTTCGCGGCGTGCCCGGCACCATCATCGCGCGGCGCGAGCGCGCCGTCTGCCGTGCCACGGTCGATGGCGCGGTCTGGATCACGCACCTCAAGCGCGCCGACGTCGCGGGGGCGTTCAAGCTGCCTGCCACGATGGTGCTCGGCGACGCGATCGCGTCGATCCCCGAGAAGGCGCTCGCGCCGCAGGCGGTCGTCGACTATCCGACATGGCGTCCGATCCGCTACGAAGAGGCGGGAGCCGTCGGGCTCCTGCACTTCCCGTTCTACAACGGGGCGATGGACACGACGCAGTGCGAAGCATTGCGCAGCGCCTATGCGTATGCCCGCTCGCGCCCGACGCGGGTGATCGCATTGACGGGGGGAGACGAGTTCTGGTCGAACGGCATCCATCTCAACGTGATCGAAGCCTCGGCGCATCCCGCGGAGGAGTCGTGGCGCAACATCAACGCGATCGACGACCTCGTCCGCGACATCGTCGCGACCGATGGGCAGATCACGCTTGCCGCGCTCTGCGGCAATGCAGGGGCCGGCGGCGCCTTTCTGGCGCTCGCCGCCGATCACGTGTTCGCCCGCGACGGCGTCATCCTGAATCCGCACTACAAGTCGATGGGCAATCTGTACGGATCGGAATACTGGACGTATCTGCTACCGCGACGCGTCGATCGCGAGCGTGCGCTGGCGATCGTCGAAAACCGGCTGCCGATCGGCGTGCGCCAGGCGAAGCGGATGGGATTGATCGACGATCACTTCGCAGCCGACCCGGCTGCGTTTCGTGCGGAGGTCGCGCGTCGCGCGGCAGCGCTCGCGAGCGATTCGGGGTTCGCGCGGCGCATCGCGGAGAAGAACCGCCGCCGTGCGGCCGACGAGAGCGTCAAGCCGCTGGATGCCTATCGCGCCGAGGAGCTCGAACGGATGAAGCTCAATTTCTTCGGTTTCGATTCGAGCTACCACGTCGCCCGCTTCAATTTCGTGCACAAGGTGCCGCGTTCGCGCACGCCGTCCCATCTGGCCGTGCATCGGGTGCGGATGCCCCGCGCCGATGGCACGCTGTGTTCGGCAAACGCGCAGAGGCCTGCAGGCGCCGAACCGCCTCCAGGTCGCGAGGCGAGCGCGGCCCGATTGGCAGATTGACGGGATTGGGGTCATAATCGCCGGAGGAGATGGCATTCCTCCGTTAAGCGCCGATGTCCGGCTAATGATGCCTACGCAAGAACCGGAACGGGTCGCGTAGGATCGTTGCCGCGCCTGTCCGGGTATGGGTTCGAAGGACAGGACGCTTTGAAGACACCCAGCCTCGATTCTTTCAGCGCTCGCGCTCAGCGCGTCGCCTCGCTCACGCCGCGCGTCGCCGGCGCGCTCGATTCGATCAACAGGACGCAGCGCAAGGGGAGGGCTCTGTGCAGGGCTTCCAACTGACGTTCTTCACGCAGCAGGATCACCGCCACCGCGGCAAGACACTGGCGCATTGGCTCGTCGAGGAAGCCCGTGCACTCGGCATCGGCGGCGCGACGCTGATCACGGCGAGCGAAGGCTTCGGTCGCCACCGGCGGATCCACTCGGCGCACTTCATCGAGCTTGCCGATTCGCCGGTGGAAGTCGTGATGGCGATGAGCGTCGAGGAGGCGGTTCTGCTGTTCGCACGACTGGAGTCGGAGAAGGTCGAGCTCTTCTACATCAAGACGCCGATCGAATTCGGGATGACCGGAAGGGAGGAGGCGTGATGAACCCAGGCTCGGAACGCCCGAAAGTCGTCGTCGGGTATCAACTCACGTTCTTCACGCAGCAGGACCACCGGCACCGCGGGAAGTCGCTCGCTCAGTGGATCGTCGAGGAGGCGCGGAGCATGGGCATCGGCGGCGCGACCCTGATCGCGGCGAGCGAGGGCTACGGTCACCACCGGCACTTGCATCACAGGCACCTCGTCAACTTCCCGGACCAGCCGCTCGAAATCGTGATGGCAGTGACCGCGGAGGAGGCCGATCGAATCTTCGCGAGACTCGACGCCGAGAAGGTGAAGGTCTGCTATTCGAAGACCCCTGTCGAATTCGGCACGATCGGCGGGGCCGACGCGGGCGCGAAAGGTCGGGGATGACCGAAATCTGGGGCCAGGCCGCCCTTTGGCTCGGGCTTGCGCTGCTCGCCACCCTCGCGTCGATCCGGCTGCGCATCGCGACCGCGCTGTCCGAGATCGTCGTCGGAACCATCGCGCAACTCATCATTGGCGCGGGACTGGGCGTCGCGCTGCTCGACGGCGACGCGAGCTGGATCAAGTTCCTTTCCGGTGCAGGCGCGATCCTCCTCACCTTTCTCGCAGGAGCCGAGCTCGACCCGGAAGTCTTCCGCCGCCAATGGAAGCAGGCGGGCGCCATCGGGATGGTGAGCTTCATCGCCCCGTTTCTCGGATGCGCGGCGATCGCCCGTTGGGGACTGGGCTGGAATCCGGATGCCAGCTGGCTCGCCGGCATCGCGATGTCGACCACCTCGGTCGCAGTCGTCTATGCCGTCATGCTCGAGTTCGGCCTCAACGGCACCGGGTACGGGAAGGGAGTTCTCGCCGCGTGCTTCGTCACCGATCTCGGGACGGTCGTCGCGCTCGGCCTGATCTTCGCGCCGTTCACGCTGCGAACGCTCGTGTTCATCGTCTGCGGCGTTTTCGTATTCCTCGTCCTGCCCTGGCTCACGCCGCGATTCTTCCGCGCCTTCGGCAATCGTCCGTCCGAGCTCGAGGCCAAATTCCTGATGGTCTGCCTCTTCGGCCTGGGGGCGCTCGCCAGCTGGGCCGACAGCGAAGCGGTGCTGCCCGCATATCTCCTCGGGATGGTGCTCGCCGGAACGGTAGGCAAGGATCACGCGCTGATCCGACGCTTGCGGACGCTGACATTCGGATTTCTCACGCCGTTCTATTTCATTCGTGCGGGCTCGCTCGTGTCGTTGCCGGCGCTGGTCGCCGCGCCCGTTGCCTTCGTAGTGCTACTGCTCGGAAAGATGGTGACAAAGGTCGTCGGCGTCTACCCGGTGACGCGTGCTGCAGGCTCACCGCGCCAGGAGGGCGTCTATACGACACTGTTGATGTCGACCGGGCTGACGTTCGGCACAATCTCTGCGCTCTTCGGTCTGTCGCATGGCATCGTCGACCGCGGTCAGTATTCGGCCCTGGTGGCTGCAGTGATCGGCAGCGCCGTCGTGCCGACGATGATTGCCAACGCATTCTTTCTCCCGCGACACCTGCTGCCGCGCGACCAGGCGAGCGCCGCCCCCGTCGTCACGCCGAAGCGAGCGATCCGGAGGACGCCATGATCTCGCGTGTGCTGCTGGGCTACGACGGCTCGCCCGCCGCTATCGAAGCCTGCGAATTTGCGGTCGGTCTCGCGCGCCGCTACGGAGCCGAGCTGCACATCCTCGCGGTGGCCCGACCTCCCGAGTACGGGACCGAGGTCGAAACCGAGGAACTGATCGAGCAGGGAAAGCGGCATTGCGCACGCCTGCTGAAGCCGCTGCGGACGAAGCTCGGCGAAGGCGAGCCGCGGACCAGCTTCGAAATCGCCGTCGGACACCCGGCGGAGCAGATCCTGCTCTGCGCCGAGCGGCGCCACGCCGATCACATCGTCGTCGGCCGTCGCGGACATACTTTGCTCGCGCGTTGGCTGCTCGGGTCGGTCGCACGCCAGGTCATCGCCCACGCCTCGTGCGCCGTCACCGTGGTGCGCGCGAAGGAGTCGCATGCTTGAGATCGCTATCCCCGGCACCCCGCTCCGCTTCGCGCACCTCGTCGCCGATTTCAACGGCACGCTGGCCGTCGACGGCATGTTGATCGCCGGGGTGGCCGACGCATTGCGGAGCCTCGGCTCGGCGCTCGACATCCACGTCGTGACCGCCGACACGTTCGGTCGGGTCAGGCAGGCGATGGCGAGCGTGCCCTGCGCAATCACCATTCTTGCGCCGGGCGATCAGGATTCGGCGAAGCTGCGCTACATCGAACGTCTTGGCGCCGCCGGCTGCGTCTGCATCGGCAACGGAAGGAACGATCGTTTAATGCTCGCGGCGGCGGGGCTCGGCATCGCCGTCATCGAGGGCGAGGGCGCCGCGGTCGAAACGCTGCTCGCCGCGAGGGTTGCCGTACCGAGCATTGGAACGGCGCTGGGCCTGCTGCTCAATCCCGCGCGCCTGACCGCGACCCTCCGGCTGTAAAGGGAATCCGCCCCTTGCTCCCGCGCGCGATTGCCTCTACGCTCCGCGGGGCGCGCCGTTCCCCTCGCAGGCTTGGTGGACCGGCCACGGCGACTGCCTTCCCGCAGCGCGACGCAGTTGGCGGCAGGCTCGCCTGAGGAGAGCAGATGCGCTCGATCGTGCTTCGTTGTGTCCTCGTGATCTTCGGCGCCCTCGTTGCAGCCGCGCCCGCGGGCGCACAGAGCTATCCGACGAAACCGGTCCGCATCCTGGTGGGTGCTTCCCCCGGCGGCGGCACCGACATCATCGCGCGCATACTCGCCGAGAAGTTCAGCGAGGCGTTCAAGCAATCGTTCGTCGTCGAGAACCGGCCCGGCGCGTCGAATACGATAGCCGCCGACCTCACCGCGAAAGCGCCGCCCGACGGCTACACGCTGCTCGCGGCGACCAACACGGGCCAGGCGATTGCCCCGCACTTGCTGAAGCTCGGCTACGATCCGCTGAAGGGGCTGCAGCCTGTCGGTCTGGTCGTCGTCGTCCCCAACGTGCTCGTCGTCAGCGAAAGCGTTCCGGCGAAGGACGTGCGCGAGCTCGTCGCGCTGATGAAGGCGAAGCCGAACGAGTTCCAATACGCCTCGTCGGGGATCGGCAGTACGCAGCACATCGCCGGCGTTGGATTCACGACGGTGACAGGGACGAACGCGGTCCACGTTCCGTACAAGGGGAGCAGCCAGGCGCACGCCGACCTCATCACGGGTCGCGTGCAAATCATGCTCGACACGACGTCGTCGGCGATGCCGCAAATCAAGGCCGGCAAGCTGCGGCCCCTCGCGGTGACCACGGCGCAGCGCTCGGCGGAGCTCCCCAACGTCCCCACGCTCGCCGAAGCGGGATACCCCGGGTTCGAGATGAGCACGTGGTACGGTCTCTTCGTCACAGGTGGGACGCCCAAGCCCGTCGTCGATCGGCTCGCGTCCGAGCTCGACCGCATCCTGAAGCTGCCGGACGTTCAGGCGCGGCTGCGCGCGCTGGGCGGCGAGCCGGGCGCGATCACCGTCGAGCGGTTCGCCGAAATGAACCGCGCCGAGTACGAGCGGATGGGCAAGCTCATACGCGACAACAACATCAAGGCCGAAGAGTAGGCGCGGCGGTCGAATCAGCAATCCGAGGTCGATGATGGCAACCACGCGAGACAAACCGGTCGTCGGCGTTCTGCTCGGCGACCCGAGCGGCATCGGCCCCGAGCTCGTCGTCAAGTTGCTCGCGCGCGCCGACAACGTGAAGCGCGCGAACGTCGTGCTGCTCGCCGATCCCAACGTGCTCGCGTTGGGCGAGAAGGCGGCGGGCGTCGCGCTCGACGTCCGGCGCGCTGCGGGAATCGACGCTCTCGCCTTCGATGCCGGCCGCGCGACGCTCGTCGCGTTCGACTGGATCGCGCCGCGGGAAATCGAAACGGGCCGGGCCACCGTCGCCTCGGGCCGCTCGGTGCTCTCGAGCTTGTCGGTCGCTGCCGACGGCGTGCGCGCCCGCGCGATCGACGGCGTCCTGTTCGCGCCGTTCAACAAGCATGCGATGCGCATCGCCGGTCTGCAGCACGAGGACGAGATGCGGTTGCTGCAGCAGGCGCTCGGCATCGCCGGCTTCGTTACCGAGTTCAACATCACGGGCGATCTCTGGACCTCGCGCGTGACGTCGCACATTCCTCTCGCTGCGGTCGCGTCGGCGATCACCGGCGAAGGCGTACGCAATGCGGTGCGGATCATCGACAGGAACCTGCGCGCATCCGGCGTTGCACATCCGCGCATCGCGGTGGCCGGGCTCAATCCTCACGCCGGTGACGGCGGCAGCTTCGGCCGCGAGGAGATCGACGTGATCGAGCCTGCGGTGCGCTCGCTCGCCGCGGAGGGGCTCGACGCCCGCGGACCGTTTCCCGCCGACACCGTGTTCGTCGCCGCCCGCCGGGGCGACTTCGACGCGGTCGTCACGATGTACCACGACCAGGGGCAGATCGCGATGAAGCTGATGGGATTCGACCGTGGCGTCACGCTGCTCGGCGGATTGCCCGTCCCCGTCGCCACCTGCGCGAGCGGATCGGCATTCGACATCGCCGGGAAGGGGATCGCGAACGTCGAGGGTTTGCAGCAGGCGTTCGACCTGGTTGTCCGGATGAGCTCGGCGCAGTTGCACTGAGAACGCTGCGGGCGAATCCCCCGCGCTCCCGCCCCGGTCACTCGATCCGTTCGTTCGCGCGCAGCAGCACGGCCTGCGGAACATTGATCGAG
>DATKMY010000134.1:0-10590 GCA_035541655.1 Casimicrobiaceae bacterium | reverse complement strand
ATCAGCTATCTGCCCGTCGACCGCGCGAAGATGAACCAGAAGCTCTACGCCGCGCTGAAGCCAGGCGGCCGCCTCGTCGTGATCGATCATTCGGCGCTCAAGGGCTCCGGGATCAGCGCCGGGAAGACGCTGCATCGGATCGACGAGGAAGTCGTTTTGACCGAGGTCAAGCAGGCGGGCTTCGTCCTCGACGCCGAGGGCGATTTTCTGCGCAATCCCGCGGATTCGCGCACCGAGTCGTCGAACCAGCCGAAGGTCCCCACCGACAAGTTCGCGCTGCGATTCGTCAAGCCCTAGCCGGGTCGCTCGCCCGCGCCGGCGCGCGAGCCGGGACATCGGTGCAGGCCGCGCCGTTCGGGCGCCTTGGCGCCGGTGGAGCGCGAGCTACGGCTTGATATACGCGTAATGCTCGACCGCCTGCAGGTGGGCGATCTCGACGACACCCGAAGGCACGAAGCTCGGGCCGAGGATGAACTGCTCCTTCTTGAGATTGCGGTTCTTCAGCGTGATCTCGCAGATCTCGAACTTGACGCCGCGCGCCTCGAGGTCGGACACGAGCGCCGCAAACTCCTGATTGTTCGTGGTCTTCGCCCCCTCCATCAGGAAGTCGACGCCCTCGGCGTGCGCGACGGCGACGATCTTCGCCTTCGGATCGACGTCGAGATGGTTGCGAATGTTGCGCAGCCCCTTCGTCGCCTGCGCGAGGCCGCTGTCGAAGTGGTAGACGACCTTGTCCTGCGCTGCAGCGCCGAACGAGAGGACCACAAGGGCCAGAACCACGACGATCCGGACAGCGCTTTGCATCGAAATCTCCTCGTTCGTTCGGAAATTCTGCGGCGCGCCTCTAGCCTTCGCGCTTCTTGCGCCACTGCACGTAGGCGGCGCGCGTCTGCGCGTCGGGCGGATACGTGCCGGGCAGTCCGGCGCCCGCCTCGATGCGCTCGAGTACGAACGCCTCGAGGATCTCCTGCTCGGCGGCGTCGGTCGCGACTTCGTCGGTGAGGTGCTGCGGAATGACGGCGACACCTTCGTCGTCGCCGACGATGATGTCGCCCGGGTAGACAGCCACGCCGCCGCAGCCGATCGGCACGTTCAGATCGACGGCATGATGGTGGATCAGGTTGAGCGGTGCGCTGCCGCCCGAGCAATACACCGGAAAATCCATCGCCGCGATCGCGCCGCTATCGCGAAGCGGACCGTCGGAGACGAGCCCCGCGGCGCCGCGCACCTTGAGCCGTGTCGTGAGGATCTGGCCGCCGGAGGCCGCGCGCGTTTCGCCGCGGCAGTCGAGCACCAGCACGTGGCCGGGAGGCACGACCTCGATCGCCTTCCTCTGCGGGTGCTCGGGGTTCTCGAACACCGTAATGACATCGAGGTCCTCGCGCGCCGGGATGTTGCGCATCGTGAACGCCGGACCGACCATGTTGCCGCTCGAGGGCTTCGTGAGGCGTGCGATCCCCTGGATGAACACGTTGCGCAGGCCCCGCTTGAAGAGCTGCGTGCAAACGGTCGCCACGCTCACGTGGCGCAGCTTCTCCAGCGTTTCGGGCTTGACGGCCATCGGCCCCGCGCTCGCAGCCGGGTCAGCTTGCCGCAGCGGCCTCGGCGACAACCGTTACGGTGATGTTCGCGACGACATCGAGGTAGAGGCCGACGACGAGCGGAAACTCGCCGACGTGCTTGAGCGGCCCCTCCGGCATCCGGACCGAGGCTTTCTCGATCGTGATCCCCTTCGCGGCCAGCGCTTCGACGATATCGACGTTGGTGACCGAGCCGAACAGGCGTCCGTCGACCCCCGCCTTCTGCGAGATCGAGAGCTGCATGCCCTCGATCTTCGCCGCCTGTTCGTGTGCGGTGGCGAGGCGCTGCGCCGCGGCCTGTTCGAGCTCGGCGCGCTTCTCCTCGAGCAGCTTGATGTTCTCCGGCGTCGCACGCTTCGCCTTTCCCTTCGGGATCAGGTAATTGCGTGCGTAGCCCTGCTTGACCTTCACGACCTCGCCCAGGTCGCCGACGTTGACGACCTTCTCGAGAAGAATGACTTGCATGGCGATCTCTCCGGTCAGTGCAGATCGGTGTAGGGAACGAGCGCGAGGAAGCGCGCGCGCTTGATCGCGACGCCGAGCTGGCGCTGGTAGCGGGCCTTCGTGCCCGTGATCCGCGCCGGCATGATCTTGCCGTTCTCCTGGATGAAGTCCTTGAGGACCTCGATGTCCTTGTAGTCGATCTGCTTCACGCCCTCGGCGGTGAAGCGGCAGAACTTCTTGCGCTTGAACAGATTGTTCCCGCGCTCGCGCTTCTTGCCATCCTTCTTCTTTCCAAACCTGCTGGTCGGACGAGGCATTTCAGTTTCCTTCCAATGCGTTGTCTAGCGTTTCGAATTCGCTGACGTGGAGCCGCAGCGTGATTCCGGTTCGATAGCGGCGGGCGATAAATCCCGTGCAGCGGAGCGGCGTTCCATTCGGCACTCTCGCCAGCGCGATCGCCCGTTCACCGAATGCCACTGCCGCGATCTCACACTCGACCTTCCGGTTGCCGTCCGCTTCCCGCTGCGTCGACGCGTGCCTCAGCACGCACTCGAGCGCCGGAATGCCGGCCGGCGTGTAGCGAAGTCCGCTGCATTCCGCGAGTGTCGCGTCGATCGTCAGCCGGTTGGCGCCGGGCACGTCGACCTGCGTCGATCCCGATCGTCGAGCCGATGCGTCGTTCAGGCGGTGGTCGTCGACGCGCCGCCCGGCGCGGCCTCGGCAACCGTCTCGGCCGCAGCAGGCTTGGGCGTGCGATCTCCGCGCTCGCCGCGGTCACCACGATCGCCGCGGTCACCGCGATCGCCGCGGTCACCGCGATCGCCGCGGTCACCGCGATCGCCACGATCGCGGTCGCCGTCGCGCGATCTCGACTTCTCCTCGCGCATCATCGGCGAAGGCGTGACGACGGCTTCCTCCATGGCGACGATCAGGTGACGCAGCACCGCATCGTTGAACTTGAACGCGTGCTCGAGCTCGTCGAGCGTCTCCCTGTCGACCTCGATGTTCATTAGCACGTAGTGCGCCTTGTGGACCTTCGCGATGGGATACGCGAGCTGGCGGCGTCCCCAGTCCTCGAGCCGATGGATCCGGCCGTTCTTGCCGGCGATGCTCGTGCGATAGCGCTCGATCATCGCGGGCACCTGCTCGCTCTGATCGGGATGCACGATGAAAACCACTTCGTAGTGACGCATGCAGAACGCTCCTTGTGGACTTGGTTGAGGCAAAGCGCGAATCGAGATCGCTTCGCCGGGCGGCCTCCCCCGTCTGCAAGGGGTGAGGCAAGGAAATTTGGCATTTTAGCGGAATTTGGCCTGCGAAACAAGCGATTACCGTTCCGCCGCCTTTGTGAGCGCGACCTCGCGCTCGGCTTTGGGTAGCGCGGCCAGCAGCTTGACGCGCTCATAGAACTGCGGGAGGTCCCCCCCCTCCTCGTCGAGTATCGCCTTGAACTGCGGCACCCGGTCGGCGTAGAGCCCCGCCGCGGCGATGCCGGCGTTGTTGGCGCCGGCCTCGAACCAGCGGTCGAATGCCGTCGGGCCGCCCGAGGCTGCCCTCCGACGCTCGTTGTCGGCGCGCATCCCGGCGAACACGGCGGCCTTGGACGCGCGCTTCTCGTCGTCGCTCGCCGGGCTTGCGTAGATCGCCTCGAGGCGCTCGCGCGCGGCGGCGATCGTCGCACGGAACTCGCCGCGCGTCTGCTGGCCGCGCTGGAAATCGGCGACAAGACGGGCCGCGTCGGCCGGATCGCGGCGCTTCGCCGCATCGGCGAGCCAGCGGGCGACGCCCTCCTCCTCGACCGTCACCGCGAACGATTCGTTGAACGACGTGTCGTCCTTGACGTAGACGACCTGGTGGGCAAGCTCGTGGAAGATCAGGCGGGCGAGCTCGACTTCGCTGTAGCGCGCGAACGTCGACAGCACGGGATCGTCGAAGTACCCGAGCGTCGAATACGCGGGGACGCCCCCGACATGGACGTCATCGCCTCGGGCGGCAAGGCGCGCCGCCTCGGCGCGCGCATCGGCCTCGGCGAAATAGCCGCGGTAATTGACGCACCCGGCGACCGGGAAGCACCACTGGCGCGGCGTCAGCGAAAGCGCCGGCGCCGCGAAGACATTCCACAGCACATAGGTACGGCCGAGATCGGCGTAGCTCGTGTAGCTCTTGTTGTCGGGAAGCGCGAGCTCGCGGGATGCGAACGCGCGGATCGCCTGCACGCGCTCGAGCCGGTTCTTGAGCGCCGGATCGGCAGTGCCCTCGATGACTTCCGGGATCGGCTTCGCTTTGGCGAGGAGATCGACCTGGCCGGTGACGCCCTGCCAGTAATACTCGACGCCGCACCCCGACAGCGCGAGCACAGCTGCGAGCGCGCCGATCGACGCGTAGCGACGCATCGCGATCATCGACTGCCGACGAAGCGTCGCAGCCGCTCGACGCCGTCCTCGAGCTTCGCCATCGCGATCGTATAGGCGAGGCGAACGTGCGCTTCGGCGCGGTGATGGCCGAAGTCGAGCCCCGGCGTGATCGCGACGCCGACGGCTTCGAGCAGATCGCGACAAAACATCTGGCTGTCGGCGGCGAACCGCGAGCTGTCGGCATAGACGAAGAATCCACCCGTCGGCATCACGGGGATCCCGAACCCGAGCTCGCGCAGCGCCGGGACGAGGTAGTCGCGCCGCTCGCGGAACGCGCGCCGGCGCTCCTCGACGAGCGCGATCGTTTTCGGGTCGAAACACGCGAGCGCCGCGCGCTGCGACACCGTCGGCGGCGAGATGTAGAGGTTCTGCGCGAGCTTCTCCAGGTCGCGCACGTGGTGCTCGGGGGCAACGACCCAGCCCAGCCGCCAGCCCGTCATGTTGAAGTACTTGGAGAAGCTCGACACGACGAACATGTCGTCGGCGTGCTCGCCCGCGATCGAGAGCGCCGACCGCGGTTCCCCGTCGTAGCTCAAGCTCAGATAGATCTCGTCGACGACGAGTCTTCCGCCGAGC
Organism: Casimicrobiaceae bacterium; assembly: GCA_035541655.1. Lineage (GTDB taxonomy): Bacteria > Pseudomonadota > Gammaproteobacteria > Burkholderiales > Casimicrobiaceae > CAIWHR01. Next base: position 5,576 of record DATKMY010000134.1, on the reverse strand, counting down.
CGCGCGACGGACGCGGCGATCGCCCGCAGCTCGTCGGGGGCAACCTGCGTTCCGGTCGGATTCGACGGCGAAGCAATCAGCGCGCCGCGGGTTCGCGCGGACCACGCGCGTTCGATCAGGGCCGCGGACAGCTGGTAGCGCGTGGCGGGACCGACGGGGACGCCGACGGGCGCGCCTTCGAGCACGCGGACGAAATGCCGATTGCACGGATAGCCGGGATCGGACATCAGGATCTCTTGGTCGCGATCGACGAGGAGCGCCATCACGAGGAGCAGGGCCGCCGACGACCCCGCCGTCACGATCACGCGGGTCGGCGAGATCGCCGCGCCGAGGTGCTCGGCGTAGTGGCGTGCGATCGCTTCGCGCAGCGCGGGGAGGCCGAGGGCGGAGGTGTAGCAGATGTCGCCGGACGCGATTGCGCGCTGCGCCGCCGCGACCACCGGTTCCGGTGTCGGGAAGTCCGGTTCGCCGATTTCCATGTGCACGACGCTGCGACCGGCGGCTTCGAGAGCGCGTGCGGCCGTCTGCACCTCCATCACGTGGAACGGCTCGATCGCGGCAACGCGCGATGCGGTGGCAATACGGGTATCCATCGAGCGAGGTACTCCGGGCCGGCGCGAAAAGCGTTATGGTAATGCCTGCGCTGGAGCCCACAGCTGCCGGCGGTCGGAGCCTTCGATGAACCCCGAGACGCGCCTCGCGCTTTGTGTGTTCGCTGTCGCCGCGGCGGCGCCGACGGCGCGCGCCGACGTCTACAAATGCTCCGGCAACGGCAAGGTGCCCATCTACCAGGAGGAGCCCTGTCCGAAGGGAAAAGAACTCCGCAACTTTCAGGTCGATCCTCCCGAGATCACCGTGCTCCCGGCAGCGCCGCGTCCCGACGCCATTCCCGCCGGCAAGGCGCCGGCCAAGGCTGCGGCGAAATCCAACGACGCCAAGCAGGGCAAGAGCACGGTGGCCGGCGATGCCTCCGAGCGCAAGTTCATCCGCACCGGGATGACCGAGGCCGAGGTGCTGGCCAAGCTCGGCCAGCCCGACATGACGGTCGGCGGCAAGAACGGTAATCCGGCCCGCTGGACGTACATGCCGGCGCCGGGCGATCCGGAGATGATCACGTCGGTGACCTTGACGAAGGGAACGGTGACCGAAATCGACCGCAAGGCGGTCAGAAAGTGACGCGCTTCACGGAGTCGACGCCGCGCTCGCCATGCGCGCGCTGATTCAGCGCGTTCGCGAAGCGTCGGTCAGCGTCGCCGATCGCGTCGTCGGCGCGATCGGGCCGGGGCTCGTCGTGCTCGTCGCCGTGGCGGCGGACGACGCCGACGAAGACCGCGACTGGCTCGCGCGCAAGGTCGTCGCGATGCGGATCTTCGACGATGCGGGCGGCGTGATGAACCGCTCGATCGTCGAGGCGGGCGGCGCGATTCTCGCGGTCAGCCAATTCACCCTCTTTGCGTCGACGCGCAAGGGCAATCGACCCTCGTGGTCGGGCGCGGCGCCGCCCGAAATCGCGAAGCCGAAGTTCGACGACTTCGTCGCCGCGCTCGCACGCGAGCGCGGACAGCCGATCGCTACCGGAGTCTTCGGTGCGATGATGCAGGTCGCGCTCGTCAACGACGGGCCCGTGACGATCTGGCTCGACTCAAGGGAGCGCAGCTAGTTGTCGGAACGGCCTGTTACGGCGAACCAGCGGGTACGCTCGTGCTTATGATGAGGTAGGCGCTACTGCCGCGAACCCGCTGGCTCGCCGCGGACGCTTGTCCTGGCTCCGACCGGCACAACCGCCATGGCGGGGTGGCCACTCCGTTGCGCGCGCATGCCTCACCCTAAGCGCGCAGCGGAGTGGCCATCTCGCCAAGCAAGCTCAGGGCAGATCGAACAGCAGGATTTCCGCGTCGTCGCCGTGATCCACGCGCACCGTCGGCTCGCGCTCGATCTTCGCCGCATCGCCCGCCGATAGCGCCGCCCCGTTGACGCGGGCGCCGCCGCGCACGATGTGCACGTACGCGCGGCGGCCGGGCGCGAGCCTGTGGCTCGCCGTCTCGTCGCCCGTGACTAGCGCCGCGTAGACGCGTGCGTCCTGGTGAATGCTCACCGAGCCCTCGGACCCGTCGGGCGAGGCGATCAGGCGCAGCCGCCCGCGCTTCGCGTCGTCCGGAATCCGCGTCTGCTGGTAACGCGGCTCGACACCCGTTACGTTCGGCTCGATCCAGATCTGCAGGAAATGCGTCGCCTCTGCGGGCGACGGATTGAACTCGCTGTGCCGGACGCCGCGGCCCGCGCTCATCGCCTGCACGTCGCCCGGTGCGATGACCGATCCCGTGCCAATGCTGTCCTTGTGCTCGAGGCGCCCGGCCAGCACGTAGGTGATGATCTCCATGTCGCGGTGTGCGTGCGTACCGAAGCCCGTCCCGGGTTGCACGCGATCCTCGTTGATGACGCGCAGCGGCCCGAAGCCCATGTGCCGGGCATCATAGTAGTCGGCAAACGAGAAGCTGTGGTACGAGTCGAGCCAGCCGTGCTGGGCGTGCCCGCGCTCTGCTGCGCGTCGGATCTCCATCCAGCCAGTCTACGCGCCCGTTTGTGCGACGAACACTGCGAGCGTTCTGCGCACGCCGTCGCGCATCAGCGCGCCGACGTCGCGCGCGACCGCGCCGCGAAATGCTGCGTTCTGCGTGAGGTCGTCGCCGAAGACCGCGGTGAGGGCGAGGAAGCCGTCCGCGAGCTGCGACGCGTTGCCGCGCGCGTGGGCGGCGATTGCCGCGAAGCGATCGGCGAGCGGGTCGGCGACGCTGATCGAGCTTCCCCGATCGTCCGCCCCGCTCGCGTAGCGGATCCATCCGGCGATCGCCAGTGCGAGGTGCTCGATCGAGCCGCCGCCCTTGATCCGGTCGCGCACCGTCGCGAGCAGGCGCTGCGGAAGCTTCTGCGAGCCGTCCATCGCGATCTGCTGCGTCCGATGCGGCAGCGCGGGGTTGCGAAACCGCGCGAGGAGCTCCCGCTGGTACGCGCCAAGATCGACGTCCTTCGGGACCTCGAGCGTCGGAGCGACCTCGAGCGCCATCATCCGCTCGACGAGCGTACCGAGCAGCGGATCGGATGCCGCCTGCCACAGGTATTCGTGGCCCAGCAGGCAGCCGAGATAGGCGAGCGTCGAATGACTGCCGTTCAAGAGCCGCAGCTTCATCGCCTCGAACGGCGCGACGTCCGCGACGACGCGCGCGCCGGCCTCCTCCCACGCGGGCCGCGGCGCGCCGAAGCGATTCTCGATCACCCACTCGCTGTAGGGCTCGGCGACGACCGGAACCGCATCGGCAACGCCGAGCAGACGAAGGGCCTCTTCGAGGTCGGCGTCCGTCGTCGCCGGAACGATCCGGTCGACCATCGTGCAAGGGAACGCGGCGTGGATGCCGATCCAGTCGGCGAGCGCGGGATCCATGGCCTGCGCGAAGGAGGTCACGAGCCCTTCGACGGTGCGGCCGTTGTGCGGAAGGTTGTCGCAGCAGACGACGTTGACCGGACCGCCGCCGCTCGCTCGACGGGCAGCGAGGCCCGCGACCAGCACGCCGATCGTCGACACGGGCGCGTGTCGCTGCGCGAGGTCGTGCACGATCTCGGGGTGGCCACGGTCGAGCTGTCCGGTCGCAGGGTCGTGGCAATAGCCTTTCTCGGTCACGGTCAGCGACACGACGTGCACCGCCGGGTCGGAGAAACGGGCGATCACGCCCGCCGGTCCCGCGCCGAGGAATCGCGTCTCGCGCACCGCGCCGATCACGCGCGCCGAGGTGCCGGTCGCGCCCTTCTCGAGAACCGAGTAGAGACCGTCCTGCCGCGCGAGCGCATGGGTCACGCGCGGCGTCTTGAGGCTCACGCCGCAAATGCCCCAGCGCGGGTCGCTCTTGAGCACGGTGTCGGCATAGACGGCCTGGTGCGCGCGATGAAAGGCGCCGAGACCGATGTGGATGATTCCGGTGGCGACGCCGCCGACCTCGTAGGCCGGCCGCGCGACCCAGAGCGGAAGGGAGGCCAGGGCCTCGCGCGAGAGCGCGATCACTGCGGCACTCTCGCGCCGGGCGCGACAGGTTCGTCCCAGCGCCGCTTGAATTCACGCACCACGCGCTCGAGGTGACGGTGCATCGCCTTGCGCGCAGCGTCGGGATCGCGCGCGGCGAGCGCCGCGACGATCGCCTCGTGGTCGTCGAGCGTCTTGGCGCGCAGCGCCGCGGTGTGGAAATGCACCTCGATTCGCGACCAGAGCTCGCCACGACGCAGATCCCAAAGGCTCGCGACCGCATGGGCGAGCGCGCCGTTACCGCTTGCTGCGGCGATGCGCACGTGGAACGCACGATCGGCGGCGTCGCGTTCCGCGGTATCCTCGGCGTGCTCGTGCATCCGTGCGATGGTTTCCCGCAAGGCGACAAGATCCGCCCTTCGCGCATGCTTGGCCGCGAGCGCAGCGGTCTCGCCCTCGATCACGGCGCGCGCGGCGAGAAGCTCGAACGGACCCACACCGCTATCGGCCACCGTCGGCCGCGCCGCCGGGGCCATGTGTGCAGGCGAACAGGCGACGAAGATCCCGGTCCCCACGCGCACTTCGACCCGCCCTGAAATTTCGAGCGCGATGATCGCTTCGCGAACCGAAGTGCGCGACACGCCGAGCAGCCCCGCAAGCTCGCGCTCGGGCGGAAGGCGCGAGCCTGCCGCAAATTCGCCGCTGTCGATCAGGCTCATGATTTGATTGGCGATCTGCCGATACAGCCGCGTGGTCTCCACCGCTCGCAATGGCAATTGGGCTCCCCTCCCGCTCCCGATTCGAAACCTTCGGCCCCTGCTTCAGACGGCGCCCTGGGGGTGCTCCTTGACGCGCGAGACGAGCTGCGTCGGGTTGACGAAGCGCAGCGCGATCAGCAGCCACGCGAGCGTGACCGCCATGTAGATCATCGCCATCGCATCGACCGATTGCGGTGCTCGCACGCCGGCAGCGAAGACCGCGTAATAGAGCGCGACGACGAGCGTCTGCGAATCGGAGCCCGCCGTCAAGAACGTGAGCTCGAACATCGCGATCGTGCGCACCAGGACGAGCAGCGACGCGGCGAGGATCCCGGGCGCGAGCATCGGAACCAGGATGTGCCAGAATATCTGGCGCGTCCGCGCGCCGAACACCCGAGCCGCCGACTCGAGATTGGGATCGATCTGCTCGATGAACGGCGTCATCACGAGGATCACGAACGGCGCCGCCGGAATGAGATTCGCCAGGATCACGCCGTAGATCGACCCGGCGAGCTGCACCTTGTAGAGCACGGTCGCGAGCGGGATGCCGTAGGTGATCGGCGGCACCATCAGCGGCAGCAGGAACAGCAGCATCAGCGCACGCTTGCCGGGAAATTCGCGGCGCGCGAGCGTGTAGGCAGCCGGCACGCCGATCAGCAGCGCGAGCAGCACGACGGCGAACACGACCTGCACGGTGACCCACAGCACCGAATCGAGCTGGAACTCCTTCCACGCCGCCGTGTACCACTGCGTCGTCCAGCCGTCCGGAAGCCATGTGCCGAGCCAGCGCCGCGCGAACGAGCTCG
>DATKMY010000133.1:0-19307 GCA_035541655.1 Casimicrobiaceae bacterium | reverse complement strand
GAGCGGGCTCGCATGCGTGTCACCGGGTCGCTTTTGCGATCATCCAGCCGACGCCGCGGACGTTGCGGATCGCCTCCGTCCCGAGCTTGCGCCGCAGCGCGTGGATGTGCACCTCGACGGCGTTGCTCTCGACCTCCTCGTTCCAGCCGTAGAGCTTCTCTTCGAGCTGCGCGCGCGAAAGGATGGCGCCCGGGCGCGCAAGGAGCGCTTCGAGCACGGCGAATTCGCGCGGCGAAAGCCCGACCGGCTCGCCGCGCAGCCGCACCTCGCGCGTATCCGGCAAGAGCTCGATGTCGCCGTACGCGACGAGCGGCTCGGCGCGTCCCGCGCTACGCCGCAGCAGCGCGCGGATCCGGGCGGCGAGCTCCGTCAGCTCGAACGGCTTAACGACGTAGTCGTCGGCGCCGGCGTCGAGCCCCGCGACGCGATCGGTGACGGCATCGCGCGCCGTCACGATCAACACGGGACGCGAGTCGCCGCGCTGGCGCATCGAGCGCAGGACGTCGAGTCCCGTCTTTCGCGGAAGCCCGAGGTCCAGCACGAGAAGGTCGTGGACTCGTTCCGCGAGCGCGAGCTCGGCGGCGCGTCCGTCCGACACCCAGTCGACGGCGAAGCCGTCCTGCTTCAACCCGCGCTGGACGCTCTCGCCGATCATCCGGTCGTCTTCCGCGAGGAGCAGGCGCATGCTTGAAGAGGGATTCGGGGCGATCGGCGATGCGCAGGTCGCGCGTCGCGAAGCCCGGTGCGCGTCTCGCGGAAAGGTCCTGCGTCAGGTTTTCGGCTCGAACTTGAGCGCCGCCGAGTTCATGCAATAGCGAAGGCCGGTGGGCTCCGGGCCGTCCTCGAACACGTGCCCGAGGTGCGCGTCGCATGCGGCACAGACGACCTCGGTGCGGCGCATGAACAGGCTGCCGTCCTCGACGTTGCGGACGTTCTCGGCCGCGACGGGCTCGTAGAAGCTCGGCCAGCCGGTGCCCGAATCGAACTTGGTATCGGCGGCAAAGAGCGGTGTGCCGCAGCAGACGCAAGCGTACGTGCCGTCGTCGTCATTGTCCCAATATTCGCCGGTGAAGGCGCGCTCGGTGCCCTTCCTGCGCGTGACGCTGTACTGCTCGGGCGTCAGTTGCGCGCGCCACTGGGCGTCCGATTTGTTGACCTTGTCGACCATGTTGGCTTTCTCCTCGCTCGCGCTACCGCTGACGAGTCGTCGCGATCGCGGCGCCCCCGCGCGCGGGTGCCTACGTGGGGCGGAGGCGACGCTGAATCAAGTATAGTTGAGGCTTTGCAGCAGCGCTCGAACGCCTTGGATACCGTTCATCCCAACTCGTTCCGCCGCGACGCGCACGTGATCGGCGTCGTCGGGCTCGCCCATTCGACGTCGCATTTCTTCCAGCTCGCGCTGCCACCGCTGTTTCCGCTGCTGCGCGCCGAGTTCGGGGTGAGCTACGCCATGCTCGGTACGCTGATCGGCGTGTTCTACGCCGCGAGCGGGATCACGCAGTTCGCGTCGGGCTTCGCCGTCGACCGCTGGAGTGCTCGCCCCGTGCTGCTCACGGGGCTCGTGCTGGTGATCGGCGGCACGCTGTTCGCGAGCCTCGTTCCGGGCGTCGGCTGGCTGTTCCCCGTCGTCGCGCTGATGGGGATCGGCAACGGGGTCTTCCATCCCGCCGATTTTGCGATTCTCAACGCGAATGTCGAGCACAAGCGCCTCGGCCACGCCTACAGCGTCCACGGGATCGGCGGCAACCTCGGCTACATCGTCGCACCGATCGTGAGCTTCGCGCTCGGCTCCGCGTTCGGCTGGCGTTTCGCGCTCGAGGTTATGGGCGCGGTGGGCCTCGTAGCGTTCGGCGTGATCTTCACGCAGCGCGCCCTCCTCGTTTCGCACCGCGCGACGGACCTGCACACCCACACGGTCAAGGGCAGCGCCGCGCTGCTGCTGCGCGCGCCGATCCTGCTGTGCTTCGCGTATTTCGTCGTCCAGACGATGGCGGGGCTCGGGCTGCAGACATTCCTGCCAACCACGCTTTCCACCGGATTCGACGTCCCGCTGCTGCTCGCAACTTCCGCGCTCACCGCGTACCTCTCCGGTGGACTCGTCGGCATCCTCGCCGGCGGATTTCTCGCGGCAAGAACGGAACGGCACGATCGCGTCGCCGCGGGCGGCCTGCTGTCGGGTGCGCTGTTGCTGATCGGCGCTGCCGCGAGTCCGCTGCCGCTGCCGCTCGTGCTGCCGTTGTTTGCCACAATCGGCTTCGCGCTCGGAGTCACCGGCCCCTCGCGCGATCTGATCGTGAAGACCGCGACACCCAAAGGCGCCGCGGGTCGCGTGTACGGATTCGTCTATTCGGGGCTCGACCTCGGCGGAACGATCGGTCCGGTCATCTTCGGATTCATGCTCGACCACGCGCTCGCGCGCGAGCTCTTCTACGCGATCGCCACGTGCCTGCTGCTTGCGATCGGCACCGTCGTATCGCTGAAGCACAAGCCTCCCCGCCACGCGCCGGCGCGCTCGGCGGGGTAAGCGTCCCCGCGCCATGACCGGTCCGCGGCCGGACTGCTAGCAATGGATCTCGGAATCGCCGGCCGGCGCGCACTCGTCTGTGCGGCGAGCAAGGGTCTCGGTCGCGGTTGCGCGCAGGCGCTCGCCGACGCCGGATGCGAGGTGACGGTCGTCGCACGCAACGGCGAGCTGCTGCGGCGCACGGCAGCGGAGATCGGAGCGCGCGCCGGACGGCCCGTCGCCTTCGTCGTGGCGGACATCACCACCGCCGAGGGCCGCGAAGCCGCGCTCGCGGCGTGCCGCGAACCGGACATCGTGATCAACAATGCCGGCGGCCCGCCGCCGGGCGACTTCCGCGATTGGGATCGCGCGGCGTGGCTGCGCGCGATCGACGCGAACATGTTGACGCCGATCGAGCTCATCAAGGCGACGATCGACGCGATGATCACGCGCAAATTCGGCCGCGTCGTCAACATCACGTCGTCGGCGGTCAAGGCGCCGATCGACGTGCTGGGACTCTCGAACGGCGCGCGCTCGGGGTTGACCGGGTTCGTCGCCGGGCTCGCGCGCAAGGTCGCCGCGCACAACGTGACGATCAACAACCTCCTTCCGGGGTCGTTCGAAACCGACCGCATGCGCGCAACGATCGAAGCGCGCGCGAACGCGCAGGGCAGGACGTTCGAGGAGGCGCTGGAATCCGCCCGCGGCGCGACGCCCGCGCGCCGCTTCGGGACGATCGAGGAGTTCGGCGCGACGTGCGCGTTCCTCTGCAGCGCGCACGCCGGCTACATCGTCGGGCAGAACATCCTGATCGACGGTGGCAACTACCCCGGAACGTTCTGAGTCGGCGAGGGGAGCAGAGATGATCGATCTCTACTACTGGACGACGCCCAACGGCCACAAGATCACGATCTTCCTCGAGGAGACCGGGCTTCCCTACGCGATCAAGCCCGTCAACATCAGCAAGGGCGAGCAGTTCCAGCCTGAGTTTCTGGCGATATCGCCGAACAACCGCATTCCCGCGATCGTCGATCACGAGCCGGACGACGGCGGAGCGCCGATCTCGCTGTTCGAGTCCGGCGCGATCCTCCAGTACCTCGCGGAGAAAACGGGCCGGCTGCTTCCACACGATCTGCGCCGCCGATGGGAGTGCCTGCAGTGGCTCTACTGGCAGATGGGCGGCCTGGGGCCCTTCGCCGGACAGAACCATCATTTCCGCCATTACGCGCCGGAAAAGCATCCGTACGCGATCGATCGCTACGTTCGCGAGACCGGACGGCTCTACGCGGTCCTCGACAAGCGCCTTGCCGATCGCGCATTCATCACCGGCGAATACTCGATCGCCGACGTCGCGTGCTATCCGTGGGTCCAGCCGGTGCGTCAAGGCCAGGACATCGCCGACTTTCCGCACCTCGGGCGCTGGCTCGCCGAGATCAAGGCCCGCCCCGCGGTGGAGCGCGCCTATGCGCTCGCGCCGAAGATCAACGTGGCACCGGCCGTGCACGACGAGAAGTCGCGCGCGATTCTCTTCGGCCAGAGCAAGGACACGGTCCGCTAGCGGGCCCCCTTACGACTGCGCGCCCTTGTCGCGCGGCGCGACGCGGCGCAGAGGGGCCGGGGCTCCGAGCTGCCGAGCCCCGACCCCGCGCCATTGCGAGGCTTCGAGCGCAGCACCGCGAGGCCGCGAAGCGTCACCCGCCCTGCGTCGTCGTCAGCTTGTCCTGCACCGATTTCACGCCCGCGACGTTCGAAGCGATCTCCTTCGCGCGATCCTTGAGCGGCGCCGAAGGCACCGAGCCGGTCAACGTCACCGCGCCATCCTTGGTGTCGACGTTGATGTTCGTCCCCTTGAGGCCCGGCTCGGCCATGATCGCCGTCTTCACCTGCGCGGTGATCGCGGCGTCGTCGACCGCGCTCGCCATTTGATTCGACGTCGTCGGCGCAGGCGTCGTGGGCGCCATGGCGGTCTGCGGCGGGCTCGCGCTCTGGCTGGTCGTCGAGGGGGGATTGCTCATGTTCTCGCTGGTCGTCGACGGCGTGCGCTGGTTGCATGCCGCCCCGGCGACCGCTGTTCCGGTGACGAGCGAGAGCAGAACGGCTTTCCGATGCAACGAATTCATGAGCACCTTCCTTTCGTCGAATCGCGTCCCGAAGCGTCGCTCCGGCGCGAGTGTCGTTTCTGTGGCAACCGCAGCGTCATCATGGAGCGGATCGCGTGCCACACACATCGACTGGCGCCGGGAGTTGACGTCGGACGGTGGCGGCGGTCGCTGTAGGAAGACGCCGGCATGCCGCGGCCCAGTGCGAAAGCGACAGCGCGTTTGGCGCGAGCGAGGGGCCCGCGAGCGAAGCCGCAGGGGTCGCCTACCGCAAGTGCGCGAGCGCAGCGCGGCAGCGAGCGTAGGCCGCGTCGGCCCGCTCGAGCAAATCGTCGGCGACCACGATCGGAACATAGTCGCGGTGCCGGTCGGCGTCGCTCGCCACGATCCTCCCCGCCCTGATGTGCGGCGAGGGGTCGCCGTGGCCGCGCTGCCCCGTGTGCCGGAACGTGCGGTACTCGGGCGACAGCGGCTCGGCGAGGCCCAGCCATTGCGCGATCCGGTCGAGGCGAGCGGCAGTGTCGTCGAGCAGGCGCTCCGATTCGACGAACAGCGCGCGGCCGCGAACGAGCGGAGCGTACGCCGCCATCTGCGTGAGGCGCTCCGCAAGGTAGGCAACGACCCGCGCCGGGTCGCTGTAGTCCCCCGTGGACTGCAGCGCATGCGCCATGTTCAGAATGCTCGCGATCGTGTCGGGCGCGTTGCGCAGCAGGAACAGGCAGCGCACGTCGGGTCGGCGCAGGATATCCGGGGCAATCTCCCTCTTGTTGTGCAGCAACTTGTCGAGCACATAGCGCTTCAGCGCGGGTTCTCCCGTGTGTTCACGGACAGTCCGTGCGAGGCGCTGGAGGTCGTTGCGGCCGAAATAGGACAGCTGCGCTTCCGAGTAGCCGGAGATCTCGGGATGGCTTCCGAGGATGTGGCAGAGCAGGCTCGAGTAGCTCCGCATGTGGCTCACGACGAACAGGAACGTGCCGCGGTAGCGATCCGGTACCGCGGCGTCGTAGCGGAAGTCGTAATGCATGGAGCTCACTTCGCCGCGGCAAGCGCCGGCCACGCGTCCTTGCGAATCTGCCCGACGACGCGAAACCCCGCCTTGCCGCGCGGCTCGATCACGGCTGCCTCGCCCTCCGCGAGATACGGGCCGCCGACGACGGCACGATACGGATTGCCGTGGCTGACGATCGCGAGATCGACTCCGCCCGGCACCGGCGTCGAAAGCAGCGCCTTCAACTCGGCGTAGCGATCGTCGTCGGCCTGCGCGGGGCCCCCGCGCACCGCGTTGGAGACGGTGGCGCGACCGAAGATCAATTCCGCGGTTTCGCGCGTCCTGCAGAAAGGGCTCGCGAGAACGCGTCCGATCGGAATCCCGAGCGCGCGAATCGTCGCGCCGATCGCGCGCGCCTCGCTGCGGCCGGCGTCAGTGAGATTGCGCTGGCGCGCGCAGTCTTCGTATCCGGTCATCCCGTCGTCGTTCTGGCCGAAGTCGGTCGACGTGTGGCGCAAGTAGATGACGTAGCCGCCTCGGCGCAGCGCGTCGAGGAGCGCGGCGCCGGCCGGCGGCGGCGCCTGGCGTGCAGACTCCGTCGCCTGTCCAAGCGCGGGCGATGCCGCGCTGACGCACGCGCAGCCGATCGCGAGGGCGCCGAGCAAGCGTGCGAAGGCACGACACGCATCGAGCGGAACCGCCGTGTGCCCATCGGGGCGTCCGCGCATCGCGAACGGCGTCTGTCGACTCAGTCCGGATCGAGCGAGAGCGGAGCGACGGGCAGCTCCCCGCCGGGCCGTTCCACCGCGTCGAGCGCGCGATCGAGGAGCGGATCGGCGTCGAACGCGAGATCGCCGTCGGGATCGATGCGTCCCGTGGCGCGCACGGCGCCGAAGTCGAACAGCGCGCGGTCCATCAGGTGCGATGGCACGACCTTCGCGAGCGCGTTGTAGATCGATTCGATCCGGCCGGGGTGCTTCCGCTCCCACTCGCGCAGCATCTCGCCGACCTGCCTGCGTTGCAGGTGCTGCTGCGAACCGCAGAGGTTGCACGGAATGATCGGAAACCCCTGCAAGCTCGCGTAGCGCGCGAGGTCGCGCTCGCGCACGAAGGCGAGCGGGCGAATGACGACGTGGCGGCCGTCGTCGGAGACGAGCTTCGGCGGCATCGTCTTGAGCTTGCCGCCGAAGAAGAGGTTCAGGAAGAAGGTCGCGAGCACGTCGTCGCGATGATGACCCAGCGCGATCCTGGTCGCGCCGATTTCGGTCGCGACCCGATACAGCGCACCGCGGCGCAGTCGCGAGCACAGCGAGCACAGCGTCCCGCCTTCGGGGATTACGCGCTTGACGACGCTGTAGGTGTCCTGCTCGACGATCCGATAGGGAATACCGCGCTTGGCGAAGTAGCTCGGCAGCACCTCGGCCGGGAAGCCCGGCTGCTTCTGGTCGAGGTTGACCGCGACGACCTCGAACGGAAACGGCGCGCGGTCCTTGAGCGTCAACAGAATGTCGAGGAGGCCGTAGCTGTCCTTGCCGCCGGAGACGCAGACCATCACCCGGTCGTTGCGCTCGATCAGATCGTAGGCGGCGATCGCTTCGCCGACCTGGCGTCGCAGCCGCTTCCTGAGCTTGTTCGCTTCGAGCTCGCCTCTGCGGGGATCGGCGCGCGCCGGCAACCGGCGAACGCCCGCGCTCGCGGCGGGAACCGCGACGTGCGTAGCGATCGATCCATCCTCGTCCATCATGCCAGTACCGATTCTACCGGCGAGGCGCACGATTGGCGCTACCATTCGCACTCCCGGACGTTTCGATCCGGCGGAGGGGCCCCCAATGCAGACCATCGTCGTCGCCAATCCCAAGGGCGGCAGCGGCAAGACGACGCTCGCCACCCACATCGCCGGCTGGCTTGCGGGCAAGCGTCAGCGCGTCGCGCTGCAGGACCTCGATCCGCAGCGCTCGTCGGCGGAGTGGCTCGCGCGGCGGCCGGCGCTCTTTCCGCGGATCTTCGGCGTGCCGCCGGCCGCGAAGTCGCGCGAAGCGAAGGACGAGGGTGCGCAATGGCTGGTCGTCGACACGCCGGCCGGTCTGCACGGCGAGGATCTGCGCGAGGCGATCCGGCGGGCCGACCTGCTGCTCGTGCCGCTGACGCCGTCGGCGTTCGACATGGCGGCCACGCAGCATTTCCTCGCCGCCATTCACGACTACAAAGCCGTGCGTAAGGGCGAGCTCGCGATCGGGATCGTCGCGATACGCGTCGACGCGCGCACGCTGTCCGCGGCCGAGCTCGACGAGTTCCTCGAGAGGTTCGAGTTCCCGCTTGTCGCCCACCTGCGGGACACGCAGGTCTACGTGCATTGCGCGCGCGACGGCGCGTCGGTGTTCGACCTGCCGCGCTCGCGCGGCGAGCAGGACTGGGAGCAGTGGCGGCCGCTCACGCGCTGGCTAGCGCGTCACGCATCGTCGAAGGCGGGCTGAGCGCACCCGGCGCGGAGGCCGGCCGCGCAACGAACTACGCCCGACCAGCCGCCTCTCGAGAAGCCCGCGAGCTTCGGGGTGCGACTCGCCAAACGAAAACGCCGGCAGATGCCGGCGCTCTCGTTGTTGCAGCTTGGCGCGCTGGCGTTACTGCTGGCGCTACTGCTTTGCGGGGGCCGCGGCAGGAGCAGCCGGCGCGGCGGCGGCATCCTTCGGCGCTTCGCTTGCCTTCATTGCGTCCTTGGTGGCGTCGGCGGCCTTGGCGGTTGCGTCGGCGGCCTTCGCAGCGGCGTCCTTCGTCGCGTCGGTCGCTTCCTTCGCGGCTTCCTTCGTGGCGTCAGCGGCCTTGGTGGCGGCTTCCTTCGCCTTGTCTGCCGCCTCCGCGGCGGCCTTCTTGGCATCTGCGGCCGCCTTGCTGGAATCGGGTCCGCACGCGGCCAGCGTCGTCGCGGCAGCGAGCGCGGTCAAAACGATCAGAAAACGGGATTTCATTTACCTCTCCTGTATGCGAATTGCGGGATCCGGCTGAAACGGCCACCCAGACATCCCCCAGGCGCCAGGGCACCGTTAGCCTCTAATGATACCACGATCGGGCCTTGCACGGTATCCGGACACGTCCGATTCCTCCGCCGAAGTGCGCGTGGCATGGGAATCCGCTACGCGGCCTTCGCCATCAGTTCGCGCAGCACGAACGGCAGAATCCCGCCGTTCAGGTAGTAGTCGACCTCGATCGGTGTGTCGATGCGCAGCAGCAACGGAACCTTCTGCGTGATGCCGTCCTTCCGATGAATGGTGAGCGTTACGTCCATCTGCGGCTTGATCCCGGCTTCCGTTCCGACTATGTCGAATGTCTCGTCGCCCTTGATCCCTAGCGAGGCGACGGTGTCGCTGCCCTTGAACTGGCAGGGCAGCACGCCCATCCCGACGAGGTTCGAGCGATGGATCCGCTCGAAGCTCTTGGCGATGACGGCGCGGACCCCGAGGAGCTGCGTGCCTTTGGCCGCCCAGTCGCGCGACGATCCGGTGCCGTACTCCTCGCCGCCGAAGACGACCGTCGGCGTGTCCTGCGCGATGTAGCGCATCGCCGCGTCGTAGATCGGCATCTTCTCGCCCGAGGGCTGGAAGAAGGTGACGCCCCCTTCCTCCCGCGTGCCGTCGGCGCGCTGCGGCAGCATCAGGTTCTTGATGCGCACGTTGGCGAAGGTGCCGCGCAGCATCACCTCGTGATTGCCGCGGCGCGAGCCGTAGCTGTTGAAATCGACGACGGGCACGTCGTGCTCGAGCAGGTAGATCCCCGCGGGAGAGGTCGGCTTGATCGATCCCGCGGGGCTGATGTGGTCGGTCGTCACCGAGTCACCGAATATTCCGAGCGCGCGAGCGCCTCGGATGTCGCCGACTTTCGCGGGCGTCATCTTGAAGCCGTCGAAGAACGGCGGCTTCGCGATGTACGTCGACCCGGGCCAGTTGTAGACCTGTCCCGTCGCGCCGGAGATCGTTCCCCAGAGCGGATTCGCATTCGCGACGTTCCC
This sequence comes from Casimicrobiaceae bacterium, assembly GCA_035541655.1. Taxonomy (GTDB): domain Bacteria; phylum Pseudomonadota; class Gammaproteobacteria; order Burkholderiales; family Casimicrobiaceae; genus CAIWHR01. The sequence continues at coordinate 9,714 of DATKMY010000133.1, read as the reverse complement.
GTAGAGCGAGCGATAGGTCTCGGGATTCTTCGCGAACGCCATCACTGCGGCGATCTCGTGCGACGCCGGCCAGATGTCCTTCAGATACACAGGACCGTCCTTGCCTTGGCCGAGCGGCTCGGTCGTCAGGTCTTTCAGTACCGTGCCGGCGATCGCATAGGCGACGACGAGCGGAGGCGACGCGAGGAAGTTCGCCCTGAGGTTCGGATGGATCCGCGCTTCGAAGTTGCGGTTGCCCGAGAGGACCGCCGCGCAGACGAGATCGTTGGCGGTGATCGCCTCGTTGTATTCCGGCAGCAGATCGCCCGCGTTGCCGATGCATGTGGTGCAGCCGTAAGCGGCAACGAAGAATCCGAGCTTGTCCAGGTAAGGGAGCAATCCCGACTTCGTCAGATAGTCGGTCACGACGCGCGATCCGGGTGCGAGCGAAGTCTTCACGCGCGGGCCGACCGTCAGGCCCTTTTCGACGGCCTTTTTCGCGAGCAGTCCCGCGGCGAGCAGCACGCCGGGGTTCGACGTGTTGGTGCACGACGTGATCGCGGCGATCAGTACGTCGCCGTTGCCGATGTCGTCCGCCATGCCGGCGGCCGGAGCCTTGGACGTCGCGTAACGCTTCGCGAGCCTTTCCGCGGGCTGCGCGAAACCGTTCTCGGCGACCGGCTTGCTGTAGAGCTGCGTGAACGTCGACTTCATGCTCCCGAGCTCGATCCGATCCTGCGGCCGCTTCGGCCCGGCGAGCGACGCCTTGATCGAAGACAGATCGAGCTTCAGCGTCTTCGTGTAATCGATGTCACCTGCCTTCGGCACGCCGAACAGGCCCTGCGCCTTGAAGTACGACGCGAACGCGTCGATCTCCGCCGGCGTGCGGCCCGTCGCGGTCAGGTAGTCGATGGTCGCCTCGTCGATCGGGAAGAACCCCATTGTCGCGCCGTATTCCGGCGCCATGTTGGCGATCGTCGCGCGGTCGGGAACCGACAGCGAAGCGGTGCCGGCACCGAAGAACTCGACGAATTTCCCGACGACCTTCTCCCGCCGCAGCATTTCGGTGACGGTGAGCACGAGGTCGGTCGCCGTGATGCCTTCGTTCAACTTGCCCGTCAGCTCGACGCCGACGACGTCCGGGGTGAGAAAGTAGACGGGCTGACCGAGCATTCCCGCCTCGGCCTCGATGCCGCCCACGCCCCAGCCGACCACGCCGATGCCGTTGATCATCGTCGTGTGGCTGTCGGTGCCGACCAGCGTGTCCGGATAGTAGACGCCGCCGCGCTCGTGGACGCCGCGCGCGAGATACTCGAGGTTGACCTGGTGGACGATCCCGATCCCCGGCGGCACGACCTTGAACGTGTCGAACGCCTGCATTCCCCATTTCATGAACTGGTAGCGCTCGGAGTTGCGCTTGAATTCGAGCTTCATGTTCAGGTCGAGCGCGTCGGCGCGGCGGAAATAGTCGACCATCACCGAGTGGTCGACGACGAGGTCGACGGGCACGAGCGGCTCGATGGCCTTCGCGTTCTTGCCCATGTCGGCCGCGATGTTGCGCATCGCGGCGAGATCGCAAAGGAGCGGCACGCCGGTAAAGTCCTGCAGCACGACGCGGGCGACGACGAACGGGATTTCGTTGACGCGTGCGCCGCTCGGCGACCAGTTGGCGAGCTCCTTCACGTGCTCCTCGGCGACCTTCTTGCCGTCGCAGTTGCGCAGCACGCTTTCGAGCACGATGCGGATCGACACCGGCAGCCGAGACACCCGTCCGACGCCGGCCTGCTCGAGCGCAGGCAGCGAATAGAACCGGCCGGAGCCGCCGGAAGCGAGCTTGAATTCCCGAAGAGTGTTGTGGAGGTTGTGCGGCATCTCTCTGACCTCGCGGTGGTTGGTCTGGCGATGGCGGACGACTAGGATCCGCTTCCCATCATTCGGCGAACGTTGACGGTCTGCCCGCCCGGCAACGTCATGTCGCCGGGCTGCTGGCCGGGCTTGCAGGCGCCGACGTACTTGCCGTCGATCACCGTCGACTGCTCCCTGGCGCCGTTGAGCGGCGGATCGAACGTCGCCCGCGCCTCGGTGTGATACGCCGTGTTGCCGGTGAGCGTCATCACCGCGTGCGACTGCATCTTCGCGACGCCCAGATCGCAGTTGGCGACCGTGGTCACCTTGTTGGCGGTCACCTTGACCTCGTGCTTCGAGCACATCCCGGCCGCCATGCCCGTCGACATCCTGTACATCTCGCGCTGTACCGAGTCGTCGAGGCACATCGTGCTCACGCGCGGCGGGTGGCCCTCGGACTTCCCGCTCGTCATGTTGATTTCCCACAGCCCGGCTTTGAGCTTCGGGAACTCGTCGGCGGCTGCGGCCGCCGTCGCTGCGGCGAGCAGCACGGCGCCGATCGCGGCGCCTATCGAACGGTTCGGGTGCATCGCGCTCAGATCGCCATTAGGTCGACGAACTCGTGGACGGGCATCGCCTCGAGGCGCTTCTGGTCGAGCGCGACGTCGAGGATCGCCTGCTGTTGCTTAGCGGGGAAGCGCCGCGCGAGATTCGTCTTGAACTTCTCGACGAGGACCGGGATGCCTTCGCGGCGGCGGCGGCGATGGCCGATCGGATACTCGACGACGACCTCTCGCGTCTTGCTGCCGTCCTTGAACTCGATCGTGATCGCGTTGGCGATCGAGCGCTTCGCCGGATCGAGATAGTCGGCGGAGAAGCGCTTGTCCTCGACGCACTCGATCTTGTCGCGCAGCGCGTCGATGCGCGGATCGGAGGCGACGTCGTCCTCGTAGTCCGCGGCGGTCAGGCGCCCGAAGATCAGCGGGACGGCCACCATGTACTGGATGCAGTGGTCGCGGTCGGCCGGGTTGGCGAGCGGACCTTTCTTGTCGATGATGCGGATCGCGGACTCGTGCGTGCGAATCGTGATCTTGCGGATGTCGTCGATCCGGTCCTTGACCCGCGGGTGGAGCTCCATCGCGCACTCGGCGGCCGTCTGCGCGTGGAACTCGGCTGGAAAGCTGATCTTGAACAACACGTTTTCCATCACGTAACTACCGTAGGGCCGCTGGAACTTGAATTCGTTCCCCTTGAACAGAACGTCGTAGAAGCCCCAGGTCTTTGCGCTGAGCACCGACGGGTAGCCCATCTCGCCGGTGCGCGCGATCAGCGCGAGGCGCACCGCGCGCGAGGTCGCGTCGCCTGCCGCCCAGCTCTTGCGCGAGCCGGTGTTCGGCGCGTGGCGGTAGGTGCGCAGGCTCTGTCCGTCGACCCACGCGAGTGACACGGCGTCGATCACCTCTTCGCGAGAAAGCCCGAGCATGTTCGCGACGACGGCGGTCGAGGCGACCTTCACCAGCACGACGTGGTCGAGGCCGACGCGGTTGAAGCTGTTCTCGAGCGCGATGACGCCCTGGATCTCGTGCGCCTTGATCATCGCGGTCAGCACGTCCTTCATCACGAGCGGCGACTTGCCGGCGGCGATCGCGGCGCGCGACAGCCAATCGGCGGTCGCGAGGATCCCGCCCAGATTGTCGGACGGGTGGCCCCATTCGGCCGCGAGCCAGGTGTCGTTGAAGTCGAGCCACCGGATCATCGCGCCGATGTTGAACGCCGCCTGCACCGGATCGAGCTGGAAGGAGGTCCCCGGCACCTTCGCGCCGTCCGGAACGACGGTCCCGGCGACGATCGGCCCCATGAGCTTCGTGCACGCCGGGTAGGAGAGCGCTTCGAAGCCGCAGCCGAGCGTGTCGATCAGGCAATGACGGGCCGTGTCGTAGGCCTCCTTGCTCGAGATCTTGTACTTCGTCGCGTAGTCGGCGATGTCGACGAGAACTTTGTCGGGTTTCGGACGGACATTGCTGATGGCTGCGGACATGGTCGTCGATTCGTCTTGTGGGGGTTTGCTTGCTTCGTGTCGGCGGCGCCCTAGGTTCGCCTGGCGATCGGCACGAATGCCTGGTCGTCGGGGCCGATGTAATTGGCGGACGGACGGATGATCTTGCCGTCCTGGCGCTGCTCGATCACGTGCGCCGACCAGCCGGAGGTACGCGAGATCACGAACAGCGGCGTGAACATCGCCGTGGGCACGCCCATCGTGTGGTACGAGACCGCCGAGTACCAGTCGAGGTTCGCGAACATGCGCTTCACCTCGTGCATCACCGCCTCGATCCGCTCGGCGATCGCGTACATCTTGAGGCTTCCGGCGTCCTCCGAAAGGCTCTGCGCGAGTGCCTTGATCACCTTGTTGCGCGGATCGGCGATCGTGTACACGGGGTGGCCGAACCCGATGACCACCTCTTTCGCCTCGACGCGCCGGTGGATATCAGCCTCGGCTTCGTCGGGCGAGTCGTAGCGCTTCTGGATCTCGAACGACACTTCGTTCGCGCCGCCGTGCTTGGGGCCGCGCAGCGCGCCGATGGCGCCGGCGATGCACGAGTAGAAGTCGGACCCGGTTCCGGCGATCACGCGTGCCGTGAACGTCGAGGCGTTGAACTCGTGCTCGGCGTAGAGGATCAGCGAGGTGTGCATCGCGCGCACCCACAGCGGCTTCGGCGCTCGGCCGTGCAGCAGGTGCAGGAAGTGGCCGCCGATCGAATCGTCGTCGGTCTCGACGTCGATCCGCTTGCCGTTGTGGCTCCAGTGGTACCAGTAGAGGAGCATCGAGCCGAGGGAGGCCATCAGCCGGTCGGCGATGTCGCGGGCGCCCGGCGCGCCGTGATCGTCGCGCTCCGGCAGCACGGTTCCGAGCGCCGACACTCCGGAGCGCATCACGTCCATCGGATGCGCCGCCGCGGGGATGCGCTCGAGGATCTCCTTGAGCGGTTCGGGAAGGCCGCGCAGCGACATGAGTTTCGTCTTGTAGGCCCTTAGCTCTGGGGCGTTCGGGAGTTTTCCGTGAACGAGGAGGTGGGCGATCTCCTCGAACTCGCAGGCATCGGCGATGTCGAGGATGTCGTAGCCGCGGTAGGCGAGGTCGTTGCCGGTGCGCCCGACCGTGCACAGCGCCGTGTTGCCGGCGGTTACGCCGGACAGCGCGACCGATTTCTTGGGCTTCGGAGCAGCCGGCGCTTCGCCCTTCGGTGGTTCAGTCGTCGTCACTTCCTGCCTTTCGCATAGAGCGCGTCGAGCTTCTGCTCGTACGCGTGATATCCGAGGTAATCGTAGAGCTCGGCGCGCGTCTGCATCGTGTCGACGACAGCCTTCTGCGTGCCGTCGCGCCTGAGGGTCTGATAGACGTTGAGCGCCGCCTTGTTCATCGCGCGGAACGCAGACAGCGGATAGAGCGCGATCGCCACATCGGCGCTCGCGAGCTCAGTCACGCTGAAGAGCGGCGTCTGCCCGAACTCGGTGATGTTGGCGAGAATCGGCACTCCGACGGCTTCGGCGAAGCGCTTGTACATGGCGAGGTCGGTGATCGCCTCGGGAAAGATCATGTCGGCGCCGGCCTCGACGCATGCGCGGGCACGCTCGACCGCCGCCGGGAGTCCCTCGACGGCGAGCGCATCGGTGCGCGCCATGATCACGAAGTCGCGATCCGTTCGGGCGTCGACCGCCGCCTTGACGCGGTCGACCATCTCGGCCGCCGACACGAGCTCTTTCCCCGGGCGGTGACCGCAGCGCTTCGCGCCGACCTGGTCCTCGATGTGCATCGCACCGGCGCCGAACTTGATCAGCGAGCGCACCGTGCGCGCGATGTTGAACGCCGAGGCGCCAAAGCCGGTGTCGACGTCGACGAGCAGCGGCAACGGAGACACATCGGTGATTCGGCGCACGTCGGTCAAGACATCGTCGAGGTTGCTGATGCCGAGGTCGGGCATCGCGAGCGACCCCGCGGCGACGCCGCCGCCCGACAAGTAGAGCGCCTTGAACCCAGAGCGCTCGGCGAGCAGCGCGTGATAGGCGCAGATCGCGCCGGGAACCTGCAGCGGCTTCTCCGCGGCGAGGGCGGCGCGGAAACGGGCTCCGGCGGATCCTTGTGTCATGGCAGCGATCGGGTCCCGGGCCCTAGCGGAGGAGCGAGGCGATGCCTGCGCGCTCTTCCTCGAGCTCCTTGAGCGTCGCGTCCATCCGCTCGCGCGAGAACGCGTCGATCGGCAGGTCCTTGACCCGCGTGTACTCGCCGTCGGCGGTGGTGACAGGAACCCCGTACATCACGTCCTGCGGTATTCCATAGCTGCCATCGGACGGGACGCCCATCGTCACCCAGCGGCCGTTCGTGCCGAGCGTCCAGTCGCGGACGTGATCGATCGCGGCGTTGGCAGCGGAAGCCGCCGACGACAGGCCGCGTGCGGCGATCACCTCGGCGCCGCGTTTGCCGACCTTGGGCAGGAATACATTGCGGTTCCAGTCGTCGTCGTTGATGAGTTCCTTGAGCGAGCGGCCGCCGACGGTCGCGAAGCGGTAGTCGGCGTACATCGTCGGCGAATGGTTGCCCCAGACACAGAGCTTCTCGATCGCGTCGACCGGCTTCCCGGTCTTCGCCGCGAGCTGGGAGAGCGCACGGTTGTGATCGAGACGCAGCATCGCGGTGAAATTCTTCTTCGGCAGCGACGGCGCGGACTTCATCGCGATGTAGGCGTTGGTGTTGGCCGGGTTGCCGACCACCAGCACGCGGATATCGCGCGACGCGGCGGCGTCGAGCGCCTTGCCCTGCTCGATGAAGATCTTCGCGTTCTCGAGCAGCAGGTCCTTGCGCTCCATCCCGGGGCCGCGCGGCTTGGCCCCCACGAGCAGCGCGTAGTCGGCATCCTTGAACGCCGTTTTGGCGTCGGCGCTGCCGCTCATCCCGGCAAGCAGGGGGAACGCACAGTCCTCGAGCTCCATCATCACGCCCTTCAGCGCCGCCTGCGCCTTGTCGATGGGCAGCTCGAGGAGCTGAAGGATCACGGGCTGGTCGCTTCCCAGCATTTCGCCGGCGGCGATCCGAAACAGCAGTGAATAGCCGATCTGGCCGGCGGCACCAGTGACGGCAACACGGACTGGGGTCTTCATGAAGGCTCCTCGGTCGGGTGCGGGAGGTTGGGCCGTGCGTCGCGAGCGCTGCGGTTGCTCCGGAGCGCAAGGCTCTCGGGGGCGCCTGTTGCGCCGCGGAAAACCGCTTCATCCTAGCAGACCGCTGGCCAGACCGCTGGCGCTTCGGCGCCTTGGCGCGGATTTTAGGCCGCTGCGGCGGTCCGTGTCAATCATGTCATCTATCTTATATAAGACATCTGATATTATGGACGCCAAACCGGGCCGCGGCGCATACTGCGGCGGTGTTGCCGACCGCGGGCGGTGCTGCCCCGGACCCGCCGCCCCCGATCGATGCCGAACGCGACGCCGACCTTCCAGCCGCTCTACCTGCAGATCAAGGCGCTTCTCGAGCGAAGCCTCGCCGCGGGCGAGTGGCGTCCGGCGGAGGCTATCCCCAGCGAGGCGGTGCTCGCGCTGCGCTTCGGCGTTTCGCAGGGGACCGTCCGCAAGGCGATCGACGCCCTCGCCGGCGAGAATCTCGTCGTCCGCCGGCAAGGGAAGGGCACGTTCGTCGCAACGCACACCGAGGAGAGGTCGTCGCTGTTTCGGTTCCTGCGCATCCGCCGCAACGACGGTCGCGACGAGTACCCGGCGAGCCGTCTCGTCGACGTCCGGCGCGGGAGGGCGACGGTGGAGGCCGCCCGGCTTCTCGAACTGCAGGCCGGCGACCCGGTGATCCTGCTCCGCCGCATCCTCGAGTTTGCATCGGAGCCGGCGGTGCTCGACGACATCACGCTTCCCGGCGCGTTGTTCAGGGGTCTGACCAAGGCACGCGCGGACGCCTATCACGGGTCGATGTACAGCTTCTTCGAGACCCAGTTCGGCGTACGGATGCTCAAGGCGCAGGAGAAGCTCCGCGCCGTGGCGGCCGACGCGGCGAGCGCGCGCTTTCTCAAGGTGCGGATCGGCGATCCGCTGCTCTCGGTCGATCGGGTGACGCTCACCTACGGCGATCGCCCGGTCGAGTGGCGGCGGGGGCTGTGCACGACGCGGCACTTCCATTACGTGAACGAGCTCTTTTGAGCTCCGGCCGCATCGCTCTTGCGCGCGGCAAGGTCACCGCAGCTCCGGTCGCCGCGTTATAATTAGCCGTTGTTGCTCCGCACAATCGCCACCGACGGCCACGCGCCGGCAATAACCGAGCGGATCATGCTGAAGCAGCGCCCTGTCTACCTCGACCTGGTCCGAATCCGGTTGCCGCTTCCGGGGATCGTGTCGATCCTGCACCGTATCTCCGGTACGCTGCTCTTTGTGGTCGGGATCCCGCTGTTGCTCTCCGGACTCGCGGCGAGCCTCGAATCTCCGGAGTCGTATGCTGACGTGAAGGCGGCGTTCGCGAATCCGCTCGCGAAGCTCGTGCTGCTCGGTTTCCTCTGGGCTTACCTGCATCACTTCTTCGCGGGGATCCGTTTCCTGCTTCTCGACCTGCTGAAAGGGATCGACCTTCCGTCGGCGCGGCGGTCGAGCGCGGCAGTGCTCGCGCTAAGCCTCGCGCTGACGCTGATCCTGGGACTGCGGCTATGGTAGCCAAGCGGCACGCCGTCGGCGCGCATTACGGCCTCACCGACTGGCTGATCCAGCGCCTCTCCGCAGTGGTCATGGTCCTCTATACGGCACTCGTCCTCGGGATCGCGCTCTGGAGCGGCGGAATCGACTACGGACTGTGGCAACAGCTCTTGGACCACAACGGGTTCAGGATCGCCTCGTTCCTGTTCATGGTGTCGCTGCTCTATCACGCCTGGATCGGCATGCGCGACATCTACATGGACTACCTGAAGCCCGTAGCCGTGCGGCTTGCGTTCGAGGCGGTCACCGTCGTCGTACTCGTCGCCTATCTTGGCTGGACGATCCAGATCCTGTGGGGAGCGCGCGCATGAGCGCACCGAAACTGCCGGTCCGCAAGTTCGACGCGATCGTCGTCGGCGCCGGCGGCTCGGGCATGCGCGCGTCGCTGCAGCTTGCCGAGGCGGGTCTCTCGGTCGCGGTGCTGTCGAAGGTGTTCCCGACGCGCTCGCACACCGTCGCCGCGCAGGGCGGCATCGGCGCGGCGCTCGGCAACATGTCGGAGGACAACTGGCTCTGGCACATGTACGACACGATCAAGGGGTCCGACTGGCTCGGCGACCAGGACGCGATCGAGTACATGTGCAAGACCGCACCGCAGGTCGTCTACGAGCTCGAGCACTTCGGGATGCCGTTCGACCGCAACGCCGACGGCACGATCTACCAGCGCCCGTTCGGCGGACACTCGGCGAACTTCGGCGAGAAGGCCGTGCAGCGCGCCTGCGCAGCCGCCGACCGCACCGGACACGCGCTGCTGCACACGCTGTATCAGCGCAACGTCCGCGCGCGCACCCAGTTCTTCGTCGAGTGGATGGCACTCGACCTGGTCCGCGACACCGACGGCGACGTGCTGGGGGTCGTCGCGCTCGAGATGGAGACGTCCGACGTCGTCATCCTGCAGGCGAAGGCGACACTCTTCGCCACCGGCGGCGCGGGGCGGATCTTCGCCGCTTCGACCAACGCATTCATCAACACCGGCGACGGGCTCGGCATGGCGGCGCGCGCCGGGATCCCGTTGCAGGACATGGAGTTCTGGCAGTTCCATCCGACCGGCGTGGCCGGCGCCGGCGTGCTGATCACCGAGGGCGTGCGGGGCGAGGGCGGGATCCTGCTCAATTGCAACGGCGAGCGCTTCATGGAGCGCTATGCGCC
>DATKMY010000132.1:0-6520 GCA_035541655.1 Casimicrobiaceae bacterium | reverse complement strand
TGTTGAAGCTCGGCAGGCCCGACGAAGCGCTGAGCGTGCTCACCGTGGTTCGGGAGCGCCGCGACACTTGGCCCGAGGCGGCCTTGGCGGCGTCGATCTACTACGCGCTTGGACGATACGAGCCTGCAGTGCGGATGGCGCAGAAGGCCAAGGCCGAAATGCAGCGCGAATACCTGAGCAATCCGAAGATGGGCGGCGTCGTTCTGACGCTAGCCGCTGCCGAAGGTCGTCTCGGCCGGCTGCCGCGCGCCAAGGCGGCGCTCGCCGATTTCAACGCTGCAGTGCCGGGTATCGATACGATCCCGGCGATCAAGAAGTGGATGCACCCTGCCGCCGACCTCGCCGGCTACGAGCCTCTATACGAGGGGCTGCGGCTAGTCGGCATTCCCGACTAGCTGCGCACGGGATCGGCCGGCGCGGCTCTCGCTTGCGTACCAGCCGCGCCTGATACCCTGCTGAAGTCCGAGCGCCGACGCTCGTCGGCTCATGCGGTCTTTGCTTCAGCCGCGTCGGCCGGGGCACCGCGCGACGCCATGAACTCGGCCAGCATCGCCGCCGTGTGCGAGGCGCCGGGACGCGCGATCACGCTGTCGACCGGTCCCTGCGCAACCACGCGGCCCCCGGCCTCGCCGCCTTCGGGCCCGAGATCGACGATCCAGTCGGCATCGGCGATCACGTCGAGGTTGTGCTCGATGACGACGACGGTATTGCCGGCGTCGACCAGCCGGTGCAGCACCCGAATCAGCTTCTCGACATCCGCCATGTGGAGCCCGACGGTAGGCTCGTCGAGCACGTAGAGCGTCGCGCCGCGTCGCGCGCCCACGCTCGCCGTGCTCGGGGCTCCGCGCGCTGCCGCCGTACGGACCGATCGCGAATCGACGCGGACTTTCGCGAGCTCGGTGACGAGCTTGATCCGCTGCGCTTCGCCGCCCGATAGCGTCGGGCTCTGCTGTCCGAGCGTCAGATATCCGAGCCCGACGTCCTGCAGCAGCGTGAGCGCATGGTGGATGGAGCGATGCGCAGAGAAGAATTCCACAGCCTCGTCGACATTCATCGCAAGGACGTCGGCGATCGACTTGCCGCGCCAGGTGACCGCGAGCGTCTCGGCGTTGAAGCGCGCGCCATTGCACGCTTCGCAAGCGACTTTGACATCGGGCAGGAAGCTCATCTCGATCGTCTTCTGGCCCTGGCCTTCGCATTCGGGGCAGCGACCGCCCGCGGTGTTGAACGAGAAGCGGCCCGCCGCGTAACCGCGCATCCGCGCTTCGCTCGTCTCCGCGTAGAGCCGCCGGATCGCGTCCCAGAATCCGACGTAAGTGGCAGGGCACGAGCGCGGCGTCTTTCCGATAGGCGTCTGGTCCACCTCGAGCACGCGCTCGAGCTCGTCCCAGCCCGTGAGCTCCTTGCAGCCGACGGGCTCGACGGGCTTGCGTCGGCGGTTCTGCCCGACGAGCGCCCGCAGGTTCGCGTAGAGAACGTCGCGCGCGAGCGTGCTCTTGCCGCTTCCCGACACGCCGGTCACCACCGAGAGGCGTTCGCGCGGAAACCGCGCCGTCACGTTCTTGAGGTTGTGCATTCGTGCTCCGGCGACGACGATCGCCGCGTCGCGCACGCCGCTCGCGCGGCGCGGCACGAGCGGATGCGCGAGGGGGGAGGCGAGGAACCGCCCGGTGACGGACGCCGGCGTGCGCATCAGCTCGTCGGCCGAGCCTTCGGCGACGACCATGCCGCCGCGGACGCCGGCGCCGGGACCGAGGTCGATCACGTGATCGGCGCGGCGAATCGTGTCCTCGTCGTGTTCGACGACGACGAGCGTGTTCCCTTTTTTCTCGAGCGTTGCGAGCGTGTCGAGCAGCACGCGGTTGTCGCGCGGATGCAGGCCGATCGTCGGCTCGTCGAGGATGTAGCAGACGCCGCGGAGGTTGGACCCCAGTTGCGCCGCCAGCCGGATCCGCTGCGCTTCGCCGCCGGAGAGCGTCGGCGCCGACCGATCGAGCGCGAGGTAGCCGAGACCCACGTCTGCGAGAAAGCCCAGCCGCGACGCGATCTCGCTCAGGATGTCGCGAGCGATGTCGGCTTCGCGGCCTCGCAGGTCGAGACCGGCGACGAACCGCGCGGCGTCACCGACGGCGAGCCTCGTCAATTCCGCGATCGAGCGCCCGCGAAAACGCACCGCGAGGGCCTCGCGGTTGAGCCGCGTACCGCTGCAGTCGGGGCAGGCTTCGTCAGCGCCTTCATACCATTCGTTCCACCACACCTCGTCGCCGGTCTGCTCTTCGTCGAAGCCCCGGAGCTTCGCGCCGGTTCCGTAGCAGGTCGGGCACCAGCCGTGCTTCGAATTGAACGAGAACAGTCGCGGGTCGAGATCGGGGTAGCTGCGGTTGCACTTCGGGCACGCGCGCTTGGTCGAGAAGACCGCGATCCGGGCTTCGGATGCGCTCGCTGCGCCGGACGGCGCATTCCGTGCCGCCTTTGCCGCACGCCCGCGCGCTTTCGACGTATTGGGTCGTTCGCCGTCGCCGAGCGGCTGCACCAGCACGTGGACGACACCCTTGCCATATTCGAGCGCCTTCGAGAGCGCGGCCCGGAGCGCCGCCTCGTTCTCGGGCGTCACCGCGCCTTCGGTGAGCGGCAGCTCGATCGTGTGCTCCTTGAATCGATCGAGTCGGGGCCACGCTCGCGTCGGCAGCATCGCGCCGTCGACGCGAAGATGGGCGAAGCCCTTGCGCGCCGCCCATTTCGCGAGATCGGTGTAGTAGCCCTTGCGCGCGACAACGAGCGGTGCGAGAAGCTGCACGCGCTGTCCCGCGTAGTCGCGAACGAGCCTCATCGCGATCGACTCTTCGCTCTGCGGCGCGATCGGCGTGTCGTCGTAGGGGCAATGCTGCGTGCCGAGCTTCACGTACAGAAGCCGCAGAAAGTGGTAGATCTCGGTGAGCGTCGCGACGGTGCTCTTGCGCCCGCCGCGGCTCGCGCGCTGCTCGATCGCGACCGTCGGCGGAATGCCGAAGATCGCGTCGACGTCGGGGCGGGAAGCCGGCTGGACGAACTGCCGCGCATACGCGTTCAGCGATTCGAGGTAGCGGCGCTGGCCTTCGGCGAACAGGATGTCGAACGCGAGTGTGCTCTTGCCGCTCCCGGAGACACCGGTCACGACGGTGAAGCGGTCTCGCGGAATGGCGACGTCGATGCTCTTCAGGTTGTGCTCGCGCGCGTTGTGGATGCGGATCGAATCGCCGGCGCCCTCGGCGCTCGCGGGCTCGCGCAGCGGAGACACGCTCGTGGAGGCCGGCGGCGGCAAGCCGAGCGCAGCTTCGTAAGCCTTGAGCGCCGCGCCAGTGTGCGATGCCTCGCACGCGATCGCATCGGCGACGGTGCCGGCGACGACCACGTGCCCCCCGGCGTCACCGCCCTCCGGCCCGAGGTCGATGATCCAGTCGGCGGCACGCACGACGTCCAGGTTGTGCTCGATGACGACCAGCGAGTGTCCGGCGGCGATCAGTCGGCGAAACGCACGCAGCAAACGCGCGACGTCGTCGAAATGCAAACCCGTCGTCGGCTCGTCGAAGAGGAAGAGCGTGCCGGGAGCGGGCACGGGATGAGCCGAAGGGCGCCCGGTTCTCGTGGAGCCCGGAGGCTTGTCCCATGTGCGCTCCGACTCGGGCTCGTCGACGGTGTGGATGCCGGTGAGAAATCCGGCGAGCTTCAGTCGCTGGGCTTCGCCTCCCGACAGTGTCGGGACAGGCTGACCGAGCCGCAGGTAGTCGAGACCCACGTCGGCGAGAGGCGCCAGCGCGGCGTCGATGTCGCGATCGGCGGCGAAAAACGCGCGCGCTTCGGCGACCGTCATTTCGAGGACGTCGGCGATCGATCGGCCTTCGATGGCCACGTCGAGCACCTCGGCGCGGTATCGCTTGCCGTCGCAGTCCGGGCAGCGGAGATAGACGTCGGAGAGGAATTGCATCTCGACGTGCTCGAAGCCGTTGCCACCGCAGGTCGGGCAGCGCCCGGTGCCGGCATTGAAGCTGAACGTGCCCTGCGTGTACTCGCGCTCGCGCGCGAGCGGTGTGGCGGCGAAGCGTTTGCGGATCGCGTCGAACGCGCCGACGTAGCTCGCGGGATTGGAGCGCGTCGTGCGGCCGATCGGCGTCTGATCGACGAGCACGACGTCGTCGATCAGCTCGGCCCCGGTGAGGCCCCGATGCGCGCCCGGCGCTTCGGTGGGCTTCCCCTTCGCGCGCAGGAGTGCCGCGTGCAGGACATCCTGAACGAGCGTCGATTTGCCCGAGCCGGACACACCCGTCACGCAGACCAGGCCGTGCAACGGTATCCCGACGTCGAGGTCCTTCAGATTGTGCTCGGCCGCGCCGAGGACTTCGATGCGTGCGCCGTCGAGGCGTGCGCCTCGCCGCGCGCAGCGATCGGCGCGCTTGCGACCGGCCAGGTAATCGGCGGTGAGCGTTCGGGCGCTCGCGACGAGCTCGCGCGGCGAGCCGAAGAAAACGATCTCGCCGCCGCGCTCGCCGGGACCCGGTCCGAGGTCGAGCACACGATCGGCCGCAAGCATCACTTGCGGATCGTGCTCGACGACGACGAGCGAGTTGCCGGCGTCGCGCAGCCGGTGCATCACGCCGGTCACGCGCCCCATGTCGCGCGGATGGAGACCGATCGACGGCTCGTCGAGAACGAACAGCGTGTTGACGAGCGACGTGCCGAGCGCGGTCGTCAGGTTGATCCGCTGGACCTCGCCGCCGGAGAGCGTTCGCGACTGCCGATCGAGCGTCAGGTAGCCCAGGCCCACGTCGGCGAGAAAGCGCAGCCGCGCGCGAATCTCGGCGAGCAGCAGATCGGTCGCTTCGTCGAGCGGCGCCGGCAGCGTCAGGCGAGCGAAGAACTTCTGTGCCCGATCGATCGGCAGCAGCACGAGATCGTGGATCGTCAAACCCGGCAGCCGAACGAAATGGGACCCATCGATCGTGACGCCCCGCGGCCGGAATCGCGCCGCCGGGTCGATGACGCGATCGCTGTCGGCCTTCGTGCCGAGCCGCCACAGGAGCGCGTCGGGCTTGAGCCGCGCGCCGCCACAGGCTTCGCACGGCGTGTACGCACGGTACTTCGAGAGCAGCACGCGAATGTGCATCTTGTACGCCTTGCTCTCGAGCCACGCGAAGAAGCGCCTGACGCCGTACCAGGTGCCCGGCCACGACTTCGACCAGCTCACCCATTCCGGCTCGCCGTCCAGGACCCAGCGGCGCGAGCGCTCGTCGAGGTCGCGCCACGGGATATCGAGCGGGATGCAGCGCTTTTTCGCGTATTTGACGAGGTCCTCCTGGCACTCGAGGAAGCTCTTGCTCTGCCACGGCTTGACGGCGCCGTCGCGCAGCGTCTTTCCCTCGTCGGGGACGATGAGACCGTAGTCGATGCCGATCACGCGCCCGAAGCCGCGGCACGTCGTGCACGCTCCGAGCGGTGAGTTGAACGAGAAGAGCGCGGGCGAGGGCTGTGGATAGTCGATGTCGCAATCGGGACAATGGAGGCCGGTCGAGAAGCGCCACACTGTCCGCTGCGGCGACGCTTCGTCCCCGGCGCGGATGTCGACGCGGCCATTGCCCACGCGCAGCGCCGCTTCGAGCGCGTCGACGATGCGCGAGCGCTCGGCGCTCCCCGCCCGGAAACGGTCGGCGACGACGTCGAGCGCCTTGGCGCGACGGGCGTGAATCCGTGTGTAGCCCTGGCGTTCCAGCAGCGCGAGAACCTCCGCCTCGCTGAAGTTCTCGGGAATCGCAACGGGGAACGTGACGACGAGCTGCGGGTCGCCCGCTGCGGCGCTGCGCTCGATCAGTGCATCGAAAATCGTCTGCGGCGTATCGCGGACGACTTTGCGCCCGCAGCCGCGGCAGTAGAGCTCGGCCGCGCGCGCGTAGAGGAGCTTCAGGTAGTCGGCAAGCTCCGTCATCGTGCCCACGGTCGAGCGCGAAGTGCGCACGGGATTCGTCTGGTCGATCGCGATCGCTGGCGGGATCCCCTCGATCCGGTCGACCTGCGGCTTGTCCATCCGGTCGAGGAACTGGCGCGCATACGGCGAGAACGTCTCGACGTAGCGGCGCTGGCCTTCTGCGTACAGCGTGTCGAAGACGAGCGACGACTTGCCGGAGCCGGAGACCCCGGTGACGACGATCAGCTCGCCCAGCGGCAGGTCGAGCGAGAGGTTCTTCAGGTTGTGCTGGCGGGCACCGCGAACGGCAATCTTCTGGGGCATTTCGGAGCGATATGGGGACGATTCGGCGAATCGGGTAGCACGAGCACCCGACTCGAGCCCGATAGGATAGCGTGTCCGCGCGTCGCGGCGCGGGCATCGCGCATAATGCCCGGATGATCGTTCATCTCGTCGACGGAACCTACGAGCTTTTCCGTCATTTCTACGGTCTGCGCCGGTTCACCAAGGGGAAAGACCGTCCCTACGGCGCGGTTGTCGGCGTGCTGCAGACGGTGCTGCAGATGCTCGAAAAGGGCGCGACGC
>DATKMY010000131.1:0-8105 GCA_035541655.1 Casimicrobiaceae bacterium | reverse complement strand
CCGAGTCCCGGGTCAGCGGCGCCGCGCGTCTATAATCGCGCGGCATCGTTCCCCGCAGGCCCACCGCCATGCCCGCCAAACCGACCAAGCACTCCCGCGTCCTGATCCTCGGCTCCGGCCCCGCCGGATACACCGCCGCAGTATACGCCGCACGCGCGAACCTTTCGCCCGTGCTCATCACCGGTCTCGCGCAGGGCGGGCAGCTCATGACGACGACCGACGTCGACAACTGGCCCGCCGACGCGGCGGGCGTCCAGGGACCCGACCTGATGGCGCGCTTCCAGCAGCACGCCGAGCGCTTCGAGACGAAGCTGATCTTCGACGAGATCCACACGGCGAAGCTCGGCGAGCGGCCGCTGCGCCTCCTTGGCGACAATGGGGAATACACCTGCGACGCACTGATCATCGCGACCGGCGCGTCGGCCCGCTACCTCGGCATTCCGTCCGAGCAGGCGTTCCACGGCAAGGGCGTGTCGGCCTGCGCGACCTGCGACGGGTTCTTCTACAAAGGCCAGGACGTCATGGTCGTCGGTGGCGGCAACACCGCGGTCGAAGAGGCGCTGTACCTCTCGAACATCGCGAGCTCCGTCACCGTCGTTCATCGCCGCGACAAGTTCCGCGCCGAGGCGATCCTCGTCGATCGGCTGATGGCGAAGACGCACGGTGCCGGCAACGTTCGCGTGCACTGGAACCGCACGCTCGACCAGGTCCTCGGCGACCAGAGCGGCGTGACCGGCGCGCGTATCAGGGACGTGAAGACCGGCCACACCGAGGATCTGCGTCTGACCGGCGTGTTCATCGCGATCGGCCACACGCCAAACACCGCGATCTTCGAAGGCCAGCTCGACATGCGGGGCGGCTATATCCAGGTCAAGGGCGGATCCGAAGGCAATGCGACGGCGACCAGCGTTCCCGGCGTGTTCGCCGCAGGCGACGTGGCCGATCACGTCTATCGCCAGGCCGTCACGTCCGCCGGCACGGGCTGCATGGCCGCGCTCGACGCCGAAGCGTATCTCGAAGCGCACCACGGCTGATCGCGATACCCGAACCATCGTGGAGGAGCGATGGCCAAGCTCGCGGACCTCAGGAAGCTCGTCGACGAGGCGCGTGCGAACGCGCATACGCGGCGTGGCGTCGAGCAAAGGGCAAAGCCGGCACCCGAACTGAAGTCGACCCGGCGTGTCCTCGCCGCGAAACGTCACGCCGACGGCGACATCGACCTCGCGCAGGCGTTTGCCGATGTCGAGCGGCTGCGGCCGCACTCCCGCATCGCGCACACGCCGCCGCGGCCGAAACCGATCCCGGCGCAACGAATCGCCGACGACGCCGACGCACTGAGTGCTTCGAAGTTCGGCGCCGAGCCCGCGCCCAATACCTGGGAGATCGGCCAGGAGCTCGAAGCCGGACAGACGTTCGTGCGCCGCGGCCTCGGCACCGACATTCTGAGGAAGCTGCGACGCGGCGAGTGGTCGGTGCAGGGCGTGATCGATCTCCACGGTCACACGATCGACGAAGCGCACGACGCGCTCGCCGACTTTCTCGACGACGCGCGGACGCGCGGGTATCGATGCGTGCGCGTGATCCACGGGAAGGGTTTGACATCCCCGAACCGCGAACCCGTGCTCAAGGGCAAGGTTCGCGCGTGGCTCACGCGCTGGGACGAGGTGCTCGCGTACTGCGAGGCGCCGACGCACGGCGGCGGAAGCGGCGCCGTGCTGGTGCTGCTAAGAGGACGGTGAGGCCGGAGCGTTCACGGAGGAGCGCCCGTTTCCCACCCGGACGGGTGAGTTTGCACGATCGAGGCCCAGAGCTTCCGGGCCCGCGGCCGCGATTCGTGCAAAGAGATGGCTTTCTTGGGACCTGCTCAATCGAAGCATGGCATTGCTATCCAAGCCATTGTCCCGGTCGGCGAACGATGTTCTGCAGGCGCGACGCGTTGTCTTGCGTCGTATCCCCGGCGTACTTCTCGAGGCGATTTGTGACGTCGACATGGCGAGCCCCAGCGCGCCGCGCCGGTTTCCCTGCTCCGTGGGCTACATGACACCCCGGCCGTCCCAGTTGAACGCCGAACATATGCCTACAGGAGGGCCGACGGCAGGTCGATTGAGGCGCTCGCGGAAGCTACGCCCGAGCTCGTTGAGTCTGTCGAGGCCGCAGTAGTCAGCTTCCTTTGCGCGCAAGTATCAAAATGAGGCCCAACCTCGCGCTCAACCGGACGTCGGCCGGCGCAGCGGTTCATTTCGAGCGCCGGGACGGCGACCGTTACCTCGAGCGCCGGGCCGCGCGAACCAACTTGGGAGATCCGCCTTGGAGATCTCTGCTTCCGTCATCAACTTGCCCGGTGAACACCGTGTCGGTCGCTCGACTACTGCACGAAACCGACGCGGTGGCCGAGGTGCACAACACGTTGCGCAAAGGTGTGCCGGTTCGGTTGCTGAGCTCGTAGTTCGCCCCGGCATGGCTCTCAGTCCGCGCCTCTCGCGAGCCTCTACGCCGCCGGAGCTACATCACCCGATGCGTGAGCGCCGGCAGTTCCGTCCGAACCTTCGCAATACGTTCGGAATCGACATCGCCAGCCACGACCCCCGGGCCCTCCTCCAGTTCGGCGACGAGCACGCCCCAGGGATCGATCAGCAGCGAGTGACCGTAGGTGCGACGCCCGCCCGGATGCACGCCACCCTGCGCGGCGGCGAGCACGTAGCACTGATTCTCGACGGCGCGCGCGCGCAGCAGCAGGTGCCAGTGCGCAGCGCCCGTGGTCGCCGTGAACGCCGACGGCACGACGATCAGCGCGAGATCCCCCATTCGGCGGTAGAGTTCGGGAAAGCGCAAGTCGTAGCAGACGGAAAGGCCCACCCGGCCGCAGGGTAGACCGACGGTCACGACCTCGGTGCCGGGCTCGATCGTCCGGCCCTCGTCGTAGCGCTCTTCGCCGCGCGAGAACGCGAAGAGGTGAATCTTGTCGTAGCGCGCGATGCGCGTGCCCTCGGGACCGTAGACCACGCACGCACTGCGCACGTGGCCGGGATCGCTCGTCGCAATGGGAACGGTCCCGCCGACGAGCCAGATTGCATGCTTCCTTGCGAGTCGCGCCAGGAACGCCTGCTGGGGGCCTTCGCCGTCCTTTTCACGCACGGCGAGCTTGTCGGTTGCGCGCGCGCCGAAGATGCCGAAGTACTCGGGCAGGACGACGAGCCGCGCGCCCTCGTCGGCCGCCTGCGCGATCAGCGGCTCGGCCCGCGCTAGGTTGGCGGCGACGTCGCCGCCCGACACCATTTGCACCGCCGCGACGCGCATCGGCCGCGCACCCGCCGTCATCGCGTGACGCCCCCCGAGGTATCGCCGGGCACGGGGACGTGCGGCGCCGCGCTCGCGGTCGCGGAGGCGTTGCGCACGACGATCGGATCGGACCAGCTTCCCGTGACGAGGTACTCGTAGCTGAAGATCTTCTCGATCGGATCCTTCATCATGGTTTGGGCAAGCAGCGAACCCGCGCCGACCGCCGCTCCCAGGATCGGATTGGCGAGGAAGAGGAGCGCGGCACCGGCCGAAACGCTCGTCGAGAGCGCCGGCTGCACCCTCACGGAGAGGCGCTGCGTTTCCTTCGTGAGGTCGGTTTCACCAGCGATGTCGACCTTCGCCGCCGGCCCGGCGAGCTTCAGGTTGTTGCTGCTCATCACGCCGTTGGCAATGCGGACGTTCCCGTTGATCTCGTCGAACGAGAAGCCCTCGCTGAAGACGTCGCGGAAGTCGAGCGTCAATCGCCGCGGAAGCGACTGCAGCGACAGCACGCCGATAAGCTTCCCGGCAGCGCCCGGCTCGATGCGGGTGAATCGTCCCGGGCCGACGCTAATGTGAAACGCGCCCGAGAGCGACGGAAAATCGAACTCGTGCGGTGCGCCGGCCCACGCGAGCTGGCCGTCGATCTTGGTCGGCGCGCCCTGAATCATGTCCGGATATCCGAACGTCGAGAGGAATCCGCCGGCGTCCTTCGCATCGAGGATGATGTCGAGCTTCGTCTGCTGCGCGCGCCCCAGCGGCCGCCATGCGCCTTCGGCCTCGAGCCGGCCGCTGTCGTTGGCGAGCACCAGGCGATCGATCTTCCATTCGCTCCCGCGCGGCCGCGCGACGAATTCGAGGCGCCCGAGATCCCGCTGCTTCGATACCAGCGAATCTGCGGCAACGTCGATTTCCGGCCACGGATTCCCGGCTGCCGGGTCTGCCTTCGGATCCGACGGGTCCTCGCGCACCTCGGCGGTTCGCCACGCCGACGGCACCGCGCGGCCCGGGATCGAGAGCTTGGCGAGCCGGGCGACGAGGCGGCCATTCGGCATCCCCGCTTCGGGCGTCGACCAATCGGCGGTGCCGGCGACCTCGCGCCCCGAGAGGACTAAGTTCCAGTGTGACGCCTGCTCGCGCATCACGACCTTCAGATCGGCGAACCTCACGCCGAGCGCGTCGAACTGCGCGATGTCGAGATCGGCGCCCGCGAGCGGCGGCAGCGCTTCCCTGCGCTCGGCGCCGGCGGGTCCTTCGCGCCTCAACACGGTGACCCAGTCGTCGACGTTGAGGGCAGGAAGCTCCGCGCGCACCCACAGCCCTGGACGCTCGGCGCGCTCCGGATCGGGGCGCTCGATCGCCTTCCCGAGCGAGATCAGCGCGCGATCGATCGTCGGCGCTATCCCGTCGAGCTTGCGATAGGCCGCGAACTGCGCGATCCCGCCGTAGGACGCACCGATGAAATCCGTGCCCGGCTGCGCGGCGTCCTCCCGCCGCTCGATGCGCAGCGGCATCGCATCGCCCGCGACCTTGCCGAGCGGCGCCGGCAGGTCGACGGCCGCCCCCTTCATCGAGCTCTGGATGACCCATGAAGCGCGCCCCTGCCGCAGGCTGGCGGCGAGCGTCCAATCGGTGCCGCCCGATATATGATCCAGAAACTCGTTGGGCTGTTCGCGCCGCAACGCTGCGACGGTCATCGTTCCGCCGGCCGCCACTCGGACGGTTCCGTCCGCGCTCGAAAGCTCGACCTTCCCCGGCCCGCCCAACGTTTCCATCGCGACATCGCGCGCGCGCACCTCGCGCTCGGTGAAGGCGACTTTGCCGTTGATGCGCGTGAGAAGCGGCAGCGCTCCGATGCGAAGCTGGGCATCGGTGAGCGCGATTTCCCCCGTTACCCTGCTCGCAGCGAGCTCGCGCAGCGGAAGCTCGAGCTTGAGCCCGAGCCTGCCGTTGCCGCCCCCGTCACTCGCCTTGCCCGGGAGCGGGAGCCAGCCCGAAACGGGACTGCCGTTGACGTACTGCAGGAATCCGGACGCCGGTCCCGCCGCCTCACCCGTGATGACGAGCAGCGGATGATCGGCGACGATGTCGGCAATTTCGGCGCGGGCCTTCGCGACGTCGACACCGAACGCGCGGCCGCGTGTCGCGTCGATGCGCATCCGCGTTCCTTCGAAGCGCAGATCCGCGTCGATCGCCTCGATCGCCGGCCAGCCGTCGGCGTAAGCCAGCGTCACCCCCTTCGCCTTCGCGGTCACGAGGAACTGTCCGCCCTTGCCGTTCGCGAACGGGAACTGCGCGAGATTGCCTGCGAGCTTGAGCCGCGCGTCGGCGGCAGTTCCGGCGGCGAGCGCGGTGCGCAGCCAATTGCGCGTCGCATCGTTGATCACGCGCGGCAGATACGTGTAGACGTGTCGTCCGTCGACCCGCGACACCTGGGCCGTGATGTCGATTTCGCCGGGGCCCTGCGCGCCGGTCCGATAGCTTCCCGTCGCGCTGCCTGTCGCATCGGCATTGGCGAAATCGAATTGCTCGACGCGAACGGCAGTGCGGCCGTCGCGGCGCTCCCACCTCGCGGCGCTCGTGAGGCTCGCGAATGGGATGGGCGCGTCGAATACCTTCGGCAACGACAGCACCGCGCCGTTTCCGGTGACCCGGATCTCGCCGCGGTCGTGCGCGAGGTTGAAGCGGCCCGATATGCCGCTGACGCCGGGAAGCTCGTCCTGCGCGGCGACGCCGAGGTTCGTGAACTCGCCGCTTGCCGCATAGGAGGTCGGCTCCTCGGCTGTCCCTTCCCAGCGCAACCGGCCGTCGACCAACGTTCCGCGCGGCGCGAATCGGGCGAGGTCGGCGCGCACGCGGCTCGCGAGGGGGAGATGCGCGGCGACTGCGGCGAGCGGCTCGAGCTGTAGGTGATCGAACTCCATCTGTCCCGCCGGACGCGACGGGTCGTCGCGCAGCGTCAGCTTCAAGTTGGTGGCGTCGAGCCGATCGCCATGATCCGTCGTGAAGGCGAGCCCTTGGGTGAAGAGCTCGCGTCCCGAAGATGTCTCTCGCCAGCCCGCACGCCCCGAGAGGTGATCGAGGTCGAGCGGCGGGAGCCCCTCCCCGAGCGTCGTGTCGACGTCGCGAAGCTCGAGATCGGCAACGACCTCGCGCGGCTTCCCATTCGCGAAGCGGAACCAGACGCGCATCGCGCCCTTGCCGCTCGTGATCTGCTCGGGCAGCGGGAGCCATTCGCGCCAGGCGGCGACATCGGCGTAGTCGAGGCGAACGAACATCAGTCCCTCGCCGTGCTGCCAATCGCTGAGCGTCACGTCCTTCAGGTCGCCGCGCACGTCGATCGGCGCCGCGAGCTCCGCCGGCGGCGTTCCGCGCAACCCGAAGCGATGCCGCCCGAAGCCGTTCTCCATCTTGAACTGCACGCGATCGAGGATCAGTTGCGGAGCGTTGCGCTGGTCGTCGTCCCAGGCGATCAGCGCGTCGCGAATCACGATCTCGTGCTGCCGCATGATCCAGTCGGCGAGCTCCGATCCGCCATCGGTCTGCGCGGGGTCGAACTCGATGCCGGCAACCTGCAGATGGCCCGCGCGAGTTCGGCGGATCGCGAGCCGCGGCCGCTCGATGACGAGCTCCTTCAATCGCAGCTCGAGCAGCGGCACCGACGTCCACGAAACGGTCAGCGCAACCTCGGGCAGCTCGACGAGCGGGAGTGCGCCCGAACTGGAGCTCTCGAGCACGCGGAACCCCTGGATGAGCAGCCTCGGGTTCCAGCCGTCCCAGTCGGTCGTGAGCGAGGCGATCTCGACGGGGCGCTTCAGCTCGCGGCCGAGTGCGGCCGCTACCGTGTCGCGATACGACTCGATCTGCGGGAGGACGACGAAGCGGAGCGCGAGGAGCGCAACCGCGAACACGCCAAACCCGACGACCACGACGGTCCGGACGATGCGGGCAAGCGCAAGGCAGGACGCGCCGGAAGCGCGAAGGTGGGCGCGCACGGAAGGCATAATGGTTCGCTCTGCGATTGTACCCCGCCCGCTCTCGAGCCGCCCCATGCCAAAGGCTGTCGATCTCGCTTCTGCCCTCGGCTACAGCCGATACGCAACGGCCATGCTCGCCGCGCGTCCCGACGAGCACGCACGCCTCGAGGCGACGATCGATGCGCCCTTCGCCTGGGACCAGGCTGCCGCGGAGATCGATGCGTGCGCCGGTCGCGGCAGCGCCGAAGCGCTCGCCTCGGCGCTGCGGACGCTGCGGCTGCGCGCCTTCGTGCATACGCTCGCCCGCGACCTCACGGGACGCGCGCAGCTCGCTGAAGTCTGCGCGACGACGACGACGCTCGCCGAGGTTGCCTTGCGCTCGGCGCTCACGCTCCACCACCGCGCCCTCGCCGCCACGCACGGGGAGCCGCGGGACGCCGACGGCGCGGCCCAGGAGCTCGCCATCGTCGGCATGGGCAAGCTCGGAGGCTCCGAGCTGAACGTTTCCTCCGACGTCGATCTGATCTTCGTCTACCCCGAAGAGGGCGACACCGACGGCGCGCGCGCACTGTCCAGCCGCGAGTTCTTCGAGCGCCTGGGCCGCCGCGTGATCGCCGCGCTGAACGACACCACGCCGGACGGCTATGTCTTCCGCGTCGACATGAGGCTGCGGCCCTACGGCGAGAGCGGCCCGCTCGCGGTCTCCTTTGCGGCGCTCGAGCGGTATCTGGTCGCCCAGGGGCGCGCGTGGGAGCGCTATGCATGGCTCAAGGCGCGCGCGCTCACCGGAACGCGTCGCGACGAGCTCCAGGCGATGATCGCGCCGTTCGTCTTTCGCAAGTATCTCGA
>DATKMY010000130.1:0-15693 GCA_035541655.1 Casimicrobiaceae bacterium | reverse complement strand
CGCGAGCGAGGCGAGCTGCGCGTAGACCTGCTCCCAGACCTCGTGCGACATCACCGCTTCGAGCGGCGACGACGGAACGACGAGCGCGAGATCGCGGGGCCGAACATGGCCGCTGTCGACGATCTCGCATTGGCGGGCCTTGTCCGCCCCGGCGCCCATCGCGGCGCTGCCCGCCAGGAAGCGCGCGATCTCCTCGATCGGCTTCTGCGTCGCGGAGAGACCGACGCGCGTGAGGCCGCCGCCCGCGAGGGCGGCCAGCCGTTCGAGCGACAGCGCGAGGTGGCTGCCGCGCTTGTTGCCGGCGAGGGCGTGAATTTCGTCGACGATCGCCAAGCGCGTCGTCGCGAGCATCCTGCGTCCCGATTCCGATCCGAGCAGCACGTAGAGCGACTCGGGTGTCGTGACGACGATGTGCGGCGGGCGCTTGCGCATGCCGAGCCGCTCGGACTGCGGCGTGTCGCCGGTGCGCACGAGCGTGCGGATGTCGACGTCGGGCAGCCCGAGCGACTCGAGCTCGCGGCGGATTCCGGCGAGCGGCGCGACGAGATTGTTGCGGATGTCGTTGGAGAGCGCCTTGAGTGGAGAGACGTAGACGACCTGGGTCTCGTCGGGCAGCGCGGCCTTTACCCCCTGGCGGACCAGCGCGTCGATCGCCGAGAGGAACGCGGCGAGCGTCTTTCCCGAGCCCGTGGGCGCGGCGATCAGGACGTTGCGGCCATCGCCGACGAGCCGCCACGCGCGCGCCTGCGGCTCGGTCGGTCGAGCGAAGCTCCTGCCGAACCAGGCGGCAACGGCGGGATGGAACAGCGCGGTTGGGCTCATCGTGCGCATTCTGACAGACGCAACTGCACAAGTGGGGACGAAGCTTCGCTGCAAGAGTGCAGCGGCGCCAGCGCTGCGGACAATCCGGCGCGTCAGGGGGTCGGTTGGGATACGAACGAACAGCGATAGACTAACGAAATGCGCTGGCTCTGGAGTCTCGTCAAGCGAACCGTGACGTCCTGGCAGGACGACTACGCGCAGAGCATGGGCGCCGCGCTTGCCTACTACACGGTTTTCTCGGTCGCCCCCGTGCTCGTCATCGTCGTCGCGGTTGCAGGCCTTTTCTTCGGCCAGCACGCAGCGCAGGGCGAACTGTTCCTCCAGCTTCGCGACACGCTCGGCGACGAAGGCGCCGCCGCGGTGCAGGCCCTCGTCAAGAGCGCGAACAGTCCGCGCGGAGGGGTGCTCGCGGGCATCGTCGGAGTGATCGTCCTCGTCGTCGGCGCGACCACCGTCTTTGCGGAGCTCCAGACTTCGCTCGACCGGATCTGGCGGGTTCCATTGCAGCGGAAGAACCAGGGGATCTGGCACACGCTGCGCGGCCGGCTGCTCGCATTCGGTCTGGTGCTCGTCGCCGGACTGATGCTTTTCGTCTCGATCGTCATCGGAACAGCAATCCACGCGTTCGCGAGGTGGTGGGGAAGGATTCCCGGCGGCTGGCATCAAATCATCGAGGGAATGGACATTGTCATCTCGATGGTCCTCACGACGACGCTGTTCGCGATGATCTACAAGTGGATGCCGCGTGCGAAGGTCGCGTGGCACGACGTGTGGATGGGAGCGGGCGTGACCGCGGTTCTGTTCGAGATCGGCAAGTTGCTGATCGGCGTCTACGTCGGCAAAGCGGCGATCGGCTCGGCGTTTGGTGCCGCCGGCTCGCTCGTCGTGCTGCTCGTGTGGGTCTACTACTCGGCACAGATCTTCCTGCTCGGCGCCGAGTTCACCTGGGTGTACGCGAACGACCGCAGGGAGCGCGAAGGCGCATATGCCGATCCCGCAACGACGCAAGCCGAGAAGACCGACGTCGGGGCGCGAACGCCGTCGCAGCTCGAGGCCGCTGGAGTCGAGCCCCAGGAGCGTGTCGCGTCGCGCCGCCGGTCATGAATCGCGGCGAGGGCCCGTTATGCGGGCGACCCGCACGGCGATCAGTCTCCTTGCATGTCGTCGCCCTTGCCGCCTTTCACGGGTGGCACGAGGTCGATGCGGCCGTAGAGTCCGTCGCCCTCGTCGTTCGGTCCGGCTGCGAAGAACAGCGTGTCGGTTTGCTGATTCATGATTCCGTTGCCGAACGCGATGCCCCAAAGGCCTTCGATGGCGAGCGTCTTTCCGTCGGGCGTCTTCAACTGTCCGTCGAAATGCCCCGTTTGCGGGTCGAATGCATTGATCGTGCCGTCGCCGAAGTTCGCGACGAGGATGTCGTTGCTGAACTTCCCGAAGCCCTGCGGCGCAAGCGCCATTCCCCACGGCGCGTTGAGCTTGCCCTTGCTCGCGAGACGGACCAGCAGGTTCCCATCGGCGTCGAACACGTTGACGTACCCCAGCCCCGGTCCATGCGCTTCATCGTGGCTTCCCGGCTGCGTTTTCGCGTACGCAACGTACAGGTTGCCCTGGATGTTCAGGATGTTGAACGGGCCGAAGTCCCTGGGAATGGTGGGGTCGGCGAAGCCGCCGGGGACGACGATCGGATTGAACTTGTCGTCGTAAACGTCGATCTTCTGGCCGATGAAATCGGCTGCATACAACCGGAAGTGCGCGGTCGAGCCGTCGCCCGCTATCGTGATTCCCTTGTAAACGGCGTTGGCGACCACGGCCTTCTGCGCGTTGCCCACATCGACGCTCGGCGCCCAGCCCGAGATCATTCCGTCTTCGGAGGCCCAGAGGAACTTGGCCGCACCCGACGCCGTCTTCGCGGCGTTGCTCACGACGAAGTCGTTGGATGCGTTGAATGCGAGTCCGGTCGGCGAGCCCGTGTCGGCCGGATCTCCGGAGGCGGGGGGAATCGTAACGACGAGCGGCGACGGAATCGGTGGCGCGGCGACCGGAGGGAACGGCAGGCCGTTGCCGTCGTAGAGCGTCGACTTTCCCGTTCCGTTGTCGGACACCCAAACCGGTCCGGTGGGATTGAACGCCACACCCCAGCCGTTCTGCAGGTTCACGTCGTGATTGGGTGCTGCGATTGCGCCTGTCGGAGGCGCCAATGACACGAGATTCTGCACTTGATAGCTGTTCGCTCGATTGGGCGCCGATGGTGGTGGTGCGGCAATCGATCCGGCGGCAGCGAGGCCAAACAGGATTAGCGCGGCTGGAACGGTTCGTTGCAGGAAGGTGGTCGTCGGCGACATGGGAGGGACCTCCGAATGAAGAGCTCGCGGGTTCGTCTTGGGCGCACGAATTGCGCGCCCGCTTCGGCACGGTGCAGATGCCCGCGCGAATGCGTGACCGGCAAACATCGTCTCGCGTCGACTATTCCGCCATGAGCAGTTCGCAAGGAATCTGCAACATTCGGCTGCTGTTACCATGGGTGGGTCCGGGAAAGGGGGTTTCCATGGCATCGCTTCAGCGCTCGATCACGACGGGCTTCGCCGTCGGCGCGCTGCTCGTGCTCGCGGGCTGCGCCGGTGCGCCGGGGAGCGGCGGATCGGGACCTGCTGCCGAGGCTCCGGTGTACAAGGTCGGCGACCGCTGGGTCTATCACGGCGACGACGGCTTTCGCGTGAAGACCGAATGGGACGAGACCCACGAGGTGACGGCGGTAGGCACGGAGGGAATCACCGTGCGCATTGCGCTCAGCGGGGGAATGAGCGTCACCCGCACCGAGCTTTGGTCGGCGCCGGGCCAGGTGAAGATCGGCGCGGTCTACGGAAATCAGACGCGCCGCTTCACGGAGCCGCTCCAGCGCTACGACTTTCCGCTGGCGCCCGGGAAGACCTGGAACCAGTGGGCGAGGAATTACAACGAGTTCACGAAGGAGACGGGCGAGATCAACCGCTACGTGCGCGTGAGCGGATGGGAGAAGGTCTCGACGCCCGCGGGCAGCTTCGACGCGGTCAGGATGCAGGTGTTGATGCGCCTCGACGACGAGACGTTCTGGCGCTGGCCGACCACTTGCAACTACACCGTGTGGTACGCGCCCGCCGCGCGTGCCGTGGTCCGCGCGGAGCTCGACGCGCAGTACGCCGAAAAGGATGGCGGTCTCGAAGGCGGCGCCGCGGTTCGCACGCAGCACAGCGTGGTCGAGCTCGTCTCGTTCACGACAGGCGGCTAGGCCCGCTCCCGCAGCCCGCCAACGGCGCAGTCGGCGCTGATCCGGCGCGGCGCGTGCGGACCGTCGAATTTCGGCGCGTCGGCGCGGGCGCGTATTCTGGGACAATGGGAACGTGCCACCGTCCAAGGGGGAGGCGGACATGTCCACGCAGCAAGTCGGCGACGCGAAGCTCGTCCGGCAATTTCGATCCATCCTGATCTGGCCGCTGCAGCTGCGGCCGATCCGCGAAGGAGCGCAGATCCAGTCGCACTGGGAGCTTCTGGGGCGCGACGCACCCGACAATCCGTGGGGCGAGGCGCGCGACGCGTTCGGATGCGCGCCCGGCGATTTCAAGCTCCGGCACTATAGCGAGTTCGTGACGTTTCTCCCTTACGTCCGGCGCTTCCTCTACGGCGATCCGAACAGCGCCCGCGCCAAGGGTGCGGAATCGCCGATCCGCATATTCCGGCGCACCGACGTCGCAAAGGTGCGGATGACCTATCCGGGCGTCGCCGACGCGGTGACGTTCGACGTCGAGCACGTCGATCTCTGCTTCTTCTACGACATCGACATCGTGATCCTCGTCGTCGAGATCTTCGCCGGCGATCTGAGCCTCACGCGCGTGCAGGACACGATGTACCGCTTCGGCCGCGCGTATCCGACCTACTGGGAGGGCAACCGCGGCGGTCACTGCCTCGACCGCGCCGAATGGCTCTCCGCCGACGGCAGGGTCCTCGCCGCATCGGACTACGAGCAGCGCGACAAGTATCTCGACACGGTGAGCCGTTACCGTGCACCGCGCTTCGCCGCGCACTGGGAGTTCCTGCTGAAGCCGCTGGTGCCCGATCATTCCGAGCAGAAGGGGGTTATTCGCTACCGGCAGATCGAGTACAGCCGGATGCCGCTGCTCACCTACGTCGCGATGGACGATGCGCGTTCGCTGACGCGCGCCGACTTCATCCGCCTGGGACTCGTCACCTCCGCGGGATCGTCGGATGCGCTGCCGTTCTCCGAGCGCCACGTCCACGACTTCGAGTACCGCTACTGCTTCGATCAATTCTGGAACGAGCAGCGCAGCGATCGTCCCGGTACGCGCTTCATGTCCTGCGGCCACGCGTTCGCGATGGTCGGCGACGC
Source organism: Casimicrobiaceae bacterium (assembly GCA_035541655.1). Taxonomy (GTDB): domain Bacteria; phylum Pseudomonadota; class Gammaproteobacteria; order Burkholderiales; family Casimicrobiaceae; genus CAIWHR01. Next base: position 10,490 of record DATKMY010000130.1, on the reverse strand, counting down.
ATCCGAGGAGTTCTACGTCGATTGCGACGGCGGGCTCCTGGGGCAGTTCCAGCATCAGTACTTCCTGCTATTCCTTATCCCCCACTTCCACAAGGCGGCGCTGCTGATGCTCTCCGACCGGATGGTCGACGCCTTGAACAAGCTCGACATTCACGACGCCGAATCGGTGAAGCGCTTCAAGCGTACGATTCGGCAACTGCTCGAGATCTTCCTGCGTTTCACGCACCGGTACTGGTTCCACGAGGTTTCGGACCAGCCGCAGGCGAAAGAGCTCTACCGGATGACGGCGGACAGCCTCGGAACCGATCGGCTTTACGCCGAGATTCGCGAGGAGATCGAGGACATGAGCGACTACCTCGAGTCCGACACGCTGCGCCGCCAGGCGAACGCGGTCGTGCGCCTGACGGTCGTCACGGTCTTCGGAATGATCGGCACCGTCGTCACCGGCGTCTTCGGCATGAATCTCTTCGCGTTCGCGGATTACCCCCTGCCGTTGCAGGTCCTAGCCCTCTCCGCCATGATCGTCGCCGTGTCTGCGCTTCTGTTCTATACGCTGATCAAGTCGAAGCGGCTTTCCGACTTTCTCGAAGCGATATCCGACGAGCGCCTTCCCGCGCGGTCGAAGCTCCAGTCGCTGCTCAACGTGTGGCGCAAGCCGCAGCGGCCGGCAGCGCAAGGCGCCAAGGCGCGAAGCTGAGGTCGCGACTTCACGGCTGCGGGGAGACGGAGGCGGGCGGGCTCCCGGCTTGCCCGAGTGCGCGATCCCCAGTAATATCGAACGATCGTTCGATATTGCGGCCGTCCGGGGAGCGCGCATCGATGAAGTCCGAATTTCGTGCACTGAACGCTGCGCAGCAGCACGCAGCGCAGTTTGCGATCGGCTGCGCTGAAGCAAAGCCACTGCTCGTCATAGCGGGGGCGGGCTCCGGCAAGACGAGCACGCTTGCGCATCGCGTCGCGCATCTGGTCGCCGCGGGCGCGGACCCGCAGCGGCTGCTGTTGCTCACGTTCAGCCGTCGCGCCGCGGTCGAGCTCGAGCGGCGCGCGGGTCGCGCGCTTGCGGTGCTGCGCGCCGGCATACACGCGGAGGTGCCAACGATGTTGCCGTGGGCCGGGACGTTTCACGGCATCGGCGCGCGGCTTCTGCGCGAGTACGCCACGCGTGTCGGACTTGCTCCGAATTTCACCGTTCACGACCGCGGAGACTCCGAGGACCTGATGGGCCTGGTGCGCAACGCCCAACCAGCAGTCGAGGCGACGAAGCGCCGATTTCCGGCGGCGGCGACATGCGTCGCCATCTATTCGCGCGCGGTCAACTCCGAGGCCTCGCTTGCCGACGTGCTGGCCGGCGACTACCCGTGGTGCGCGAACTGCGAGGACACGCTCCGCGCGCTCTTCGACGCCTACGTCGAAGCAAAGCAGGCGCAGCAGATCCTCGATTTCGACGACCTGCTGCTCTATTGGGCGGTGACCCTGGAGGAGCCGTCGCTCGCCGCGGAGATCGGAGGGCGCTTCGACCACGTGCTCGTCGACGAGTACCAGGACACGAACCGCCTGCAGGCGTCGATCCTCCATCGGCTGAAGCCCGACGGGCGCGGCGTGACCGTGGTCGGCGACGACGCGCAGGCGATCTACGGGTTTCGCGCGGCGACGGTGCGCAACATTCTCGATTTTCCCGCGCGCTATGCGCCGCCTGCGACCGTGATCACCCTCGATCGCAACTACCGCTCGACGCAGGCGATCCTCGACGCATCGAACGCACTGATGGCCGAGGCGCGCGAACGCTACGCGAAGAACCTGGTGACCGACCGCGGCGCAGGCGACAAGCCACGCCTCGTCAGCGTCGCCGACGAGGCGGCGCAAGCGCAATTCGTCGCGACCGAGGTGCTGCGGCATCGTGAGAACGGCATCGAGCTCAGGGACCAGGCGGTGCTCTTTCGCACGGCCAGCCACAGTGCGCAGCTCGAGCTCGAGCTCGCGCGCCGGAACATTCCGTTCGTGAAGTTCGGCGGACTGAGGTTTCTGGACGCCGCGCACGTCAAGGACGTGCTCGGGATCCTGCGGTGGATCGACAACCCGCGCGGGCGCCTCGCGGGCTATCGCACACTGCGCCTGTTGTCCGGCGTCGGCCCTGCGACTGCCGCGAGGTGGCTCGACGCGCTCGAAAGGTCGGGCGAGCCGATCGTCGAGCTGCAGGGCTTCGCGCCGCCCGCGGCTGCCGCCGCCGACTGGAATGCCCTGGTCGCGCTCTACTGCAAGCTCAACTCGTCGGCCGGCGATTGGCCGGCGGAGATGGATTCCGTGCTCGATTGGTATCAGCCCCAGCTCGAGCGGATTCACGACGACGCGCCGCTCCGCGCTGCCGATCTCGCGCAGCTCGGGCGAATCGCCGCGACGTATCCGAGCCGCGAGCGGTTTCTGACCGAGCTGACGCTCGATCCGCCCGCTGCCGCCGCGAGCGAAGCGGGCCCGCCGCGGCTCGACGACGATTACCTGATCCTGTCGACGATTCATTCGGCAAAAGGGCTCGAATGGAAGAGTGTCGCAATACTGAACGGCGTCGACGGCTGCATCCCCTCCGACATGGCGACGGGCAGGCCGGAGACGATCGAGGAAGAGCGGCGGCTCCTCTACGTCGCGATGACACGCGCAAAAGATCATCTCGCGATCGTGCTGCCGCATCGCTTCTACGTGCGCCAGCAGGCCGGGCTCGGCGACCGGCACGTGTACGCGGTGCAGAGCCGCTTCCTGACGCCGGACGTCAGTGCGCACTTCGAGCAGCAAGCGTGGCCGATGACCGCATTTGCCGAAGACCAGCAAGAATCGGTCGGCGACTGTAGGATCGACGTCGCGGCGCGAGTGAAGGCCGCGTGGGCGCAGCGCGCGCGCTGACGAGGCGCCGCGTGCTTCGATCCGCTGGCGTCGACGATCGCTGCCGCGGCCTGCGCGGCGCTATCGTGCGTTGATCCACGCCATCTTCTCCCGCAGCACCTGGCATTCGGTGCAGCGGCTCGCGACGGTTGCCCGGCTGCGTCGGACTGTGTTGCTGCGCTCCGGCGCTTGCCCACCGCGTCCGCGGGATCGTGACCGGAAACACGATCCTTCGCCTCCATCACCGAGTCGCGTAGCGGCCGTTGCCGATGTAACCGTACGCGGGTCGCCAAATCTGGCGCGCCGAGTAGACACCGGTATTCACGAGGTCGGTCAGGTGCGGGTAGCTCCCCGGACCCAGGACCCGGCATTCACCCTGGTACCCGATCTCGGAGCAGACGAGCCACGTGCCGGAGTCGACACGAAGCGATTCCGCCGGCTGCTTGAAGCGGGCCCAGTCGAGGTCGGGCGCACGTCCGTATTCGATGGTCGCCGATCGGCCGGCGTAGTTCGGAAATTCGTAGAGCACCGCACGTCCCGGCGGGAAGTTCGGGACGTTGGCAACGGTTTCGGGCGTTGTGGCGATCAGATAGGCCGAGCGCACGTGGCCCTCCATTGCGCCCAGGCTTTCGTAGCGGCCCGGCGCAAACTCGGCACAATGCCCGCGGCCCCGTTCGTGATCGCAAAGCCGCCACGTGCCGCTGCCCACGAACGCCGCGTACGCGCTATCGCTGAAGTTCCGCGTGTCGAGGTCGTCGACGTTCGACGTCAACTCGACTGCGCGCATGCCGCGCGGAGTGTTCTGGTACAGGACGATCCGCGGGCCCGCGGGTGTCGGAATCGCGTCCGGGGATACGACGATCGGGCGCGAATCGGGAGCGACGACGACAGCGGCGGCCGAGCGCGAATCAGGAGCGACGACGACGGCTGCCGCGGGCGCGGAGTTGATCACCACGGGTGCGGCGCCTGGGTTGATGACGACCGGTGCCGGCACCGCGGTCACCGGAGGCCTCTGATCGGGGTAGACGACGACGCGCGCCGGAGCGGGCTCGTAGGCGACCTGCCGCACCGACACGATCATCCCGCCGAGGCTGTCGCCCAGGTTGCTGTAATTCCCCGGAACGAGCTGTGCGCAGCGCCCGCGGAAATACGCTTCCGTGCACACTTCCCACGCCCCGTCGCTCACGACCGCCGACGAACCGGCGACGGCGAAGGACGAGCGCCCGAGATCCGTCATCGCATCGCTGGTCGTGAGGCCCTGCCCCTGGAAACCCGGCCGCGGGTAGAGAGTCAGCTGCCCTGCGAGCGAACCCGTGGCGATCGCGGCGAGTGCGCCGGCCACGATGAGCTTCAACTTCCATCTGTTGCGGTCACGCATTTTGATCCTCCAATGCCGAGCGCTGGCCCGAATGCCAGTGAGCGTTTGATGGAGTGCGCGCATGCAAAGTTTTGGAACGAACGCGCTCGCACGCAGTAGGATGTTTCCTTGTCTTTTGTGGGACGCTGCCGACGCCGCTGCGCGAAGCCGGGACTGCTGCGACCGACCGACGCGAATCCAGGACGAACGCCGACAGCGATCTGGCTTCGCGTCCACGAGAATCCCGCTGATGGGGGATCATGTCCAGGAGGTCCTATGAACGAACGTATGTGTGTTCGCACGGAACGCGCCGCTTCCGCTTCGGGAGTCGCGCGAATCGCATTGCTGATTGCCGTCGGTCTGGGAGCGGTCGGCGGCGCAGTCGCGATGCCCCAGTCGTTCAGCTACCGAGGCACGCCGCTCCTCACCGGGGGTGTGAGCGAGGAGGAGCGCGACGAGATGCGCCACGAGCTCGGTCCGTACAACGTCTGGCTCGCGTTCGTCGAGCGAGACACCGGCAACTACGTGACTGGCGTCAAGGTGAGCATGATCGACAACAAGGGCAACGCCGTCGTCGACACGGTTGCCGACGGCCCGTGGCTGCTCGCCGAGGTCCCCCCCGGCCGCTACACGGTGCGCATGGCCGATGGACAGGAGCAGGCGGTCACGGCAGGCTCGGCCGCGCCCACGATGACGATACTGCGCCTGCCGCATCAGCCGTGATCGAGGCCCAAGGCAGCCGAGCGCCCATGGCACGAGCCGCTGTTGTCGCGATCGAATGTAGGACTCGGGCAGTCTCTACAGAGGGAGAAAATGTAGGATAGCCGCTGACAGCGGTATCGGCTGCGCGCCGAGTGCAGGTCGGATTGCCCGTCACTACGATGCAGTCACGGAATCCGTCCGAAAGGCCGACCATGTCAGAGCGCGACTTACCGGGCGACAACATCGTGCCACTGTCCTTCGTGGCGGCGCGGCGAGCCGCATCGGAGCCCGCGTTGTCGCGATTCGGCGACCTCTATGGTGCATCACCGGCGATGCAGGACGTCTATCGCCGGGTGGCGAAGGTCGCCCCCACGCACGCGACGGTCTTCATCACCGGCGAGTCGGGAAGCGGCAAGGAGGTCGTCGCCGGCACGATTCATCGGATGAGCGAGCGGGCGAGCGCGCCGTTCCTCGCGATCAACTGCGGTGCGATCCCCGGCAACCTGATCGAAGCGGAGCTCTTCGGGCACGAGAAGGGAGCGTTCACCGGCGCTGCAAGGATGCACCTCGGCTGCTTCGAGCGCGCGGAGGGCGGGACGCTCTTCCTCGACGAAGTGACCGAGATGGCGCCGGAGATGCAGGTGCGCCTGTTGCGCGTGCTCGAAACCGGCCGCTACACGCGCGTCGGCGGCGAGCAGGAGTTGCGCACGCGTGTGCGCGTGATCGCGGCAACCAACCGCGACCTGCGGGAATCGGTCCGTGAAGGGCGGCTCCGCGAGGACCTCATGTACCGGCTGGCCGTGTTCCCGATCGCCGTGCCTCCGCTGCGCGAGCGCGACGGCGACGCCGAGCTCCTCGCCGAGCATTTCCTCCGACAGCTGAACGAGACCGAGGGCACACACAAGAGCCTGTCGCGGCAGGCGATCACGGTCGTCCGCTCGTATCGCTGGCCGGGCAACGTACGCGAGCTCAAGAACGCAATTCAGCGCGCGCACATCCTGTCCGACGATCTGGTCGATATCGATTTTCTCGGAACGGAGTCTCTGGCCCGGCTCGGCGAGTGCCTGCATGTGCCGGTCGGAACGCCGCTCGCAGAGATCGAGCGCCAGGCGATCCATTCCACGCTCGATTTGTGCGAAGGCAACAAGCGGCGCTGCGCCGAGATGCTTGGCGTCAGCCTGAAGACCCTCTACAACCGCCTCGCCGAGTATCAGTCGGCGCCGGCCGCCGTGTAGTACCGCTCATCCGCTCAGCACGCGAGGAGACACCATGATACGAATCCTCATTGCCGACGACCACGCGATCGTGCGGGCCGGCTTGAAGCAGTTCATCGCCGACCAGCCCGACATGCAGATCACCGGGGAGGCGGCAACCGGCAACGAGACCATCGCACTCGTGCGCGCGCAGGAGTTTGACGTCGTGCTCCTCGACATCTCGATGCCCGACAAGAACGGAATCGACACGCTCAAGACGCTGAAGCACGTGCGGCCCGAGCTACCGATCCTGATGCTCTCCGGCTATTCGGAGGATCAGTACGCGGTCAACCTGCTGCGCGCGGGCGCGTCCGGGTATCTCAACAAGGAAGCGGCGTCCACGCAGCTCGTCGGCGCGATCCGCACCGTCGTCCACGGACGCAAGTTCGTGAGCCCGGCGCTTGCGCAGATTCTCGCCGACGGCGTGACCGGAGATGCCGACCGGCCACTGCACGGAGAGCTTTCGCAGCGCGAATTCCAGATCTTCTGCAAGCTCGCCGGAGGCGCGGCGGTGTCGAAGATCGCCGACGAGCTCCACCTGTCGGTGAAGACGGTCAGCACGTACCGGACGCGCGTGCTCGAAAAGATGGGGATGAAGTCGAATGCGGACCTCACGTACTACGCGATCAAGAACGGGCTCATCAACTGATGGTGTTGTACAGCGAAAGAGGTTGCGTACGGCCGGTCGACTGCGATTGTCGGACAAACGCGGACATATCGCCCTCGACGCCCCTGCTATCGTTTTCACAGCGCCTGCCTCGAACTCGACGGGCATCCGTGACTCGGAACAGGTATGAACCTCTGGGGAACCTCATCCGATTCGGGGGCGCGTGATGAACGTGCCGGGACTGTCGAACGTGTGAACGACTCGAAGAAATTGCGCGTGGTGCTCGTCGAAGACTCGTCGATCATCCGTGCGCGCCTGACTGAGTCGCTGTCCGAGATCCCGAACCTGGAGATCGTCGGGCAGGCAGAGTCCGAATCCGACGCGCTGTCGCTCCTTGACAGCGGCGGATGGGACGCGGTCGTGCTCGACCTGCAGCTGCGGCAAGGCACGGGCCTCGGCGTCCTGAGAAAGCTCAAGCAGTGCGGGCGGCCGTCGAACTCGAAGGTGATCGTATTCACGAACTACGCATTCCCGCAGTACCGCGACCGGAGCCTGGCGTTCGGCGCGGACTTCTTCTTCGACAAGGCACGCGAATTCCACCGGGTTCGCGACGTGCTCGCCGACCTCGCCTCGGGCGCTCCCGCGCGGGCTGCGTCCTGACCACAAGACCTTCCCGTTGATCACAGGGCGCGATATGGCTTCGGAAAACGTTGCACATCCGCGTATCGTCGTCGGGGCACGCGCCGAGCCCGCAGCGCCGCGCAAGTTCTCTGTCGCCGAGATCGCGCTCGTGTGCATCGCGGTCTGCGCAGCGATCGCGGTAGCGCGGATCGCGCAGCCGTTCCTGGTGCCGGTCGTCATGGGGATCCTGCTGAGCTACGCGCTGCGGCCGCTCGTGTCGATGCTCGAGCGGGTCCGTGTCCCTCGCTTCGCCGCGGCGACGACGGTGATCGCGATTCTCCTGGCGCTGGGCTCGACCGCCGTCTATGTGGTGCGCGACGACGTGAACGGCTGGGTCGCCGAGCTGCCTGCGGCCGCGCGCAAGGTTCGGCAGGCGGTCGCGGACTCGGCGCGGCAGGCGCCGGGTCCGATGACCAACATGAAGGCTGCGGCGGAAGAACTCGACAAGGCCGCCGCGGAGGCGTCGGGCAAGCCGTGGGCGGCTCCCGAGCCGGTCAGGGCCAGCGTCTCCGCGCAGTTCCAGGAGCTCGTCCGCGAGCAATCTGGAAAGGCGCTGGGCGTCATCGCAGAGATCTTCGTCGCGCTGCTGCTCGCGCTGTTTCTCCTTGTCGCCGGCGACACGTTCCGGCGCAAGGTCGCGCGGATTGCAGGCGCCTCGCTCACGCGCCGGCGCGTTACCGTCGAAGTGCTCGACGCGATCGACGGCCAAATCCAGAAGTACCTGATCACGATGCTGTTCGCGAACGCGCTGATCGCGCTCGCCACATGGGGCGCCCTCGCGCTGTTGCACGTGCCGAACGCCGGAATTCTCGGCGGGGTCACGGGGCTCATCCACGTCGTCCCGTACGCGGGAACGGCCGTCGCGGCCACTGCGGTCGGTGTCGCGGCGTTCGTGGAGACGGCCAGCTTCGGCGATGCGGTGGTCGCGACGACGGTCGTCGTCGCAATCGCGGCGGCCATCGGAATGGGGCTCGCGACGTGGATGCAGGGCAGGGCGGCGCACATGAACCCGGTCGCGGTTTTCATCGGCCTGCTGTTCTTCGGCTGGCTTTGGGGCGGCTGGGGACTGTTGCTCGGCGTGCCGATCCTCGCCGTGCTGAAGAGCATCGCGGACCGGGTCGAGGCGATGCTTCCGGTGAGCGAGCTTTTGTCGACCTGAGCTTCCTCGCTCGACTCGCGGCGCTTCCGGTGCGCTCGCGCCCAACGCGCAAATGCGCGTTAGTTGCGCATGCCTTCCTCGTTGAGCTCCGCGATGAGCTTGGCGCCGCGCAGGATCTCGGCGTCGAGAAAGGCGAGTGCGCTCCGTCCGCTCAATCCCAGGAACGAGAGACCTGCCGCGCGTACTTGCTCCTGGAATCCGGAGTCGCCGAGCAGGACGCCGACCGCCGAAGCGAGCCGGTTGTAGGCGAGATTGTCGAGGCCCTTCGGCGCGATCAGGCCGATCCAGCTGACGAACGACTGCTGCCAGATCTCTCCGAACGAGGGTACGTCGGGAAACAGAGGCGCTCGCGCAGCCGACGTCACCGCAATGATCCGATGACCCGAGCGCGGCACCTCGAGTCGCGCGCTCGGGACGCCGTCGAATAGTACGTCGATCGTGCCGTCGCCGAGCAGCGCATAACGCTCGCCCGGCGCCTCGACGGAGCGGTGGACCATGCGGACGCCCTGTGCCGTGCGCAGGAACCCGCCGGCGAGATGACCTGCCGACCCCGTTCCGTTGCTTGCATAGACGAGTGGCGTCTGCGCGCCGCGAGCGGTGGCGAGCCAGGTTGCGATGTCTTTCTGCGGCGCGCTCGCGGCGACGATCATCGCCGCCGGATAGTTGCCGATGATGGTGAACCACTGGAAGTCGTCGATCGGATTGTATTTCGCGTTGCGCGATAGGATCCTTCCACCGATCATTGCCGCGCTCACGCCGAGGCCGAGAACAGTGCCGTCGCGCTCGGCGGCGGCGATCGCGTTGGTGCCTACGACCCCGCTGTCACCTCCGATGTTCTCCGCTCGCACGGGAACTTCGAGAATCCGCGACAGAGCTTCGGCAACGATGCTGGCGATCGCATCGCTCGATACGCCTGCGGGTGCCGGGACAATCAGCGTGACTTGTGCTGAGCTGGCGACCTGCGCGCCGACTGCGCCGACGGCGAGCAGACCCCCGAGACCGGCGAGGAGTCGACGGCGCAGGTGCCGTCGACCGCAGGAATCCGCCGGCATCGGGTGTCCTTGCTGGAGAGCGGCGAACGAGGATCTCATTGCGCGCACATTCGATCACTTGATCGGTCGCTGCGCCAGCGGCGCTGCCGAATTCGCTTCGTCGGCACGGTCCTACGCGCTGCGCGCGATTTACATCGGGGTGTTCCCGGCATTTCGCAGCTGCGGCGGCGATCGTACTTCAACGTTCTGATTGGAAATGCTTTGCCGCTTGGCACGGCCAATGCGGGCCAAGAATTATCGTCGGGCGATGGGCGTCCGGCCTGATTGAACCAGGAGAGTCAAGGATGAACTGGGATCGCATCGAAGGCAATTGGAAGCAGATGAAGGGCAAGGTGAAGGAGAACTGGGGCAAGCTCACCGACGACGACCTCGACGTCATCGCGGGAAGGCGCGATCAGCTCGTCGGGAAGATCCAGCAGCAATACGGGATCAGCAAGGACGAGGCCGAGAGGCAGGTCGACCGCTTCGGCGGACTGCTCCGCGACGATGATCCTCGGTGGTATCAATGAGGAGGCACGAATGACGACCGCGTCGCGGCCGACACGCGCAACGCCTCCGTCGAGAAGACCTCCGCCGCACGCAAGGAGGCCGTGGAAGATACGCGCGAAGCCGACTACAAGGTGGCGATCGAGAAATGCGATTCGCTCGCCGCCGCAGCGAAGGACACGTGCGTGAAGGACGCCAAGATGCGCTACCGGGAGAGCTAGCTCTCGCGTGTCGAAACCGGCCGTGCGCGACAGCGCGCGGCCGGCCGGGCGTTGGAGCCGCTCCATCGCGTAGGACGAGGCGCGACAGCGCATTCAGGTGC
>DATKMY010000129.1:0-37233 GCA_035541655.1 Casimicrobiaceae bacterium | reverse complement strand
AGCACGGCCGTGCCCTCGGGAAAGTCTGGCACCGAAGGATCGACGCTTCCCGGTACGAGAGGGTCAAACTGTCCATTTTGCGAAACGCCGACGACGATCCCGTTGGCGCTGATCCAGCCGGAGAAGCTGCTGAAGGTGTCGGTCAGCGCACCCAGATCGGTCATCGTGCCGTCGGTCCAAATGTAGGCATGGGTACTCATACCTGCATCGCCCCACGGCCAGTTCGGAAACGGATCGCGCATTGCCGTATCGGCAGCACCCCCGCTTGCCGCCCCCCTGTCGTTCAAGACTCCGATGTTGTTGAGGTCGTCGTAGAAGTTGCCTTCCTGCCCCCCCAAAGAAGGGATGACTTGCAGCTTGTAGTGATGGTGCGCGACGCCATCGGTGCGTACCGGCTTGGTTTGCGCGGTCGCGAGATTCGGGATCAGGAGCGATGCGGCGAACGCCGCAGCTGTCATCGCGGGCGAAATTGTCGACTTCATCGAGCTTCCTCCGTTGTTCGAGCCGGCAGCCCCGGGATCGGATCGCGACGTTGCTTTACAGCGGAAACTGCCTGCGCTAGTGTTTTCTGCCGAGCACAATTCCGTCAGAAGACTGAAAGAAATCGAACGAATTTGCGGCGTTTTCCGATTAGGTGAGTATCCTGACCGGGGGTGACGTACCCAGGAATCCCCGCAACCCATTCGGCGTGGCGGTCGGTCGAGTAGCTTCTCGCAGTCGCGGGATGCCGCGGTCGGCCCATTTCACAAGAAATTGCACGTGCAGCTTGTCTCCAGCGAGGGCGGTTTTGCCGTAAAGGGGGAGGCCTCATGGCGAAGGTCCTATGCGCGAAGACTGCGAGAGCGCTAGAAGTTTCGGCTTGGATGCGGCGCCAAGTCCTTAAGGGCGCCTTAATTCGGTCTTGAACGTGCCGGATGATTGCTGCGAAGGCGAGCATGCTGCGCAACAGGTCCGCCACCGTGGATGCCACACGAACCCCGCCGTCGACCGAGGCGGCCCCATCTATCCGTTATCGGTTCGCGCAATTCGAGCTGCAGCCGCGCGAGCGTCGCCTGTTCGTCTCCGGCGCGCCGGTGGATGTAGTCCCGCGCGCCTTCGACTTGCTGACCGCACTGGTCGAGCGCGGCGGCCACTTGCTCACCAAGGACGAGCTACTCGATCGCGTGTGGCCGAGGGTCGTCGTCGAAGAGAACAACCTGCATGTGCAGGTGTGCGCATTGCGCAAGGTCCTGGGAACGGAGGCAATCGAGACCATCCCAGGATGGGGCTACCGTTTCACCCTTGAAGTCACTCGTGCTGGCGATTGGCCGCCCACATCGTACGCGACGCGAAGGCACAATCTCCCGCAGCATTCGACCAGCTTCATCGGCCGCGAGATAGAAATCGCGGAGATCAGGACGTTGCTTGGCCGCACACGGCTCGTGACCCTCACGGGCTCGGGTGGATGCGGCAAGACCCGCCTAGCACTCGAGGTGGCGGCGGGGCTGCTCGACTCGTATCCGGATGGCGTCTGGCTGGTCGAACTCGCCTCCGTGGTGGACCCGAGCCTCGTGCCGCAAGCCGTGGGCACGGTCCTTGGACTCAAGGAAGAACAGGGAAAGACGCTGACGGAAACCGTGACCGAGCACTTGGTGCCGAGGCAACTGTTATTGGTGCTGGATAACGCCGAGCATCTGCTTGCCGCTTGCGCGGAGCTGACCGAATCGGTGCAGCGCCACTGCCCGCGCGTCATCATGGTTGCAACCAGCAGGGAGAGGCTTGGAATCTCGGGTGAGCAGACCTATCGCGTGCCGGGCATGTCCTTGCCCGATCCTGAGCGCGACGCGACCACTGCGAACCTCCTGCAATGCGACTCTGTGCGGCTGTTCACGGAACGAGCCCGGCTCAACTTGCCTCACTTTGCGATCACCAACGAAAACGCGCCCGCTCTGGCCTCGATCTGCCGTCGGCTGGACGGGATCCCGCTGGCGATTGAGCTGGCGGCTGCACGCGCGCGATCGATGTCGGTGGAAGCGGTGAGCCAGCGGCTCGATCAGCGGTTCCGTCTGTTGACCGGCGGATCGCGCGCGGCCCCGCGCCGCCAGCAGACGTTGCGCGCGCTGATTGACTGGAGCTATGACCTCCTGAGCGACGCCGAGAAGGCGCTGCTCTGTCGGGCCTCGATCTTCTCAGGCGGTTGGACGTTGGAAGCAGCGGAGCAGGTTTGTGTCGGCGAGGGCATCGACGATTGGGAAGTACTCGACATCGTGACCTCGCTGGCCGACAAGAGCCTGCTGCTAGCAGAGGCGCGAGATGGCGCGACCCGCTATCGGCTGCTGGAGACGGTACGCCAATATGCGCGTGAGCGGCTGCAGGAGACTGGGGAGGAATCGCGCTGGCAGGGCCGACATTTCGGATACTTCCTCGACCTCGCAGAAAGGGCCGAGCCTCGCTTAAAGTGCGGAGAGCAGGCTTGGCTCGATCAAATGGAGGCGGAGCACGACAATCTTCGGACAGCCATGGGATGGGCTACCGCCTCGGCCCGGGACGCCGCGGGCGGGTTACGGCTTGCAGGCGCGCTCTGGTGGTTCTGGGATGTGCGCGCGTATCTAAGCGAAGGCCGTGGCTGGCTATCGAAGCTGCTTGCTGCCGCGCCACACGGCCAGGCTGCCGCCGCCCGCGCGAAGGCGCTCCACGGGGCGGGCGCGTTGGCGTGGCAGCAGTGCGACCTTCCCGCTGCGCGGGAACTTCAGGAAGAGGCCTTGGCAATTTGGCGGGCGCTCGGTGATCGGCGCGGCATCGCCGATGCGTCAATCTTCTTGGGACTTGTGGACTCCGACGAAGGCGACCGCGCCTCCGCCCGGGCACTCTACGGGGAGAGTCTGGCGATTCGTCGTGCGCTGGGTGACCAGTGGGGCGTTAGTTTCTCGCTGAACAACTTGGGAAATGTGGCCTTTGAGGAAGGTGACTATCCGGCCGCCCGGGCGCTCTACGAGGAGAGCCTGGCGATCCGTCGTGAAGTGGGTGACCGGCTGGGCATTGGCCTCTCGCTCAATAAACTCGGAAATGTGGCCTACGAACAGGGCGACTATCCGGCTGCCCGGACCCTCCACGAGGAGAGTCTGGCGATCCGGCGCGCGCTGGGTGACCGGCTGGGTGTCGGCATTTCGCTAGCGAACTTGGGGGATGTCGCTTTCGCGCAATGCGACTATTCGTCCGCTTCGGCACTGCACGCGGAAAGCCTCGCCGTCAACCGGGAGGTGGGCGCTCGGTCGGGCGTTGCTCAGGCGCTGGAGGGACTTGCATCCGTGGTATCCGTCGCGGGACAGCCGGAACGGGCGGCGCGCGTCTGGGGGAAAGCGGAGGGGCTGCGGGAGGAACTGGGATGCCCTCTGCCGCCCCACGAACGTTCCCGCCACGAGCGCCGGATCGTCGCCGCCCGCGCCCGGCTAGGCGATGACGCCGCGTTCGATCTGGCTTGGAACGAGGGCCGAGCCATGACCCTGGACCAGACAGTGGCGCATGCCATGGAGAAACATGATGGCTGACTGATCGGGGCTTCCTGCACACCCCTTCAATGAGCCGCCGCGCGCAGCGACTCGTCGAGGTCGACGTATGCGAGCTTTCCCGGAAAGCGCATCGGATGCGGAACGAAATTGCGCACCCAGCGATGCTCGAGCGTATCGGTGATCGGGTTGACGGTAATGCGCCACGGCGCGTATGCAACGACGAGCTCGGCCATTCGGTTGAACAGCCGCGTTCGTTCGGGCGAGTCAGGTAAGGCTTGGGCCTGTTCGAAAAGGTGGTTGAATTCGGGAAGATTGAACCGAGATGCGTTGGACCGGCCGACATTGGGCCCGTAAAGAAGCTGCATGAAGTCCTCCGCATCGGGGTAATCGGCTATCCAGCCGCCGTCGAACATTTGCACCTGCCCTTGGCGCGCCATCTTGACGATTTCCGGCATCTTGCTCTTCTTGAATGCAAGCCTGAGGCCGATCGCGTCCATGCTGTGCTTCCACAACTCGTCGCGCTCGCGCGCCTCCGATGTCGGGGGTGACCAATACTCGATAACGAGTCGCTTTCCATCCGGCGCCTGCCGGTAACCTTCGCCGTTGCGGTCCTTGTAACCGAACCTGTCCAGCAGCGCACGTGCCGCACCAGGATCGTAGGTCTGCGCGTCGGTCACGAGCATCGTGTCGTAGCCCGCAATGTCCGGTGGGATTGGGCCCTGAGCGGGAACCGCGCGCTGATGATGGAGCACGCGGATCGCGTCGCTCACATCGTAAGCCATGCTGATTGCGCGACGCAGCGCAACCTTCTCGGGAGAGTATCCGCCGACAACCGCGTCCTCCATGTCGAAAACGACGTAACCCACCTCCGGCCCGACGAATGCCTGATGGCCTACGCCCATTGCCGCGAGCGCCGGCTTCAGCTTGCCGGTCGCAAGCGCGTCGTCGGTGAACTGGATAGGTAGTGAGAAAAGGACATCGATCTCGTTGTTCAGAAATGCGAGCCAGCGCGCTTGCCCCTCTTCCGCGATGCGGATATCCACCTTGGGAACGAGCGGGAGGCGCTTACCCTTCAGGGCCGTCGCGATCGGCTGTGAGGCTGCGGGAACGGGTCCTGCGGGCAAATACATCACATCGCGATAGGTCGGACTCTTCAATAGCTCAATACGATCGCCGCGTCGGTATCGGCCAAGCACGTACGGACCGGTGCCCACGGGGTGCGCGCCAATGTCGGTGCCGTACGCGTCGACCACCTCACGCGCCATCGCCGCGGTGCTCGGTACCGCGAGCACGTAGAGAAAGCGCGGATCGGGAGCCGTGAGGCGGATCTTCAGCGTGTAGCGGTCGATGACCTCAAGGCCTGGGATGGGTGCATCGTAGTCGAACCGACCGGTTTCGCCGGCCTTCGCACGCGCTTCATCCGCCCCGACAACCTTGTGTTCGAGCATCCAAAGCCAGGGTGACTTGATGGCAGGATCGAGAATGCGCTTCAAGCTGTAGGCATAATCGACGGCGGATAGCTCTCGCGGCTTGCCCTTGAAGGCGGGGTCGGGGGCGAACAGGATGCCCTTGCGCAACTTGCAGATGTAGGTCCTGCCGTCGTCTTCTATGACGGGCATCGCGTCGAGGGCTCTTGGAACAAGCTTGACTGGCCGCGCCAGATAATCGTAGTCGAGCATCGCATCCATGATGCTGTCGATCACGACGCCGGAGGTGTCATCCGTCGCGAAAGCAGGATCGAAGCTGGTTTCCGCGATCGGGAGCGCAACGTGCAACATCTTGTCGGCAGCGGCGTCCGCGCAGGCAATCGCGACTGATGCAATCAAGCTCCATTGCGCCAGCCTGCGCGAGAACGACATACCGCCCATAGCCATCCTTCGCAAGGGACGCTCCGCCCGTCAGCGTAGCACTGACCTGGGCAGCGGTAAGGCGGGGCCCCTAGCTCGAGTGGTGTCGGCGACATTTCGGCGGACTTTCGCTGCCGGATGCGCCGCGCGCAATCGAACGCTCCGGTTGGCCGCCCGGCATTTGGGCGGTCGCCTACGGACCGTCAAGGAAGGGCTACCACACGGCAGGCCCTTGAATGCGTGGTTGCGGGGAAGGATTTCAACCTTCGACCTTCGCGTTATGATCCCGACGAGCTAAACGAGAATCTTGTTCGGCGGGACGATCGGTTACCTGATCCGGGTCCAGCTCGCACCAAATTCGAGATCTGAGGAGTCGAACATGCCGTTGCGAAGAATCGCCGTGCTCGGTCTCGGAAAGGTCGGGACGCTCGCCGCAAAGCTCCTGCACGGTGGCGGGTTCGACGTCGTCGGCTTCGACAGCCGTGCACCCCATCACGCGCTCCCGTTCGAGGTCCGCACGACCGGCGTCGAAACCGACGCCGGCGCGACCGCGGCGACGCGCGGATTCGACGCGGCGCTCTCCTGCCTTCCGTATCGGATCAACAAGCGGATCGCCGCGGCCGCCCACGCGGCAGGCATCCACTACTTCGACCTGACCGAGGACGTGCCGACGACGCAGGCGATCATCGAATTGAGCAAGACGTCTAAGGCGCTGATGGCGCCGCAATGCGGGCTCGCGCCCGGCTTCGTCGGCATCGTCGGTGCGGCGCAGGTCGCCGCGTTCGAAGTGTGCCGCTCGCTCAGGCTCCGCGTCGGCGCGCTGCCGCAGCATCCGACGGGCCTGATGGCTTACGCGTTCAACTGGTCGCCCGAGGGGGTCGTCAACGAATACCTGAACGACTGCGAGGTGATCGAGGAAGGCGTGCGCAAGTGGGTGTCGTCGATGGAGTGGCTCGAGACCATCCATGTCGACGGCCTCGCGCTCGAGGCGTTCACCACGTCCGGCGGCCTCGGGACGATCTGCGAGACGTTCCACGGCAAGGTCGCCAACGTCGACTACAAGTCGATGCGCTACCCCGGCCACATGAAGCTCATGAACTTCTTCTTCCACGAGCTGCTTCTGCGCGAGCGACGCGATCTCGCGGGCGAGATCCTGACCAACGCGAAGCCGCCGGTGAACGACGACGTCGTCTACGTCCACGTCTCGGCGGAAGGCACGCTCGACGGGCGCCTCGCGCGCCGCGAGTTCGTCCGCGCCTACAGGCCGATCGAGCTCGCCGGCGGGATGCAGACGGCGATCGCCTGGACGACGTCGGCGTCGGTCGTCGCCGTCATCGAGATGGTTCGCGACGGCGCGCTGCCGCAGCGCGGATTCCTCAAGCAGGAAGAAATTCCGCTCGCGAAGTTTCTCATGACCACGACGGGCCGCTTGTTCGAGTAACGGCGCCCAGCGGCGAGGAGCGTCAAAATGGCGATCGAGCAAGGCGTTTCCGCGCACTACAGCCGCGGCGAGCTGCGCGAGCGGCTCTTTGCCGCTCTCGTCGAGGACGGCGCCGATCCGCACCGCCCGACCCTCGGGGCGCTCGCGCCCTACGACCAGTTCCACGGCGGCGGCCTCGACGCCACCGTCGCAATGGCCGATGCGCTCGCAATCCGCGCCGACGACCATATTCTCGACGTCGGCAGCGGCATCGGCGGGCCGGCGCGCTACTTCGCGGACCGTTTCGGTTGCCGCGTCACCGGCATCGACCTCACCGCCGAGTTCTGCGACGTAGCACGTGAGCTGACTCGCGCGACGGGACTCGAGGCGAAAGTCGACTTCGTCGACGGCGACGCGCTCGCGATGCCCTTCGCCGACGCGCGCTTCGACGGCGCGTACTCGATGTACGTCTCGATGAACATCGCCGACCGGGCCGCACTCTACCGCGAGATTCACCGTGTCGTGAAGCCCGGCGGCTGGCTGATGCTCTCTGAGATCGCGAAAGGCGCGGGCGGCGATCCGGACTTCCCGGTGCCGTGGGCGGCGAGCGGCGAGACGAGCTTCCTCGCTACGCCGGGGGCGACACGGAGCGGGCTCGCTGCCGCCGGCTTCGACGTCGTTCAGTGGCGGAGCACACGCGAGCAGGCACTCTCTTCGATCGCCCGGGCGCGCGCGATGACCGAGCGCGGCGAGAAGCCGCCGTATCGCGCAGTCGCGCTGATCCATGGCCAGATCGCGAGTACGGTCATGGCGAACACGGCGCGCGCACTGGCCGACGGACGTATCGATCCGATCGAGCTGCTCGCGACCCGGCGCCGATAGCGGCGCGCGCGATCTGCGCGCGGCAACGCCCGCGCACGCCGGCGACGCACGCTCACGCGAGCGCGACGATCGACGAGTCGGGCGTCGGATCGATCAGGTACTTCATTCCACCGCCACCCATCGATCCGCACGCGGGCACCGTGCCGACCAGCGCGGCGAGCGCGATCGCAACGAGGATTTTGAGTCGGCGCAGCATCGATCTCATTCGGCGTACTCCTTCGCTTCGACTGACACGCCGGGAAAACACGGCGACGAGATCGGCTATTCCGCCGACTGAGTGCAACAGGCGCCCAGGTCCGTCGGTTCGGCTGCGCGATCCGGGCTTGGCACGCGCCTTGCTCCTCCTGATGGGTGAAGGGTGCGGAAATCCGTTTTGGCCGCGAAAAGGAGGCCCGACATGGCTCAGTTTCGCTTGCAGGACGCATCACCCGGCTACGACCCGGCGCCGAACGTCGCAACGCCTGCCGAAATCCGGCTGGCCGAAGAGTTGCGCCGTCGCCTCGAGGAGCGCTACCTCGCGGATTCGAACGCGAATCCGGGAGGCGCGCTCGCAGCGCCCGATAACGTTCACTAGAGACGTTCGCTCCGAGCCCGCGCTTCGCACGCGGAAGACCACGTTCGCAAGCATCCCGGCGACGCGCTTCCTGCAACGGTTCCGTGTAAAGTCTCCCGCGAGCTTCCGCGTCGGGACTACGGCGAATCGCCGCAGCCTCCGACGGCAAACTTCTCGCTTCGATGATCGTCACCGCCCCGACGCTCCTCGCCGAGATCGTCGACACGTCGCAGCGCGTCGGCGAGAACGCCGGGCGGCGCGCGAAAATCGCGGCCATCGCCGAGCTGCTGCGCAAGCTCGCTCCGGCCGAGATCGAGATCGGCGTGTCCTGGCTCTCCGGCGAGACGCGGCAGGGGCGGCGCGGCATCGGCTACGCGCTGATCCGCGACGCGCGGCCCGCGACGAACGTCGAGCACGCGCAGCTCACGCTGACCGGCGTCGATGCGACGCTCGGCGCCATCGCGACGACGAGCGGGCCCGGCTCCGTGACCGAGCGCGCGCGGATGCTATCGCAGCTTTTCGCCCGAGCTACGGCTCGCGAACAGGCGTTTCTCGAGCGCCTGCTGATCGGCGAGCTCCGCCAGGGCGCGCTCGAAGGCATCATGATCGAATCCGTCGCGGCCGCAGGCAGGATGCCGGCCGAAGCCGTGCGCCGCGCCGCGAAGATCGGAGGCGGCATCGCCGCAGTGGCTGCGACCGCGCTGACCAGCGGCGCCGCGGCCCTCGGCCAGTATGCGATCTCGCTCTTCCGGCCGCTCTCGCCGATGCTCGCGCAGCCCGCCGACGACATCACTGATGCGTTGAAGCGGATCGCGACGCCGGCACTCGAATGGAAAGTCGACGGTGCGCGCGTCCAGGTACACAAGCGGGGCGATGAGGTGCGGATCTACACGCGGACGGGCAACGACGCGACGGCCGCTGCGCCGGAGATCGTGACCGCCGTCCGGCACGCAAACGCGCGAGCGCTGATCCTCGACGGCGAGGCGATCGCGCTCAAGGCGAACGGAGCGCCTCATCCGTTCCAGGAAACGATGCGTCGCTTCGGGCGTGAGCTCGACGTCGCCGCGCTGCGCGCGACGATGCCGCTCTCCGTCTTCTTCTTCGACTGCCTCGCCCGCGACGACAAGAGCCTGATCGCGGTGGGGGGAGGCGCCCGGTTCGACGCGATGTCGGCGGTGCTGCCCTCGGAGCTCCTGATCCCGCGGCTCGTGACCGGCGATCCTGCCGCGGCGCAGGCGTTCTACGACGACGCCGTCGAACGCGGTCACGAGGGCGTGATGGTGAAGTCGCTCGCGGCGGCCTACGAACCCGGTGCGCGCAGCGCGCAGTGGCTCAAGGTCAAGCGCACGCACACGCTCGACCTCGTCGTCCTCGCCGCCGAATGGGGACACGGCCGGCGTCGCGGGTTTCTGTCGAATCTGCACATCGGCGCGATCGATCCGCCTACCGGACGGTTCGTGATGCTCGGCAAGACGTTCAAGGGGCTCACCGATACGATGCTCGCCTGGCAGACGGGGGAGCTCCTCAAGCGCGAGGTCGCGAGGGACGAGGCGACGGTGCGCGTGCGCCCCGAGCTCGTCGTCGAGATCGCGTTCAACGATCTGCAGGCGAGCCCGCGCTATCCTGGTGGGCTGGCGCTGCGCTTCGCAAGGGTCAAAGGCTTTCGTCCCGACAAGAGGGCCCGGGACGCCGACACGATGGACACGTTGCGCGCGATCTTCGCGAACCAGAACAAGTAGGCGAGACGTTTCCCGGCGGAGCGTCTACCGGACGGAGTGCCGTCGATGATCACGCCGCAGCCGCGAAGATTGTCAACAAAGTTGACAATCTTGGGGAATCGATCCCGGCGCGGGACGGACATGCGCCCGCGGGGGCATGCGGAAGCCGAAGCGCCCGAGTGAATGCGCGCTCGGCGCGAACGATGGTGCTACCCCCGCGGCTCGCCGCGGCCGTTGACCCAGATCGTCGGTCCGGGCGCTGCGCTCATCTGCACGTGATGCTCGACGCCGCCGAAGTAGTACGTCACGTCCCAATACTCGGGCTTCGCCGTGCCGGGAACCGCCTCGCAGCGCTGCACGTCCTGATCGTAGACGCCACCCGGGCTCTTTCCGACGTTCGAGCCGATCGCGGTACCGGCGATCGCACCGCCGACGGTCGCGACCGCCTTGCCCGTCCCGCCGCCGATCTGGTGACCGAGCACGCCGCCCAGAATGCCGCCGATGATCGCGCCCGGCACGTTGGGCTGCGACGGCTCGACGACCTGCTGCCGCTCGACCCAGCAGCGCTGCTCCGGCGGTCCGACGACCGCGCGCACGTACGAGACCGGGACTTCGAAGAGCTTTTCCTCGGGTCGCCAGCGATATTCGTAGGCGGGCGCCGGGGCGGGCGGCGGCGTGACGACGAGGTACGACAGCTCGTTGCCTTGCACCGGCCGCGCCGACGAGATGCGATTGTTCATGTCGTAGGGCGCGAGCGACGGATAGTTGCCCGGCACGAGAACGATGCACTTGCCGCGATAGCCGGAGTCCGCGCAGGCCACCCAGCGCCCGTGCTCCACGATCGCGGACGACGCGCGGTCGTTGAAGCCGAGCGGCGAAAAGTTCGGCGTCGGCTGCCGCACCATGAAAGCGCTGCCGTGAAAGCCCTCGGCGTCGTAGAAAGTCACCTGCGCTGCCGCGTGAGCCGCGACGAGGGCCGCAGCCCCTCCCAGAATTGCGTTGAACCTCGATCTCATGCGTTCCACCTCGTTTGATGTCGCCGGCCGTCCTTGCCCGCGACTTTCGCCGTGCGCAAATCATAACGCGCGAGCGTGCGGCGCGGTTGTCACGCCGAACGCGGGAAAAATCCGGAATAATGCGTGGCCGCCCGGACCCGATCGAAGGGAATCGCATGGCTCGCGCTGCGCTCGCGTCGATCCTCGCTTCGTGCCTCGCCGTTTCGTCGCTTTTGGCGGCCTCGGGCGGCGCGGCGCAGTCGTCGGCAACCGAGGCGGCAGCCGTGCTCGCCCCTGGCGGCGCGCTGCGCGCCGCGATCAACTTCGGTAACCCGGTCCTCGCGATCCGCGACGCGGCGAGCGGCGAGGCGCGCGGCGTCTCCGTCGATCTCGCGCGCGAGCTCGGCAGGCGCCTCGGCGTTCCCGTCGAGCTCGTGCTCTATTCTGCGGCGGGCAAGGTTGTCGACGGACTGAAAGCGAATGCGTGGGACGTCGCTTTCGTCGCGATCGATCCCGCCCGCGCCGTCGACGTCGACTTCACCGCTCCCTACGTGATCATCGAAGGCGTATATCTGGTGCCGGCCGGCTCGCCGATTCGCGACAACGCGGACGTCGATCGCGATGGCGTGCGCATCGTCGTCGGCGCGGGAAGCGCCTACGATCTCCATCTGTCGCGCGAACTGAAGCACGCCCAGCTCGTACGCGCGCCGACCTCGCCCGTGGTGGTCGACACGATGATCGCGCAGAAGCTCGACGCGGCTGCCGGCGTCAAGCAGCAGCTCGAGGCCGATGCGAAGCGCGTTGGCGGCGTGCGCCTGCTCGAAGGCCGCTTCATGATGATCGAACAGGCGATGGCCACCCCGAAGGGCCGTGACGCCGGCGCGCGCTATCTCGCCGGATTCGTCGAGGAGATGAAGGCGTCGGGCTTCGTCGCCGCGGCGCTCGCGCGGCACGGCATCGCCGGCGCGTCGATTGCGCCGCCGGCGGCGCGATGAACGATATCGCCGGCACGGCCGGACGCGGATCCGCGACGGGCGCAGCTCGCTGCCGTTCCAGTGCGGGAAATCGCGAACCTTGCCGTGAAATTTCGCCGGGAGTAGTCTCGCGACGGTTTCGCTCGCCGCCCTGTCCGCGCGGCCTCGCGCGCCGATCCACGTGAACCGTCCGGAGGTTCGCCTTGCCGCCACCCGCTTCGAAGCCCTACTCGGGAATCTTCCCCATCGCGCCGACCCCGTTCACGGCAGGGGGCGATGTCGACCTCGAAGGCCAGCGCCGCGTGCTCGACTGCATGATCGACCAGCGCGTCGACGGGATCTGCATCCTCGCCAACTATTCGGAGCAGTTCCTGCTGACCGACGCCGAGCGCAGCGCGCTGCTCGACCTCTGCACCGCGCACGTCGCGGGCCGCGTTCCCGTCATCGCGACGACCAGTCACTACAGCACGCGGATCGCCGTCGAGCGCGCGCGCGCCGCCGCGAAAGCGGGCGCCGCGATGCTCATGGTGATGCCGCCCTATCACGGAGCGACGCTGCGCGCCGAAGATAAGGGAATCGTCGAGCACTACGCGGCCATCGCCGAGGCCGCCCGCATTCCGATCATGGTGCAGGACGCGCCCCTCTCGGGCGTCAATCTGTCGGTCGCCTTTCTCGCGCGGCTGGCCCGCGAGGTCCCGCTCGTCCAGTATTTCAAGATCGAGGTGCCCGGCGCGGCAGCGAAGCTTCGGGGCCTCATCGCAGCCGGCGGCCCGACGATCGCCGGTCCGTTCGACGGCGAGGAAGCGATCACGCTGATGGCGGACCTCGACGCCGGCGCGACGGGCACGATGCCCTCGGCGCTGCTGCCCGATCTCATCCGCCCCGTCGTCGACCACCACCGCGCGGGACGCCGTGTCGAAGCCGCCGCGGCGTACGCACGCATCCTGCCGCTCGTCAATTTCGAGAACCGCCAATGCGGGCTGCGTGCGACGAAGACGGTGATGGCCGAAGGCGGCGTCATCGCGAGCGACGCTGTTCGCCATCCGCTCGAGCCGCTGCACCCGGCAGCGCGTGCGGGATTGCTCGAGCTCGCGGGCGAGCTGCAGCCGATCGCGCTGCGCTGGGGGAAATAGCCCCGTCGCCCCCGCGACTGCCGCCAGCGGCCACAAGCTCGCCGACAGCACAGGCGTCGTGCCGGATTATTCCTCCGCGATGCTGCTTTAATTTCGCTTGACGCCGGATGCGAACGGCGGCAGGGTTTGCGGCACGCGCGCGTTGCGACCCGTCGGGGACGCCGCGGCGCCAGGCTCTCTTTTCCCTCGGAGGACGACATGAATGCCAAGCTGCACAACAAGAAATGGATCGCCGCGATCGCGCTCGCGGGCACGGTCGGGCTGGTGGCGAGCTGCCAGACGATGATGACGAGCGGCGAGCAGGTGACGCTGAGCGGCGCGAACGAAGTGCCGCCGGTGGCGACGAGCGCGGCGGGCTCGGGAACGGTGACGATCAAGGACGATCGCTCGGTCGCAGCGAAGATCACGGTGACGGGCATGACGGCCACCGCAGCGCATATCCACGAAGCCGCCGCGGGCTCCAACGGGCCGGTGATCGTGCCGTTCATCAAGACCGCCGATAACACGTTCGAGGCGCCTCCCGACGCGAAGCTCACTGAGGCACAGTACGCGTCCTACAAGGCCGGGAAGCTCTACGTGAACGTGCATAGCGCGAAGAATCCCGGCGGCGAAGTCCGCGCGCAGCTCAAGGGAAGCTGATCCCCGGCTCCGCGAGGCGGGAACGGGGGTAACCGTCCCGCGCGAGCTCGAGCAAAGGTGGCGCGAATCCAACGCGCCGCCGCGATTCCGGTTGTGCGATCGCAGCCGGAACGTCAGTCGGGCAAGACGATCTGGCATACTCGATGCTTGGGGTAGCCCTCGTCGCCGGTGCGGCGCGGGACCACGGGTCCCCGGGGGCGGGAGTGCATGCAAGAGGTCGGGCGATACCAGATCGATGAGATGTCGGGCGAAGGCGCGATGGCGCGCGTCTACAAGGCCTACGACCCGAAGATCGACCGCACGCTCGCCATCAAGGCGCTGAAAGCGCACCTCCTCGCCGACGACGAGTATCGCGCGCGGTTCCTGCGCGAGGCGAAGGGCGCCGGAATTCTCTCGCACCCGAACATCGTCACGGTGTTCGACGTCGGCGAAGAGGACCGCCAGCCGTATATCGCGATGGAGTGGGTCGACGGGCCCACGCTCGCCGATCTGCTCAAGGAAGGGAAGACCTTCACGCCGCGGCAGATCGTCGAGATCGGCATCCAGCTCGCGCGCGCGCTCGACTATGCGCACAAGAAGGGCATCGTCCACCGCGACGTCAAGCCCGGCAACATCATGCTGGTCAAGGACACGCTGACGGTGAAAGTCTCCGACTTCGGCATCTGCCGCATCAACGAGAGCGAGACGGAGCAGACGCAAAAAGCCGACCAGACGCAGATGGGCGCGGTGCTCGGCACGCCGAACTACATGTCGCCCGAGCAGGTGCAGGGACTCGCCGTCGACGCGCGCTCCGACCTTTTCTCGGCGGGCGTCGTCCTCTACCAGATGCTGACCGGCCACCTGCCCTTCGAGGCAGACTCGATGATCAGCGTCGTGTACAAGATCGCCAACACGGACGCGCCCTCGCTCGACAATCTGCGGCCCGATCTGCCGCTGTCGTTGCGGCGCGTGATCGCGCGGGCGCTCAAGAAGTCGCCGGACAAGCGCTACCAGACTGGCGAAGCGCTCGCGCAGGCGCTGATCGGCATCGCGCGCGAGATCGACGAGGAGGCGCGGCGCACGGGAAAGCCGCGCGCCATTCCGCTGAGCATCCGCTGGGCGCTGACGATGGCGGCGCTGGTTGCGGTGACGATGTCGGTTGCCGCGACCATTCTCTATCAGCGCCAGTACGCGGCAATGCTCGACCAGGCGACCGGATACGGCGGATCGCTCGCGAAACTGGTTGCCGTGCAGAGCGCCGTGCCGCTTCTCGGCGAGGACTGGGCAGCGATCGACGTTTTCATCCAGGAGACGCAGAGCCGCCAGGAATTTCCGTATCTGCTCGTCGTCGATCACCGCAGCGTGATCCGCGGCAGCAACGACGCCGCGCAGGTGGGCACGCAATACGCGCCGCCGGAGGCGACGCCCGTGCTTTCGCACGATCCGGGTGTCGAGGTGAAGAGCTACCGCCTTCCCGATCGGCGCGTCGTGCTCGACTTCACCACGCCCATCCTGTTTCAGACCCGGGAGATCGGCAGAGTTCATCTCGGACTCTATGAGGCCCCGCTCAAGAGGGTCGCCAACTTGATGCTCGTGATGCTCGCGATTCTCACGATCGTGACCAGCGCTGCGGTCGCGGGCGGTACGTACCTGCTCGCCCAGCGCCTCGCCGGGCCGATCCGGGTCCTGCGCAATTCGCTGCAAGAGCTGGCGAACGGCCGTTACGACTATCGGATCGCCGACAAGCGCAACGACGAGTTCGGCGCGCTCTATCGCGATTTCGACCAGACCGCCGAAGCGCTCGAGAAGCGCCATGAAACCGATGCTGCCGCCGCCAAAGCGAAGCCGGACTAGCGCGCTGCAGGCATTCGCCTGGATCGCCATCGCGCTGCTCGCCCACGGCTGCGCGACGCCGCCGAAGGCCCCCGAAGCCGAGACCGCCGTCAGGGGCGACGACCGCGTTCTCGCGCGCGACGACGAATACGCGATCGTCGTCGCTCGCGCCGACGACGGCGCGCAGAGCCTGGCGCAGCAATATCTCGGCGACGGGCGCAAGGGCTGGTGGATCACCGAGGCCAACGGCGGCACCGAGATTCGGCCCGGTCAGGTTGTCGTGATTCCGCTCGTGCAGCGCAACCGGATCGGCGTTTACGCCGACGGATTCCAGACGATACCGGTGCTCTGCTATCACCGCTTCGGCAGCCGCGCGTCGAAGCTCACGGTGACGCCGGCCGCGTTCACCGCGCAGATGGATTACCTCGCGCGCAACGGCTATCACGTGCTCGCGCTGAAGGACCTCGGTCCGTTCATCGCGGGGCGCGAAGCGCTCCCGAAGAAGAGCGTGATCATCACGATCGACGACGGCTATCGTGCGACCTACGACGTCGCGTATCCAATCCTCAGGAAATTCGGATTTCCCGCGACGGTGTTCCTCTACACCGACTTCGTCGGCGCGGGCGACGCGCTGACCTACCCGCAGATGAAGGAGCTGATCGGCTCGGGGCTCGTCGACATCCAGCCACACTCGAAGTCACACTCGAATCTCACGCTGCGGCTTCCCGACGAGAACGACGCGAAGTACCGCGAGCGGCTGCGCCGCGAGGTGGACGCGCCCGTCGATGTGATCCGCGACCGCCTGTCCCTTACGAGCTACGCGTACGCGTATCCGTACGGCGATGTCAACGAGATCGCCGTCGACTACCTTTCACGCAAGGGCGTGACGCTCGGCCTGACGGTGACGCCCGGCGGCAACGGCTTCTTCGCCTATCAGTACATGCTGCGACGAACCATGATTTTCGGCAACGAGGACCTCGAAGCCTTCAAGGCTAAGTTGCAGACCTTCGTGCGGACCGCGGGCAGGTAGCGAGACCGCTGATGCGCGCATCCGCCTGGTTGCCGCTCTGCGGTGTCCTCGTGCTCGCAGCGTGCGCCGACGCTCCGGTGCAGCCTCCGCCACCTGCCCCGCAGTCGCCCGCCGCCGACTCCGCGGCCGCGGCGTCAGCCGAGCACCGCCAGCTCGCCCGGCGCAGCGCGCAAGCCGGCGATCACGCAACAGCGGCGCGCGAGTGGCACCTCGTCGTGCTGCTCGCACCGCGCGACGACGAAGCACGAAGGGAATACGACGCCGAGCGCGCCGCGATCCGCGAGCGCGTGCGCGAGAATCTGCAGGCTGGCATCACGGCGTCGCGCAACGGCGATAGCGAGCGCGCCCAGCAAGCGATGCTCAGGGTGCTCGCGCTCGACCCGGAGAACGTTGAGGCCGCGAAGGTGCTGCGCGAGATCGACCGCCAGCGGGCGACGAGGGTCCAGGCGAACCAGGCGCAGCGCGCGGCACGCGAGACGGGCGCGACCGTGGCGAACGCCGGCCGAGCGGCGCCCGCGCCGGGAGCGAGCGCCGACAACGGCGAGTCCTACGACATCGAGCAGCCGATCGAGATGTTCAAGGCCGGCGACATCAACGGCGGACTGCGCGACTTTCGCGCGTTCGTCGACGCGAATCCGCGCAACGACGCGGCGCGCCAGCGCATCGCATCCGTCGTCTACGATCGCGGACTCGAGTCCGAGCAGAAGGGCGCACACGAGCAGGCGCTGATGCTGATCGAGCAGGCGCTGAGCCTGCGCGGCAAACCCGTGCCCGAGTGGAGCGCGAAGGCGCAGGCGATACGAAAGGGCCTCGCCGCGCAGGACAAGGGCAAGCGCGCGGCGACCGACGCGAAGGCGGCGACCGACCCGAAGGCGAAGTGACCGCGATTCGTCGGGTCGCAAGCGGACGCGCGAGCGCCGGGCCGAACGACGCGGGAGTTCCGTAACGTTCGGGCTCGATGGACCGCGCCGCGGTCAGCCGGACTTGCCGAACTTCTCGTTCAACTGCTTCTTCAGATCGAGCGCGCGCTGGCGTTCGAGCTTGGCCTTCTGGTTCGAGGGGTCGAGCTCGAGCAGCCGATCCCACTTCGAGATCGCGAGATCGAGGTTCTGCCTCTGGAACGCCTGGGTGGCCTCGCGATCGTAGCTGCGAATGAGCGCCGCCTTCGCGGCGTCGCGCTGGAGGACCGCGTCGCGATTCCCGGGCGCGAGCGCGACGGCCTCGCTGAACGCGCCGTAGGCGCCCTGCAAGTCGCCGTTCGCTTCGAGCTGGCGGCCCTTCTGCAGCAGCGAGGCGACGGGCGTCGGCGGAGCTGATGCGGGTTCGGCCACCGCCGGAGTCGCCGGAGCCGCAGGTGCGGGCGCGGGTTCGGCGGCTTCTGCTGGCGGAGCAGCAGGTTTGGTCGGCGCGGCGATCGGCGGCGGCGCGGGCTGCGCCTTGCCCGGGATCTTGATCACCTGGCCGGCTGCGAGCCGGCTCGGGTTCGCCATGTCGTTGTACTTCGCGAGAATGTAGAAGCGGAAGCGGTCGCCGAGATACTGCTGCGCGAGCTTCGACAGCGAATCGTCGCGCTGGACCGTGTAGCGGAAGAATTGCGCACCGAGCTCTTTCTGCGCATCCGCGTTGATCTGCTCCGACATCTTGCGCGCGAGCTCGTTCGACGCGTCGAGCGCCTG
The DNA here is from genome assembly GCA_035541655.1 of Casimicrobiaceae bacterium. Lineage (GTDB taxonomy): Bacteria > Pseudomonadota > Gammaproteobacteria > Burkholderiales > Casimicrobiaceae > CAIWHR01. Next base: position 19,066 of record DATKMY010000129.1, on the reverse strand, counting down.
CGCCTGGGCGAGCAGCTGGCGCGCCGCAACTTCGTCGCCGTTTTGCAGCTTGTCGACAGCTTCGAGCGCGACCTTCTGCGCCTGCGCCTTCGCCTGCGCCGGAGAGAGCTCCGGTGCCGCGGGCGCCGGGGCCGGCGCCGGCTCTGCAGCCGCTGGCGTCGCGGGTGCTGCGGGTGCTGCGGGCGGCGGCGTCGCGCACCCGGCGACGAGCGCCGCGGTCGCGACCAACACCGCTGTCCAGGTTCCGATTGCTCTCGCCCGCTCGCTCGCCATGTGTCTTCTTCCGCTCGTCGCTCCCTGAGCCTCGACGCGAAGCCCATCCGAACGGCGATTATCGCCGATCGCGCGTCGAATGTTGCATGCCGAGCGGCGCGCGGCTACGCCCGCTCGCGCCGGATGCGATCGAGATCCTTTCGCTCTCCCCTTGGGCGGCGGGCGCGGCCCGCGGCCTCAGTCGCCGCTCGCACCCCGGGCGTGCGGAACCACGTGGCGCGTATCGGTCGCAGGAGCGCGCGGATGCGGCGGATGTGGCGAGACCCTTTCCGGCGGGTCGATCGGCTTCACGTCGCCGCTCACTTCGCCACCTTCGGCGACAATCAGCTGACCGTAGCGGATCGTCCCGGTCACGCGCCCCGTCCCGTGCACGACGAGACGCGAGCGCGCCGTCAGCTCGCCATTGAACTCGCCGTTCACCTCCGCGACGTCGATCGTGGCGACGCCTTTGAGCGTCCCGGGCTTGGCGATCTGCATCACCTTGCTCTGGACGGTCGCTTCGACGTGACCTTCGATCACGAGAACGTCGCAATCGCTGATCTCGACGCCTTTCAACTTGATGTTGACGCCGATGAAGAGCTTGCTGCCGGGCGTCTCCGCCGCCGAAGCTTGCACGGGCGGCGGCACCGCGGCGGGTGCAGGCGGCGCCGGAGGTGCCTGGTCGTCGCGCAGAGGAAACGCGGGTGCGGGGGGAAGCCCGTCGCGCGGCGGACCGCCAGCCGGTGACGCGGCCGGAGGGCGCAGGGTACCCGCCGACACCCTTGGGACCGCTCCGGGCGGATCGTAGAGCGCGGGCTTCAGTGCCGGCTTGCCGGCGTCATTGGGGTCCGCCGGACCGCGGCCTTTCAGAGTAAACATGCGCGCCTCCTCGGAGATGGACGAATCTATGACGATGTCATTATTCCCCCGCGACCTCGAATGCGCAATACTCGCGCTCGGAGCTGCGCGTTCGGCGAGACTCCGGCAACGGGTTGCTCCGACCCCATCGGATGACGCGATGAACCGATCCCTGCCAATCGCCCTGCTCGCCCTCGCGGCGGCCGGATGCACGCAGCCGCGGGAGCCGGTGCCCGTTACCACGCCAGCGGGAACGGGCGGCGCTGCGGTTGTCTGGCGCCCGCTCCCGGAGCCCTCGACGGCGGCGCCCCCGAAAGCAGCGGTCGCGCCGACCGCGGCTGCCCGCGAGCCGCCCGTCGTCGTTCCGCCCGGCGTGATCTACGTCTGCGTATCGGATGCAGGCGGCGCGCGCACGCAGACGGCAATCGAGTTCGCGCCGAAGGTGCAGGCGATGTGCGCGAAGCATCCCGAGATGGGGCCCTGCCAGTACGAGCGCGACGTCTGCCGCCGCAGTGCCGGCCGCGTCTATGCGGCGGGCGGCGTCGAGATCACCGCGCAGACCGAGGCCGAGTACGACACGAAGATGCTCCGCGTTCGCTTCAAGGCCAACTAGCGTTGCGGCACCCTCGAGGCACGGCGCGCCCGCGCTTCAGCCCGCGGGATTCGGATAGCGGAACTGAATCGCCTCGATGTCGGCGAGCGTTTGCGCGTCGAGCTCGAACTGCGCGGCGGCGATGTCCTCTTCGAGCTGCGCCATCGTCGTCGCCCCGACGATCGTCGCGCCGGTGTACCAGCGGCTCTTCACGTATCCGAGCGCGAGCTGCGGCAGCGTGATTCCGCGACGCTCGGCGAGTTCGGCATATGCGCCGACCGCCTCCGCGACCATCGGCCGCTTGAAGCGCACGCCGAGCGTGTCGAACAGCGTGAAGCGCGACTTCGGGGGGCGCGCGCCGCCCAAGTATTTGCCCGTGAGCATGCCGCCCGCGAGCGGGCTGTACGCGAGGAGCGACATCGACTCGCGATAGAGCGTCTCGGCGAGATCGTTGTCGACGCCGCGGGAGACGAGGCTGTAGCTGTTCTGCAGCGTCACGGGGCCCGGCACGCCGAGCTCGCGGGCGACGCGCCGGAACTCGCACACGCCCCATGCCGTCTCGTTCGAGAGCCCGTAATGGCGGATCTTGCCCGCTGCGATGAGCGCGGCCATCCCCTCGACCTGCTCGGCGATCGACGGTCCTCCCTTCTCCTTCTTCGGGTCGAATTCGATCGCGCCGAACATCGGCACATTGCGCTGCGGCCAGTGGATCTGATAGACGTCGATGCGGTCGAGCTTCAGCCGCGCAAGGCTCGTCTCGACGGCCTCGGCGATGGTCTCGCGCGTCAAATCGGTGCGCCCGCCACGAATCCAGTCGCGGCGACCGGGGCCGGCGACCTTCGACATCACGACGAGATGGTCGGGCCGGCGGCGCGCGAGCCAGTTGCCGATGTAGGTCTCGGTGCGCCCCTGCGTCGTTGCGTTGGGCGGCACCGGGTACATCTCGGCCGTGTCGATGACGTTGATGCCCTGGGCGAGCGCGTAGTCGAGCTGCGCGTGCGCCTCGCCCTCGCTGTTCTGCTCGCCCCAGGTCATCGTGCCGAGGCACACCTCGGAGACCTCCAGATCGGTGCCCGGGAGCTTGCGGTATTTCATTGCGTCCCCTCCATGACCGAAACGATAACCCAGGGAGGTGCGGAGGCGCGAGTGTCCCCGCGCGGACGACGGGCCGCGCGCCTCTCGCGCTGCAGCCGCCGCCGGGAGTCCGGGGGCACGCTAGAATTTGCGCGTGAACACCCGCGCCGCCACGATTCTCTCGGAGCTGTTCGGCACCTCGCCGCTGCGGCACGCGCAGTTCAGGCGCTTCTACGTCGGCGCGATCGGCGCCGCGCTCGGCTACCAGATGCAGGCGACGGTTGCCGCATGGCTGATGGCGACCCTCACGCCGTCACCGCTGATGGTGGCGCTCGTGCAGACCGCGAGCACCGCGCCCGCGCTGCTGTTCGGGCTCGTCGCCGGGGCGCTCGCCGACATCGTCGACCGGCGGCGCGTGATCCTCGTCACTCAGATCGTGCTCGCGACCTCTGCGGCGCTCCTCGGCGCGCTCGAGCTCGCCGGGTTGATCGGACCCGCGTCGCTGCTCGCCTTCACCTTCCTCATCGGCGCGGGATTCACGATCTACCTGCCCGCCCAGGGAGCGAGCACCAACGATCTCGTCGAGCGCGCCGAAATCCCCCGCGCCGTCGCGCTCAACGCGGTCGCGTTCAACGTCGCGCGCGCGGTGGGCCCGGCGCTCGCCGGCGCGATCGCCGCCGGCGTGGGCTCGGGCAGCGCACTGCTCGCGAGCGCGGTGTTCTTCGGCGTCATGATGTACGCAGTGCAGGGATGGCGCAGCCCGAAGCGCACGATTCCGGGTGTACCCGAAACGATCATTTCGGGAATCGAGAGCGGCTTGCGCTACACGCGGCACTCGCCGCTGATGCGGGCGCTCGTGCTGCACAATTTTACCTTTACCCTCTGCGCGAGCGCGCTCTGGGCGCTGTTGCCGGTTATCGCGCGCGACCAGCTCGGCCTCGGCGCGGGCGGCTACGGGATGCTCTCCGCGGGCTTCGGCGTGGGCGCCATCACCAGCGCGATGCTCGTTCCCAAGGGGCTGCATCGGACCTCGATCAACACGATGGTGCTCGCGAGCGTGGCGCTCTGGTTCGTGGCCGCGCTTCTCGTCGCGTGGACGAGCTCTACGGCATTCGCGCTGGTCGGTGCGTTCGGTTGCGGTGCTTCCTGGGTGTGTTGCCTCGCAAGCCTCTCCGCGGGAACGCAGAGCTCGGCGCCGGCGTGGGTGCGCGCGCGCTCGGTCGCGATGAACTTGATCTCGGGCCAGATCGCGATGGCGGTCGGCGCCGCGCTCTGGGGTTCGCTCGCCACCGCGTTCGGCATCCGGATCGCGCTCGCGGCGTCGGCCGGCGCGATGCTGGTTCTGGTAGCGATCAATCGCGTCATGCGCCTCCGGATGGGCGACGAAGCGATGGTGACGCCGGGGATGCCGCTGCCCGAGCTTGTCGTTGCCACCGAGCCGCTCCCTGACGACGGCCCGGTGCTGATCCAGGTCGAATACCGGATCGACGCGCCCAACCAGGACGCGTTTCTCCGGCTGATTCGAAAGAACGAGACGGTGCGTCGGCGCAACGGCGCCATCGACTGGCGCGTCTTTCGCGATCTCGCCGAGGACGCGCGCTTCGTCGAGCGCTTCGTGATCGCGTCGTGGGCGGAGTACGTTCGGCTGCGCACGAGGATGACGGTCGCCGATCGCGAGATTCAGGCCCAGATCGAGGGCCTGCAGCAGGCGGGCGTTGCGGTCCGCGTGTCGCGCCTGATCGGCGTCGACCTCGTCGAATAGGGGTGTCGGCGCGGCCTCAGTCGCGCTCGTCGCCGCGCTGCGCGAGATCGACGCGAAGATCGTAGAGGTCGTCGTCGAGCGCGTCGCGCGCCGATACGACACCGAGCGGCCGCCCGTGCTCGACGACCGGCACGTGTCGAAAGCCGCGGCTGTGCATCAGACGCAGCGCCTTGATGAACGGCTCGTCGGGGAGCATCGTCTGCGGATGCGGCGTCATCACGTCGACGAGGCGCGTCGCCGAGGGATCGCGGCGAGCGGCGATCACGCGAAGCAGCGCGTCGCGCTCGGTGAAGATGCCGACGAGGCGGGTGCCGTCGAGCACGAGCAGCGCCCCCTTGTTCTTCTCCTTCATGATCAGCGCGGCCTCGAGGACCGTCACCGCCTTCTCGGCGGTGGCCGGCGGCTGTCCGGCGATGACGCTGCGTAGCGATCGAAGCGACATGTCCGTCTCCCCAACGTTGACTCACGGCGAATTGAGCGCTAGGGCGCGCGCGAAAGTCAAGGTGTGCAATGCCGGGAGGGCCGGCAGACCGGCCCCTCGCAATGGCTTCCTCGCGCAAAGAAGCAGCGAGCGCTTCGGCGTCCCGCAGAATTCCCCGGACGAGGGTTTGTGATACCGTTTGAGGAACCCGCGGGGAGAGGCAGAACCTAACCCGGGGGTGGTCCGTCCATGAAAAAAGTGGCGCTGTACAGCAGGTCCGACCGCGGGCGCAACATCGCCCGGCGGAGCGCCGTGCCACGCGAGACCGCCGATGCGGACGCCGCTTCAGAAGCCGTCGCTGCGCCGCCGCCGACGCGCCGGTCGCGGATCCGCGCTTTCCTCGCCCGCTATCAGAACGCGCTGTTCCTCGTCGCCGGCGGCCTGTTCGCGCTCGCCCTGGTCGCGGTCTACGCCACGATGAATCCCCTTCCGCCGCCGCTCACGCAGAAGGACATCGACAAGGCGGTGCTGCACACGCTCGAGAACGTGCAGATGCCGTCGCACGCGGCAAAGGCCTACGAGGCCGTGCGCCAGTCGGTCGTGCGGGTCCGCGGCCGCGCCAACTCGGAGCGCGAGGACGGCTATGCGACCGAGGGGGTCGGCACCGGGGTGGTCATCGTCGACACCGGCATCATCCTTACGAACCTGCACGTCGTCGCCGGCGCCGATCAGGTGCAGGTCGAGTTCTTCGACGGCTCGGAATCCGAGGCGTCGGTGATCGGCGTGCGCCCGGAGCACGACCTCGCCGTGCTGCAGGCGAAGAAGCTCCCCGACGACCTTCCCGCGGCAACGCTGCGCTCGACCGCCGATCTCGCGGTCGGCGACGAAGTCGTCGCCGTCGGCTTCCCGTTCGGCATCGGTCCCTCGGCGTCGGCTGGAATCGTCTCCGGACTGCAGCGCGAATACCGTTCGCCACAGGGCAAGCAGGTGCTGACGAATCTCATTCAATTCGACGCCGCCGCGAATCCGGGCAATTCGGGCGGGCCGCTGGTGACCGCCGACGGCGAAGTCGTCGGCATCGTAACCGCGATCCTCAACCCGACCGAGCAGAGCGTCTTCATCGGAATCGGCTTCGCCGTGCCGATCGAGAACGCCGCCGCGGCCGTCGGCATCTCGCCATTCTGAACGCATCTTCCTGGGAAGGGACCATGAACGACACGGCAGCCGGTCGCAGCGAAGTCATGCCGCTAATGGAGCGGATCCTCTACGAGGTGAAGCGCATCGTCGTGGGTCAGGATCACTTTCTCGAGCGCGTGCTGGTCGCGATCCTCGCGCAGGGCCATCTGCTCGTCGAAGGCGTGCCCGGACTCGCGAAGACCCTCACGGTGAAGACGCTCGCGCGTACGATTCGCGGGACGTTCAAGCGGATCCAGTTCACCCCCGATCTCGTCCCGGCCGACCTGATCGGCACGCGGATCTACAACCAGAAGACCGGCGAGTTCAATACGTCGCTCGGCCCGGTGTTCTGCAACCTGCTGCTCGCCGACGAGATCAACCGTGCACCGGCGAAGGTGCAAAGCGCGCTGCTCGAGGTCATGCAGGAGCGCCAGGTGACGATCGCCGGCGAGACGCACGAGGTTGCCGAGCCGTTCCTCGTGATGGCCACGCAGAACCCGATCGAGACCGAGGGCACCTACCCGCTGCCCGAGGCGCAGGTCGACCGCTTCATGATGAAGGTGCTCGTCGGCTACCCGAGCGAAGAGGAAGAGTTCGTGATCGTCGAGCGAGTGACGGGCGCCGAGCAGGATGTCGCGTCGGTCGCGACGACTGGCGAGCTCGCCGCGCTGCAGCGCGAATGCCGGCTCGGCTACGTCGATCCTTCGCTGATGCAGTATGCGGTGCGTCTGGTCGCCGCGACGCGCAACCCGGAGCGCTTCGGCATCAAGGACCTCGCGCGCTACCTGACCTACGGCGCGAGCCCGCGCGCGACGATCCACCTGATCGAGGGCGCGCGCGCGCTCGCGTTCCTGCGCGGACGCTCGTACGCTCTGCCCGAGGACGTCTCCGATCTCGTTCCCGACGTGCTCCGGCACCGCCTGTCGCTCTCATACGAGGCGCTGTCCGATTCGCTGACCGCCGACGCGATCATCCAGAAGATCATGCAGCACGTGCGCCGGCCCGAGAAGCCGCTCGACACCCATGTCCGATTCGACCCGAAGCCGAAGCCCGACGCCTGACGCGATCCTCCGGCGCCTCGAGTGGACGGTGATACGGCGCCTCGACGGCGTCCTGCACGGCGACTATAGAACGCTCTTCCGCGGCTACGGGCTCGATTTCGCCGACCTGCGCGAATACGGCTACGGCGACGACGTACGGCACATCGACTGGAACGTGACCGCGCGGTTGCAGACGCCGTACGTGCGCGAGTACTACGAGGAGCGCGAAGTCGCCGCATGGTTCCTGCTCGACCTCTCCGCATCGGTCGATTTCGGCTCGAGCCGCCTGCGCAAGCAGGCGGTGTCCGCGGAGTTCGTCTCGGTGCTCGCGCGCATCCTCACCCGCCACGGCAACCGCGTCGGCGCGCTGCTGTACGGCGACTCCGTCGACACGGTGATTCCAGCGCGCAGCGGCCGCCGCCAGGTGCTGCATCTGCTGCACCGGATGATCGAGCGTCCGCAGCGCGCGCAGACCGATGCGACCAACCTGCGCGAGCTGCTGCAAACCGCATATCGGATGGCCCCGCGGCGCTCGCTGGTGTTCGTCGTCTCCGATTTCATCAGCACGCCCGGCTGGCCCGAGCCGCTCGCGCATCTCGCGCAGCGCCACGACGTCGTCGCCGTGCGCCTCTTCGACCCGCTGGAGATGGATCTCCCCGATCTCGGGATGCTCGTCGTCCAGGATGCCGAGACCGGCGAGCAGCTCTTCGTCGACACGCACGACCGCGCGTTCCGCAGGCGCTTCGAGGAGGCCGCGAAGCGGCGCGAGAACGAGATGCGCTCGGCGTTCCGCATCGCCGGCGTCGATGCGCTCGAGCTCTCCACCGAGGACGACCTGGTCGATGCGATCCTGCGCTTCGCCGATCTGCGCAAGCGCCGCAGCCAGCTCGCGACTGGCGGCGGGCTGCCGAAGCATCTGGGCGTCCACGCCTGACGCCGACGGACTGCTCATGTGGAGCCGCCTGAATTTCCAGTGGCCCGAGCTGCTCTGGTTCCTCGTGCTCGTGCCCGCGGCCGTGCTCGCGTATCTGTTTCTGCTGCGCCGCAAGAAGAGGGCGGCGCTCCGCTACGCGAGCCTGTCGCTCGTCCGCGATGCGACGGGCGCCGGAGCGGGCCTGCGCCGGCACCTGCCGCCGATCCTGTACCTGATCGCGCTCACGCTGATGCTGCTCTCGATCGCGCGGCCGGCGGCCGTCGTGACGCTTCCGACGCAGCACGAAACGGTGATCCTGTCGATGGACGTCTCGGGGAGCATGCGGGCGACCGACGTCAAGCCGAGCCGGATCGCCGCAGCGCAGGAAGCCGCTCGCGCGTTCGTCGCCGAGCAGCCGAAGAGCACGCGGATCGGCGTCGTTTCGTTCGCGGCGACCGCATCGGTCGTGCAGTCGCCGACGCACAGCCGCGAGGACATCGTGGCGGCGATCGACCGCTTCCAGCTGCAGCGCGGCACGGCGGTGGGCAGCGGCATCCTCGTCGCGCTGAAGATGATCTTCCCCGACGCCGAATTCGACCTGCGCTCTTCGAACCCGCGCCGCGACGCGCTCAAGTCGGCGCCGCTCGACCCCACGCGCTCGGCGGACAAGAGCGCGCCGCAACCCGTGCCGCCGGGCTCGTACGAGTCGGCCGCGATCGTTCTGCTGACCGACGGGCAGACGACGGTGGGTCCAGATCCGATCGAATCGGCGCGCATCGCCGCGGATCGCGGGGTTCGCGTCTACACGGTCGGGATCGGAACGCAGAGCGGCGAGACGATCGGCGCCGAAGGCTGGTCGATGCGCGTTCGCCTCGACGAGGAAACGCTCAAAACCATCGCGAATATCACCCGCGGCGAATACTTCTATGCGGGCACCGCGACCGACCTGCAGAAGATCTACAAGAGCCTCAACACCAAGCTGTTCTTCGAGCAGCGGGAAACCGAAGTCACCGCATTCTTCGCCGCTGCGGCCGCCGCGCTCGCGCTTGTTTCCGGACTCTTGTCGATGATGTGGTTCAACCGCATCCTGTAGCAGTCTGTAGTCCCGCTGTAGCTCTCCTGTAAAGCGGCTGTCGCGATCGCGTTCCGGTTGCGCGGCGCTTTCGCAATCGGGTGCCTCGCGATCATATGGGGGAACTTTTGTGTACGACAGCGGGTCGCATGACGACGTCATCGCCGTTGGAGTACAATCATCGTCCTCGACGCGGCGTGGCGCATTTGTCGTGATCACGCAAGGAGATCGAAAGGTGACAAAGTTCGTGAAATCATCTGCGCGGCCCTCGGCGACCGACATCGCTCCCCCTACGCCAGCGCGCGGCGCTCACCAGGCGCCGTCGCTCGCGACGATCGTCGCCGTCACGTTCAATCGGCTCAATCTGCGCACGCGTGCAAGAATGCTCGGCCGGCTGCTTGCGTCGGTGGGGCCGCTCGCGCTCACCGTCATCGGCGGCGGCGCATTCGCGAAATACGTGACGCACGCGCGGCTGCAGGAGATTCCCGTTTCGATCGACGACGCCGCGCGCGCGACGTCGAGCCAGATTCACGAGATCGTCCGCTACGTCGAGCAGAGCGATCCGCAACTCTACAGCCAGTTGCTGAACGTTCTCGCCCGCGATTCCACGACGATCGCCGCGTTGGGTGCGACGATCGCGGCGCTCACGTTGAACCGACTCGCCACCGGTACGCGTCACGGCTATTCGACGACCGCGCCCCGGCATTGGCGGCCGGTGCGCAAGAAAGCGGCCGGGCCGTCGTAGGGCGCCGTCCTTCCGCACTGTGACGACGGCGCGACGATCGAGCGCGGCGCGACGCCAGTCGCGCTCGACCCCATCGCTCCCGCGGCTCGCCTTTGTCGCAGTCGCGCTCGCGACCGGAGCGTGCACGAGAGCGCCCGAGCCGGCGGCGCCGCGCGTGCCCGCCGCGGCAACGACGAGCGCGGTGCCGAGCCCTGTCCTCGCAGCCGCTTCCGCCGAAATGGCGCAAGCGACCGGCGAATCGGGAGTCGCATGGCGCAAGGGCGACGTCGACGAGGCATTCGCAACGGCGAAGGCCGAGGGTAAGCCGCTGTTTCTCTACTGGGGCGCGGTGTGGTGCCCGCCGTGCAATCAGGTGAAGGCGACGATCTTCAGCCGGCAGGACTTCATCGATCGGTCGCGCTTTTTCGTCCCGGTCTACCTCGATGGCGACAGCAGGAGCGCACAGCGCCTGGGCGCGCGCTTCAGGATCTCCGGTTATCCGACGATGATCCTGTTCAATCCCGACGGATTGGAGATCACGCGCCTGCCGGGCGAGGTCGACGCCGATCAGTACATGCGCGTGCTCGCGATGGGAATGAACGGCGCGCGACCGGTGAAGGCGACACTCGCCGCGGCGCTGGCGCCCGCGGAGAGCGGCGCGGCCGCAAAGCTCACGCCCGAGGATTGGCGAATGCTCGCCTACTATTCGTGGGAGACCAACGACGACGCGCTGGTGGCCCAGAAGAAAGTCGCGGCGACGCTGCTCCGATTGGCCAATTCATGTCCGCAGGACCAGGAGGCGACGGCGACGCGCCTGCACCTCAAGGCAATCGCGGCGGCTTCCGCGGCGAAGGACGCGACGCCCGGTGACGACAAGACCGCGCGGCAACGGCTGCTCAAGGTGCTCGGCGATCCGGAGCTCGCACGCGAGCATTTCGACATCGTCGCCGACGAGCCGTCGAAGCCGATCGCCCATGTGACGCTTCCCGGCTCGAAAGAGCGTGCGGTCCTCGCGGCGGCGTGGGATGCCGCGCTTGTCGCCATGATCGCGGACGCGCGCCTTTCCACGATCGACCGCCTGGCGGCAGTCGCGGCGCGTGTCGACATCGCGAAGCTCGATGCAGGCAAGGGAGCGCTCCCCGAGGCCCTACTTGCAAGCGTCCGCGAGCAGGTCGGGCGCGCCGACAAGGAGACCGCCGACCCCTACGCGCGCGAGGTCGTCGTCAACGAAGCGGCCGACGTGCTGAGCGAGGCGGGACTCTTCGCCGAATCCGATGCGCTCCTCGAGGCCGAGCTCGCCCGCTCCCACACGCCGTACTACCACATGCTGGGCCTCGCAGCGAACGCGAGGAAGCGCGGTGACAAGGCCGCGGCGGTCGCCTGGTCGGAGAAGGCGTACGCCGCGGCGAGCGGCCCTGCAACGCGTCTGCAATGGGGAGCGGGCTACGTCGGCTCGCTGATCGAGCTCACGCCCGACGACGCGCTACGGATCGAGCGCGCCGCGCTCCAGGTGATCGGCGAGCTCGAGCCCGCACCCGACACATTCTACGATCGCAATCGCCGGGCGCTCGAACGGATGGCGAAGAAGCTCGTCGCGTGGAACAAGGGCAATGCCCACGCGGAAGCTCTGCGCCGCATTCGCGCCGAGTTGAGCGGCGTCTGCGCAAAGCTTCCCAAGGGAGACGCCGCGCGCGCGACCTGCGACGGCGTGTGGAATCCGGCGCCGGCGCGCGCCTGATCGCGGCGGCCCTCACGGGATCGGCGCGCGCGCCTGCCGCCGCGCCCGCGCTCTCGCCCGCTTCCGACCTAAACGGCCGCGGCAACCGCCAAGGCGGGCTCGAGCGGCATCTCTAGCATCGCCGCAGTGCGGGCAGTGCGAACGACGAGCGGCTCGACGCGCCCGCGGATCGGGACCTCGACCGTGGGCATTGAGTCGGGCGGCAATCCCGCCGACCGTCTGACCTCCTCGGAGAACACGACCTCGCAATCGAGGGCCTTCGTCATCTCCTGCAGACGCGCAGTGACGTTGACGGCATCGCCGAGCGCCGTGAACACAACGTGCTCGCGATAGCCGATGTCGCCGACGATCACCTCGCCGCCGTGGATGCCGATGCCGAACCGGATGGGCTCGGCGAGCTCTTCTCCGAATTGCGCGTTGAGGCCGTCGACGTTCGCGGCGACGAGTGCGGCCGCGCGCAGCGCCTGCCGCGACGCAGTCGCCGGCCTCGCGTCGAGACCGAACAGAGCGAGCATGCCGTCGCCGAGAAATTGATTCGGTTCGCCGCCGGCTTCGATGACGGCCTGCGCCACCGCGCCGATGAAGCGATTGATGATGAAGACGGTGTCGAACGGCATCCGGCCCTCGGCCATTTGCGTCGACCCGCGCATGTCGACGAACATGCTGACGACGTAGCGTTCCTCGCCGGTATGCGGACGCCTGTTCCCCACCGCATAGGACGCGTCCGCATGGGGCGGCAGCAGCGGAACGACGACGACGTCGGTCCGCGGCCGCAGCTGGCACGCGAGGCGAACGGCGGCGTCGTCGCCGTAGCCTGCGCGCTCGAGCACCGAGATCTCGCGCGGCGACGGCTCGGGAAGCCCGCTGCGATCGCCGACGATGCGGATCCGGCACGTCGAGCAACGGCCGCGTCCGCCGCAGACGCTCGCATGCGCGATGTTGAAGCGCCAGCTCGCCTCGAGCACGCTGAAACCGAGTGGAACGCGGACGCTGCGTCCATCCGGATAGGAGACGCGAATCAACCCGTGCCGCCGCTCCGCGAGCGCCCGCACGCCGCGAGCGAGAAGCACGAGGACGATCGCCGCGCCCCACCCGTAGAGGACCTCTTCGCGGATGTCGACAATCCCGGCGTTTTGCTCGGGCGTGCCGAGCTGTCCAGGCGTGAGATTCTCGGCGCGCCACCCAGGAAGCCTGGAAAGCTCGACGACCGAGCGGCCGCCCTGGTAGTAGCCGAGGAGCGCGAGCGTCGGGAGCAGTATTGCAGCGGCGAACAGCGCCGGCGCCGCGCGCGGGAACCACCGCTTCAAGCGCAGCCAGAAATAGAGGCCGATGCAGGCGTGCGTCCACGCGACGACGAGCGCGGCCGCCTGCAAGAGACCCCGTATCGGCGTCGCGACCCAGAACGCGTAGAGCGCCTGTGCGTAGCCGCGCTCGATCCCGTAGATGGCGAGCCCGAGGCGCTCGGCGACGACGTGCTGCGCGAGCAGCAGCGGGATCGACAGGCCGAAGATCAGCTGGATCGCTTCGCCCGCCCTGAAGCGAAAGTCCCTCCGTTGATAGAGCGCCCAGAGACCGAGGCTCGCGTGGATGGCGAGCGCGCTGTAGAGGGCGAGCGTGCCGGGCCAGCTTTGCCAAAGCCACACGTGATACCTGAACCCGGCGTTCATCGCCGCGAGCGATATGTTGCCGAGCGCGTGGTTCGTGTAGTGCGTGAGCAGATACGCGAACATCACCAGGCCGGTCGCGAGCCGGACGCGCCGCACGCCGAAGGCGCGCGCGAACGGCCTTCGGCCGTGACCCGGCCTGGCGGCCTTCGCGCTCACCGCCGCGTATCCCGCAGTCAATATCCCGCCTTGGTGTAGGCGTGAACCCCCGAGTGCAACACCCACCATACCCACTTGGGAACGGCCTTGAACGGCAGATCGCCGTCGTTGCCGTCGCGCTTCGGCCGGCCGTTCACCATTTCATGCGTAATCGTCGGGGGCTGACCTGCGTTCGGCGGACACGCCCAATTGCCGCGGTCCTTGACATTGCACTGCGTGAACTTGCCGGAGGGCGCCGGCGAGCCCACGACCCAGTACAGCACCTCCTGCTTGACGTTGCTCGCGCGAAATCGATAGCGCTCTGCGGCGACCATCTTGCCGCGGCACTGCAGGCCGTCCCATTCGCCGCCCTCGCAATGAACGGTATAGATCGTCCGCTCGCCCTGGACCGTGATCTTGTCGCTTGCCCACAACACGAGGGCGACGCCGGTCACGACCAGCGCGACCGCAATCCATTTCGGGCTCATTGCCGCTCCTCCCAGCGCGCGAGCCCCCCCCGAACTCGCGTACGATTAGACTGCCGGCGGGCGCAAAGTTGCGCGCTCTTGTGGCCCGATAGTGCCAAAACACGGCGCGAAAGGCGATAATTCGAGCCTGTCGCCCTTCGGCACCTCCTGCATCCCGGACGTCAGCGGTGATCCCGGCGCCGTCCACCGCATTCCCGTCCTCGAGAGAACCCCGATGACCGATCCCAATCCGCTGCTCCAGGCATGGCAGGCCCCATTCGGTCTGCCGCCGTTCGGCGACATCGTGCCCGAGCATTTCGCGCCCGCGTTCGACCGCGCGATGCGCACGCATCGCGACGAAGTCGCCGCGATCGCAGCGACCGCCGCGGCGCCGAGCTTCGAGAACACGCTGGTCGCCTTCGACGTCGCGGGGAGCGACCTGCGCCGGATCGTGAAGCTCTTCTTCAATCTCGCCGCCTCGGAGACGTCGCCCGCGCTGCAAGCGGTCGAGCGCGAAATTTCGCCGCGCGTCGCCGCCCATTACAGCGCGATCTATCTCGACCACGATCTCTTCGCGCGGATCGATCAGCTGCACGCCGCGCGCGATCGACTCGGCCTCGGTCCCGAAGCGCTGCGACTGCTGGAACGCGTGCACCTCGACTTCGTTCGTGAAGGAGCGCAGCTCTCCGTTGCCGCGAAGGCGCGCTCGGCCGAGATCGTCGAGCGGTTGGCCGCACTCTACACGCGCTTCAGTCAGAACGTCCTTGCCGACGAGGCGGGCTACCGGCTGGTTCTCGCGGAGGGCGACCTCGCCGGGTTGCCCGATGGACTGCGCGCCGCCGCGCGCAGCGCCGCGCAGGAGCGCGGGCTGCCCGACGCCTGGGTCATCACGCTGTCGCGCTCGCTGATCGTACCGTTCCTCACCTACTCGGAGCGCCGCGACTTGCGCGAGCGTGCGTTCAAGGCGTGGACTCGTCGCGGCGAGAACGAGGGCCCGCACGACAATCGCCCGATCGCGCGCGAGATCCTCGCGTTGCGCGGCGAGCTCTCGCGCCTGCACGGACACGCGAGCTACGCCGACTACGCGCTCGCCGATCGGATGGCTTTGCGGCCCGCGGCGGTCGCGAAGCTCCTCGGCGAGGTCTGGGGGCCGGCGAAGGCGCGCGCGGCTGCCGAGCGCGACGCGCTGGCGGCGATGGCGCTCTCGCACGGCGAGACGCACGCGATCGAGCCGTGGGATTGGCGCTACTACGCGGAGAAGGTGCGCAAGGCGCGCTACGGGTTCGACGAGGCGGAGGTCAAGCCCTACTTCTCTCTCGAGCGGATGCTCGCCGCGGCCTTCGACACGGCGCGGCGCCTCTTCGGATTGAAGTTCGTCGAGCGCCCTGACGTCGCGAGCTATCACGGCGACGTCCGCACCTTCGAGGTCCGCGACCGCGATGAGCGGCTGATCGGGATCTTCCTGAGCGACAATTTCGCGCGGCCGTCGAAGCGCGGCGGCGCATGGATGAACGACTACCGCGCGCAATCGCGCGTCGCCGGCGAGACGCTCCCCATCGTCGCCAACAACAACAACTTCGCAAAGTCCCCGGCGGGCGAGGCGACGCTGTTGTCGGCCGACGACGTGAGGACGCTGTTCCACGAATTCGGCCACGGCCTTCACGGATTGCTATCGCAAGTGACGTACGAACGGCTGTCGGGCACGAAGGTACTCAAGGATTTCGTCGAGTTTCCGTCGCAGATTTTCGAGCACTGGGCATTCGAGCCGTCGGTTCTCGAGCGCCACGCCGTCCACCACGTTACGGGCAAGCCGATTCCGCGGGCGCTGATCGAGCGCCTCGGGCGCGCGCGGCGCTTCAACCAGGGCTTCGAGACCGTCGAATACACCGCATGCGCGCTCGTCGACATGGCTCTGCACGAGCGCGCCGACAGCGAGAGCATCGACATCGGCGCGTTCGAGCGCGAGGAGCTCGAGCGGATCGGCATGCCGCGGGAGATCGTGCTGCGCCACCGGCTGCCGCACTTCTCGCACCTGTTCTCGGGTCCGGGCTACGCAGCCGGATACTACGTGTACATGTGGGCGGAAGTTCTCGACGCCGACGGCTTCGACGCGTTCGTCGAGGCGGGCGATCCGTTCGATCCGGAGGTGGGCGAGCGCCTGCGCCGCTACGTCTACTCGTCCGGAGGCACGCTCGACCCGGCACGGGCCTATCGGCTCTTCCGCGGCCGCGATCCCGACGTCGGACCGATGCTCGCGCAGCGCGGCCTCGTCGACGAGCGCGAGCCGGCATGATTGCAGAGTGCGACCGAGGGTGACTCAAAGCGCGAACCGATCGCTGCCCGCGACCTGCGTCTGTGCGAGGCGCGCGAGAGTCGGCAGCAGGTTGAGCCCCGACTCGCGCCGGAGCCGCCGCGCCGACGCCCTCATCCCGGCGAGCGACAGGGCGACCGGCGCGCCGCTCGCGGCGAGCGCAATCACATTTCCGCTCGCGCAATGCGGAAGCGTGAAGGCGCGGCCGCCGAACGCCTCGCTCATTCGCTCGAGGCTCTGGGGAAGGCCGCGGCGGGCGTTCAGGAAATTGGCGGCGAGCAGGCCCTGGCCGGTCAGCCGCGCGCGCGAGTTGCGATAGAACTCGAGCGTGTCGAGCTTTCCGATCCTGCTCTTCGCGTCGTAGCCGTCGACCAGGATCAGATCGAACTCGCGGTCGATCGCCGCGACGAAATCGTGCCCGTCGCCGATCTCGATCGCGATCCGTCGCGGGTCGACCGGCAGCTTGAAAAATTGTACGGCGGCCCTGACGACCGCAGCGTCGATCTCGACGACCGTCAGGATCGAGCGCGGCCGGTACCGGTAGAGGAACTTGGTCAGCGAAGCCGCGCCCAGGCCGATCAACAGCACCGCCTTCGGCCATCGCTTCGCGGGCCGCAACAGCAAGGCCATCATCATGTCGCGCGTGTACTCGAGCTCGAGCGACCAGGGCCGGGCGATTCGCATTGCACCCTGGATCCACGGCGACCCGAAGTGCAGGTATCGCACGCCGGCGTCTTCGCTCACCTCGATGGACGCTCCCGAGCGTCGATGCGGCAGCAGGTTCAACGCACCCGGGACCCTTTGTGGGGCGGCCCGCGTCAGGAATCGACGGAGGCCGCGAAGTAGCTGCGGCTGTCGGCAAGGAAGTGCGGGCCGGAGTCCGAGCGGAGCGCGGTGCCGACGCCGGAGTTCGTGAGCACCTCGAGCAGCAGCGCGTTCGGCACGCCGCCGTCGATGATGTGCACCGACCGCACGCCTTCGCGCACGGCGGCGAGTGCCGCGGTGAGGCGGGGCTGCTCTTCGACCGGAACGACGCCTTTGCGCAGCAGCGCCTCGGCGTCGCTCGCGGTCAGCACGAACGCGAGCCGACCGTCGCCGTCGCGCACGCCGGCAACGTTGGTCATCAGGATCAGCTTCTCGGCGTGGAGCGCGCGCGCGAGCCGTCCGGCGACGATGTCGGAATTGATGTGGTAGGCCGTCCCGTCGCGGCCGACTCCGATCGGCATGATCACCGGGATGAAGTCGCGGGAAAGAAGCAGCCGGATCACGTCGAGGTCGATCGCCTCGACGTCGCCGACGAAGCCGAGGTCGGGGCCCGCGGTGCCGCTCGCGTCGCGAGGCGCGACCATCGCGCGGGCGTGGATGAACCGGCCATCCTGTCCGCTCAGGCCGACCGCCTTGGCGCCGAAGCGGTTGACGAGGCCCACGAGGTCCTGGTTGAGCTCGCCGAGCACCATCTCGATCACGTTCAGCGTCGGCTCGTCGACGATCCGCATTCCGCGGTGCTCGCGTATCGGCATTCCCATCGTGCGCAGGAGCTCGTCGATCCGCCAGCCGCCGCCGTGGACGATAATCGGATTCATTCCGACCAGCCGAAGCAGCGCGACGTCGCGGGCGAATCCCGCCTTGAGCACCGGATCGACCATCGCGGCCCCGCCGAAGCGGATGACGAGCGTCGAGGCGTGGAATGCCCGGATGAAAGGCAGCGCCTCGGCGAGGATCCGGGCCTTCTGCGTTGCGGCGACGGCCATGGTCGCGGTTGGGGTCGACATCGTTGACGCGTTCGGCGGAGCGAATGGGTGCGGCGGTGCCCGTCGCTCGCGCAGGACCGCACGCATCGGGGGCGCGGGTTCGAGCATAATGCAATGCCGGGGAAAATGCAGGACAAGCGGTGGCGGCGGGCGTCGGCGCCCCACTCACCGCCGCGAGACTGCGCGCTGGGCTCGGGTCCGGGATCGAGCGCCGGACGCCGAACTTTCGCAGGGGCGCCCTCTACGCCGAGCAGAGGCCGGCGAAAGCGGCGCGGATCGCGCGCACGCCGTGCGCGTGCGCATAGCGGGCCTCGACGAGCGCGCGCGCGGCATCGGTCAAGCGCGTCGCCAGAGCGTGGTCGGCCAGCAGCCTCGCGCAAGCCTCGGCGAAGGCCGCCGGCGCATCGGCGAGCAGCAGATGGATACCGTGCACCGCGGCGATCCCCTCGGCGCCGATCGAGGTTGCGACGACCGGGACGCCGTGCGCGAACGCCTCGAGCAGCTTGATCCGCGTCCCGCCGCCCGCGGCGAGCGGGACCACGGCGAGATCGGCCCACGCGTAGCAACCCGCGAGATCCTCCGGATCGGCGATCACTTCGACGCCAGGAATACGCGCGAGCGCGGTGACCTCCGCTGCGGGTGAGCTCCCCGCGATGCGCAGCGCGATCGTTTCGCCGCGTTGCGCACGCAGCCGCGGCAGGACGTCGGCCGCGAAACCGCGGATCCCGTCGACATTCGGCGGATACGAAAGATTGCCGACGAACAGGACCCGCGTCGCGGCCCCTTGTCGGTGAACTCGGGGCGGACACGGCGCGACGGTGTTGGCGATCGCCATCACCGTAGCGTCTGGATAGCCCGCGGCGAGCTTTCGCGCGTGCGCGTCGTTCGCGGCGATCAGCAGCCGAAAGCGTGGTAACCACTGCGGCTCGAAGCGCTGGTACTTCGCGGCCTCCGCGGCGAACGACCGCGCCTCGTCGAAGCGCCCCGCGCCCTCGGCGAGGACAGCGATCCGCCCGAGGGCGAGCGCTTCGTCGTCGTCAAGGTCGAGACTCGCGCGGGGCGCGGTGCCCTCCCCCGCGAGGAATGCCTCCGCATACGGAGTCATGTAGCTGC
>DATKMY010000128.1:0-16715 GCA_035541655.1 Casimicrobiaceae bacterium | reverse complement strand
AAGGCCGCGGCTCCTGGGCCTGCGGTCGCGCGCGACGGGCTGCGCGGATTCGCCGGTCGCCGGCCTGTTTGGCGGCTGCGCAAGAGGTGCAACACCTGGGGGCTCGGCTCCGCGAGGTCGCGCCCCCGGACCCCGCTTCTTCCGTCTCGCCATCGTGGAGGGTCGCAGTCAGCCTGCGACCGCCTCACGCATAGCGCTGCCTGATGTACGCGTACAGCGCGCGCAGGCCGGTCGCCTCGCCGCCCTCGGGGCGGCCAGGTCGTGCAGTCGGATTGGAAGCATAGATGTCGAGATGCGCCCAGCGTGTCGACGTGGAGACGAATTCCGAGAGATAGAGCGCCGCGATGATCGACCCGGCGAACGTGCCGCCCGCGACGTTGTTCAGATCGGCGCACTTGCCGTCGATGAGCTTCCGATACGGCCGCCATAGCGGCATTCGCCACAGCGGGTCGCCGGCTGCCGCGCCCGCTTCCAGCAGCCCCTCGGCCACGCCGTCGTCGTCGCAGTAGAGTGCCCCGAGATCGGGTCCCAGCGCGACGCGCGCGGCGCCGGTGAGCGTCGCGCAATCGATCAGCAGATCGGGATGCTCGCTGTCGGCCTCGGACAGTGCGTCGCACAGGATCAGGCGCCCTTCGGCGTCGGTGTTGCCGATCTCGACGGTCTTTCCGCCGCGCGTGCGCACGATGTCCCGCGGGCGATACGCGTTCCCGGCGACGGAATTCTCGACGGCGGGGATGAGCAGGCGCAGGCGGATCGGTGTCTTTGCCGCCATCAGCGCGGCCGCGAGGCCCAGCGTCACCGCGGCACCCCCCATGTCCTTCTTCATCTCGAGCATCGCGTCGCGCGGCTTGAGATCGAGGCCGCCGGTGTCGAAGCACACGCCTTTGCCGACGAGCGTCACCTTCGGAGCGTTCGCCTCGCCCCAGCGCATATCGATCAACCGCGGCGGGCGCGCGCTCGCTCGCCCGACGATGTGGATCGTCGGATAGTTGTGGCGCAGAAGGTCGTCGCCGACGATCACGCTGGTGTTCGCGCCGTGCGCGTTCGCCACGCCGAGCACAGCGTCGGCGAGCTCCGTCGGTCCCATGTCCTCGGCCGGCGTGTTGACCATGTCGCGCACCAGCGAGACCGCGCGTGCAATGCGCTCGACCTCGCCGCGATCGGCACCTTCCGGCCAGACGAGCTTCGCCGGCGCACGCTTTGCCTTCCTGTAGCGAGTAAATGCATACGACCCGAGCGCCCAGCCGAGCGCGATATCGGTGGGCGTAACGCCGGCGGCAGAGTCGAGCAGGTACGTCCCTTCGGGCAGCGCCATCGGCAACCCGGCGAATGCCCACGCCGGGGCGTCTTCGATCGGAGCGGCGATCACCCCGCCCGGCACGCCGGCGCCCCCGGGCAGGAATGCAAACGTTCCGGGTTCGGCCCTGAATCCAAGCGCGGAAAGCCAGCCGCGGGATTCGGGATGCTCGGCAAGCCACGCAGGGAAGGCCTCCTGGCGGATCGCCGCGATCCTGATCGCACCGTCGCCCTGAGACGTAAGACACTCGTGCATGAAGGACTCCTGGGGCGGAAGAAGCGCCACGTGTGCTCGATGATACCGCGTGACTGCGAATCGGTCGGCAAAGAAGAGCTTGCCGACGCGCCGTCTCGTGGCAGCGCGGAGAAAACGCGAGACTGGGATCAGCCGACGGTCTGGAGCAGGCGCTCCGCTGCCTCCTTCACTCGCCGCGCCACGGCTTCGGTGCCCTGCGCGGCCGTCATCGCCGTCATCGGGATTTCGAGCGCGATCGGGATACCGCGCGGCATGTGGCGGAGGATGCGCGCGATGTCGATCCCGCCTTCGCCGGGAGGCAGCCGTTCCGCTCGACCCGCGTGCAACAGCTCCTCCGTGGTGTACGACGGCTGCACCGGCGCATCGGACACCTGAATGTACGGCAGGCGCGAAGCGGGCAGCGCATCGAGCTGCTCGACCTTGCTCCCCGAGCGATCGAAGTGCAGCGTATCGACGAGGATGCCGAGGTCAGGTCGTCGCGCGGCTTCGACGATGCGCACTGCGCTGTCCAGATTCGCGATGACCGTCCACGGATAGAACTCGATCACCGCGGAGAGCCCGTAGCGCGAGCAGAGATCGTGGAACGCGCCGAGGCGATCGGCCAGGCGCGCGAGGTCCGGGTCGTACGGCGCGGCCATCGCGTGCTTCGCGCCGAGCTCGGCGCCGGCGGCAACGAAGCGCTCGAAACGCATGACGTCGGTGTCCGGCGTGAGCCGGACGAACTCGATGTCGAGCACGCGCACGCCGGTGTCTTTCATCGCGGCCTTCGTCTCGCGCATCGCTGCTGCATCGTCCATCAGCGGATAGCCGGGTGAGGTGTCGGTGACCGCGATCAGGCGCATCCCGACGGCCTGGTAGCCGGTACGCGCAGCGAGGCGGAGCAGCTCCGGCGGTGAAAGCTGCAGGACCGTCAGATGCGCGAGAGAGAAGACCGTGCTCATGGCGGCCTCGGGAAGGTGGTCATGCGTGGGTCTCCTTTTCAGCGAGTCGCATTCCCGTGGCGCCCCGGGCCGTAGCGGCTGCGTGACGCCCCGCAATGAAGCCGAACGTCATCGCGGGCCCGATGTTGATTCCGCCCGACGGATAGAATCCGCCCATGACGCTCGCCATGTCGGTTCCGGCGGCGTACAGGGCGGGAATCGGGTTGCCAGCCGAATCGAGGACTCGCGCATTCGCGTCGGTCTTCAATCCCGCGAAAGTTCCGAAGCTGCCGGGAACGACTTTCACCGCGAGGAACGGTCCGCGCTCGATCGGTGCAACGCAGGGGTTCGGCGAGACCGTTGCATCGCCCTGATAGCGGTTGTAGACCGTCGATCCGCGCCCGAACGCCGGATCGTCGCCGCGGCGCGCGCCGGCGTTGAACTCGGCGATCGTGCGCTCGAGTCCCTCCGGATCGATCCCGCAATTGCGGGCCAGTTCGGCAATCGTCCGGCCAGTCTTGAGATAGCCGGAACGGATGAACGGTCCGAGAGGCAGCGGCGCCGGCCGCGAAATGCCGAGCCCGTACCGGCGCTGGAAGGCCCGCGCGCAGACGAGCCAAGACGCGACTTCGTCGCCTGGCGGGACCGAACGCAGCAACGCGGTGACATAATCGTGGTAACCGTTGCCTTCGTTGCAAAAGCGCCGCCCGTTTTTCAGCACGCCGATGATTCCGGGCTTGCCGCGCTCGATGATGTGCGGAAAGCACCCCATCGTGCCGTCCGGGTACGGAACGAGCGACACCGGGCAGTAGGCACCGGGCGCCGCGAGCGTTCCGTCGACGCTTCCGCCCGCCGCTTCGCCGAGCCGCGCGCCGTCGCCGGTCGCAGAGGGAACGGCAAGCGTCCAATGCTGGTCCGGCGACGGGAACGTCGCGCGCCTGCGCTCCATGTCATGCGGAAAGCCGCCGCTGGCGAGCACGACGCCGCGTCGAGCGCGCACCTCGATCTCGCCATCAGCGGTGTCGAGCACTGCGCCACGAACGGCTGCGTCGACCTGCAGCAGCCGCACGACTGGAGACGAGCTCCTGAGATCGACGCCGAGATCCGAGGCCGAGCGCAGCAAGCGCGCGACGAGCGCCAACCCGTTGCGCAACTGCATCGCGCGTCGATACAGCGTGAGATCGAGAAGATGTCGAGTGACGCGATGGGCGACGTACAGGAAAGCGCGCGGCGAGCGCGTCACGTTCATGAACGCTCTCAAGTCGGGCCCGGCCTGGATCGTCAGGCCAAGGAACGTCGTTTCGCGCAGCGGGCGCCGCAGCCGAGCGACGAGGTCGCCCAGATCGCGGGCATCGTAGGGCGCCGCGATCACCTGATGTCCGCCGGTTCCCGCGCCCGGCACGTTGCCATAGGTGTCGGGGATCTTGTTGCCGTCCTCGAAGCGCACCGCGGTATTTTCCTCGAAGAACGCGACCATCTCCGGCGCGGCTTCGAGAAACGCGGTCACCCTCGCCTCGTTGAAATGCGCGCCGAGCACGTTGCGCAGATACGTGCGCGGCTGCTCGATGTCCTCGACGATTCCCGCGCGACGCGCCAGCGGGTTGCGCGGCGTCCACATCCAGCCGCCCGACCATGCAGTGGTGCCGCCGAACACCGGCTCCTTCTCTGCGACGACCACGTCGAGGCCGTGCGCCGCCGCCGTCACCGCGGCGGCGAGCCCGGCGGCGCCCGAGCCCACGACGAGGAGGTCGCAATCGATTGGTGTCTTCATTGGGGTTCCGGCGACCGACGGCGAAACGATGGCGGACGATCCTATCGACCGGTCCCGCCCACTGTCGCCTAACCAAAGTTTGGGCGGTGGCGCCGTGGCATCGGCCGCTCTCAGGCGTGCGCGACTGCTTTCGTATAGAGCTCCGGGAACGCGCCGTCGGGATCGTACTTCGCCTTGAGCGCGCGATAGGCGTCGCCGCCGTAGACGCGATCGAACGTAGCGCGGTCGAAGAAGCTTTCCGAGTAGAGCGACTTGATGCCGCCGAGCGCGAGGACCTTCTCCTCGATCAGCCGATTGAAGTGCTGCGCCGCGAAGGCGCCCGGACGCCGCAGCACGTCCCAGAAGCCGAAGTTCACGTAGAGCTCGCCCGGGGGGATCCTGTAGAGCGGAAATCGGCCCGCCGCCCGCGTGCCGATCAGCGGGCAGATCCAGACGGGCGCGATTCCGATCTCGCGCTGAAAGAAGTCGAGGAATGCCGCGGCATTGGCGATCGGGATGTCGACGTCCTGGATGATCGATTCCGAGTACGCGCCGCGCAGCCGATCGAGCGCCTTCGTCACTCTCCAGCGGCTGTTCCAGCGCATGATCCGCTGATAGGTCCGTGAGCCGAGGCGCTCGCGGCCGTAGATGCGGCGCACCCACGGAATTTGCGCGCCCACGTTCTTCGAGCACCAGAACCAGTCGGTGTCCCAGCGCCAGATGTAGTCGCGCGTCGTCAGGAAGTCGGACGAACGCTCGCGAATCGAGCGGTAGTAGATCCGCTCGAAAGAATAGTCGCTGACGTAGGGCGCCGAATCGACGAAGCGCCCCGTCGTCAGACAGTAGTCGCGGGCGCCGAACGCCACGCCGTCGACGAAGTCAGCGCCGTCCCGACACGCCTCTGCGAGCGCCGCGAGAAACGCGCCCGGCTCGGCGACGCGTCGATGCCCGAGCGCGACGTACGGCTTGGCGCGGACGATCCTCGCCTTGAGCTTGAGTGCGTAGCCGAGCGTCCCGTAGGAGTTCGGGAATCCGAAGAACAGATCGGCGTGCTCGTTGTCGGGGCGGCAGTTGACGACGCGCCCCTCGCCCGTCAGCACGTCGAGTTCGAGCAGCGTCTCGTGGACGAGACCATGGCGAAACGACGATGCCTCGATGCCGACGCCCGCCGCCGCGCCGCCCAGCGTGATCGTCTTCAGCTCGGGCACCACTGCGGGCACCGCGCCGGATTCGAGCGTTGCGGCGACAAGGTCTTCGTAGGTCGTCATACCCTCGGCTTCGACCCAGCCCCTGGCGACATCGACGGCGAGAACATGGTCGAACCCGCGCAGATCGAGCCGGCGCTTTCGTGCCCGGCTCCGATCGCGAAACAGATTCGACGTTTCCTTGGCGAGCCCGAAGGGGCGGCCCGCTGCGCTGGCCGCGCGAAGCTCGGCGAGCGCTCGTTCCCGGCGCGAAGGGTAACCCTCGTCGCGCAGCGACGCCGACGGGCGACCCGACGAGCCGAGAGCGCCGGGATTCACGGTCCTCCGGCGATGGGCCGGTACAGAAAATCGCGGGTCATCGGGTAGCTGCGCGGCGTCACGTTGCCCTTGCCGAACGTGATCTGGAAGAGATGCGTCTGCTCGTGCGGAGAGCGGAACATTTCCGCGCAGCCGATCAGATAAGTCCGCCAGATGCGCCGGAACCGCTCGTCGAACTTCGCCGGATCGAGCGCCTGGATCCGCGGCCAGTTCCGGTCGAAGCGCTCGGACCACACGTCGAGCGTGAGCGCGTAGTGCCGGCGGAGGTTCTCGATGTCGACCACCTCGAGGCCGTTGGCTTCCATCGCGACGATGACGTCGGCAAGGCTCGGAATCCAGCCCCCCGGAAACACGTGCTCGCGGATGAAGAACTCGGTATCGCGGCGGCCCACATGGCCGATGAAATGCAGCATCCCGAGGCCGCCCGGCTTGAGCGCATCGGCGTGCGCCTTGACGACCTCTTCGAGCTGGTCGCGTCCCGCGTGCTCGAGCACTCCGATCGACACGACCTTGTCGAACTCGCCCTGCGGCTCGCGAAAGTCCGCGTCGATGACGCGCAACCGCTCGCCGAGATTCTCGCGTGCGATCTTCTCGGCGACCGCGGTCACCTGCTCGGTCGTCGTATTGGTGCCCGTAATGTCGACCCTGTAGCGCGGCGCGACGTGGAACATGAATCCGCCGAAACCGCAGCCGATGTCGATGATCGTCTCTCCCTCGCGCAGCAGCAGCTTGCGGCAGACGTGCTCGATCTTGTTGATCTGCGCCTCCTCGAGGCTCGCCGTTCCGTCGCGCCAGTAAGCGCAGGTGTACATCATCAGCGGGTCGTCGAGCCAGAGCCGGTAGAACTCGGTCCCGAGCCCGTAGTGCGCGCGCGCGTTCGCCTTCGCCTGCTCGTGGCTGGTATTCGAGTAGCGGAGCTCGTGCCACTGGTTGCGGCTCTCGACCAGGACGTTCGGCGTGCTGTCGTAACCGCTGTTCATCCCTGCGCGAAACGCGGCGCGCAGGTCGCCGTCGATGTCGAGGTCGCCGTCGAAATACGCATCGCACATGCCGATGTGGCCGAACGCGGCGATGCCCCATTCGACGGCCCGGTTGTGGAAGCGCAACGAGAACGCGGGCTTGCCCGGCCGGCTCCGATAGATCTCGCCGTCGGCGAACGTCACTTCGAAGGGCTCGGGCGAGCGCGCGCCGATCCGCTCGAGCTCCTGGGCGATGATCGATTTCATCTGTGCGGCTCAGAGAAAACGTAGAGGCCGGCAGAGGCCCCGCACCACCCGCATTCGGCGCGTCGCGGAGGGACTCCGCCATCAATCATGCCCGATTCGACCGCTCCTGGGGACGGGTCGCGCGCTGCCGGCGCGTCGATCGCTCCGATGCGACCCGCACGCCGATGGTAAACTTTTCCGACTGTCGCCCGTCGAGCGTGAGCACCTCCGCGCACATTCTGGTTGTAGACGACGAGCCCGAGATCGCGGAGCTCCTTCGGCGCTACCTGTCCGCGCAGGGATTCGCGGTCAGCACCGCGCCCGGCGGGGCCGGGATGCGGCGTATCCTCGCCGAGACGCACGTCGACCTGCTCCTGCTCGACCTCGGGCTGCCCGGAGAGGACGGACTCGCGCTGATGCGGTCGTTGCGAGAGCACTCGTCCGTTCCGGTGATCGTCGTCACCGGACGCGGCGAGCCCGTAGATCGCATTCTCGGACTGGAAATCGGCGCCGACGATTACGTCACTAAGCCGTTCGACGTTCGCGAACTCGCGGCGCGCGTGCGCAGCGTGCTGCGCAGGACGGGCGAGCGGCCCCCCCGGGCGGCGCCGGGCGAGGCTTCCGATGTCGTCCGCTTCGCCGGCTGGGCGCTCCATCTCGATGCGCGCCGCCTCGAATCCCCGCAAGGGAAGACGGTCGAGTTGACCACCGGCGAGTTCGATCTGCTCGCGGCGCTCGTCAAGGCTCCCGGGCGGGTCCTCTCGCGCGACGAGCTGCTCGCGGCAACCCGCAACCGCGAGGCCGGCCCGTTCGATCGCACGATCGACGTGCAGATCGGCCGGTTGCGGCGCAAGATCGAGACCGACCCGCAGCATCCGGAGTTGATCAAGTCGGTCCGCGGTGCGGGCTACGTTTTCACGCCCAAGGTGAGTTGAGACGCTTCACCATTCTTCTTCGCCGGGCGCGCGGCGGCGCGCGTTTTGGCCCACCGAGAATACGCCCGGGCACGGGGACCTCCCTTGGATCGCGCCCGCAGTCCCCACCCCGCCGACCCTACCGGGACACGCCGGTGCGATGGTTGATCCGCATCAACGACACCGAATCTCGGCGTGCGACGATTCGTACGTTCCTCTCACGAGCTCCTGTCGCGAGCAAATCATGATCAAGCAGCCACCATCGTCCCACGCCGTTCACCGTAATCGCGATCGAATTCTCGATTCGCGGCGCCACGATCCGTACCAGAGCCGGGGCAAGCTCGCCGAGCCGACGGTCTGCGAAACCTGCCGGGCCGTCTATAAGCATGGGCGTTGGCGGTGGGGCGATGCGCCCCCCGAAAGCCACTTGGCGATTTGCCCGGCGTGCCAGCGGATTCGCGACGACGCGCCTGCGGGCAACGTCGTCGTGGAGGGCGATTTCGTCCGGTCGCATGCGAGCGAGCTCATCAACACGATCCGCAATGCGGCGGACCATGAGCGGCTGGAGCATCCGCTGCACCGGATCGTGCGGCTCGACCAGGGCAGTGGCCGCATCCTGGCGTCCACCACTGACATTCACCTGCCGCAGCGAATCGGCGAGGCGCTCAAGCGCGCCTACGACGGCGAGCTCGACGTCGAGTACGGACACGATGCCTATTCGGTGCGCGTCCGCTGGCGCCGTTGAAGTGTCGCCCGCGCGGAGCGACAATCTGCGGATCAGGGTCGCGCGACGCCATCGCATTGGGGAACCGACATGGCATTGAAAAGCATCCTCGTCCACCTCGACCGGAGCAAGCATTGCCGACAGAGACTCGACGCCGCGATGCGGCTCGCCGTCGACTTCCGCGCGCAGCTCGTCGGCACCTACCTGGTCGCGGGGATCGAGCTCGGTCCTTCGATCGCCCGGCTCCTTCCGCAGGATCTCGTCGAGCGCAGGTTGCGGGAGCTCGGGGATGCGGAGCGCGAGAGCGAGCAGCTCTTTCGTGAGGCGGCCGCAACCGCGCGCGTAGCTGCCGAGTGGCGCGCCCCGGCGGGCGCGCCGTTCGATGCCGCGGTCGCGCACGGTCGCTGCGCCGACCTGGTCGTACTGGGCCAGAGCAACGCGGAAGATCCCGAAAGCGTCTTCGTCGACGAGCTGATCGCGACGACGATCCTGTCGACTGCGCGGCCAACGTTGATCGTCCCGCACATCGGCCCCCGGCCGACGCTCGGCGCGAACGTGCTCGTCGCATGGGACGGAGGCCGCGAGGCGTCGCGTGCGATCGCCGACTCACTGCCCTTTCTCGAGCGCGCGAAGAGCGTGACCGTGATCACCGTCAACCCGGAGTCGGGCGGACGGGCCGTCGACAGCCCGGCGATCGCCCGGCTCGCCGGTTATCTCGCCGCCCACGGCGTAACGCCCGTCGTCGATCGCGACAGCGTTTCCGACATCGCCATCGGCGAACGCCTGCTGTCGCGCGCAGCAGATCTGTCGAGCGACCTCATCGTGATGGGCGGCTATGCGCACGCGCGGCTGCGCGAGCTCGTGCTCGGCGGCGTCACCCGAACGATGCTCGAGAGGATGACGGTCCCGGTGCTGATGTCGCACTAGACGCGTCGGCTCGGAGCCGCTCAGGCCTCCATCGACGGCATCTCCGCGGCCACCTCGCTTCCGGCCTCCGGTCGGGACCCCACGAATTTCGCGCGCGGTCGGATCAGGTAGCCGCCGAGCCGCTGCTCGGCGATATGCGCGACGCAGCCGGCGACGCGCGCGAGCGTATAAAGACCCGCCGCCGCGCCGACGGGCAGATCCAATGCGATGGCGAGCAGCGCGAGCGTCGCCTCGAGACGCGGGTTGCCTCCGTAGTGGGCTTGCGCCGCGTAGAGATACCGCGGCGCCCTGCGCAGCTCCGGTGAGCCCGAATCGAGCCGGCGGACGACTTCCAGCAGGTAGCGGCCGCGAGGATCCCCGTCCGGATAGAGCGGATGGTCGAAAACGAACGCCGTGAGGTCCGACCGTTCGGAATCGCTGCCCGTTCGCCGGCTCGACGCTCGAGGTGGTGGAGCGCGGCGGAACAACCGCTCGAAGCACCGAACCGCGGCGTGCCGGTATCCGCAGCGCAAAGGCGCGACCGTGCGCGGGGCGTGCGCCCGGCGACCAGCGCGCCATTGCCCGCCCGCGCGCAAGTCGGCTATCCTCCGGACCGCCCTTGTCCTGGAGAGCGCATGCGTGCCTGGACCGTCGATGCGGATGACATCCGCGTCGCAGACGATTTCAGCGAGTCTCTGCTCCACCGCACGCCCGAGATCGACGCCTTCCTGCGCTCGGACCGCGACGACAAGTTCATCGTCATCGGCACCAAGGGCTTCGGCAAGACGCTCCTCCTCAAGGCCAAGCGCATCCTCTACCAGCGCGAAGGCCGCGCCGCATGCCTGCCGACGCGAGTCCTTCTCGACAAGCCGATCGGCGACAAGATCTTCAGCCGCGAGCTCCTGGCGTTCTTCGTCGTCTCGCCGCTGCCCTGGTCCAAGATCTGGCTCTCCGCGATCGCGCTGACAACGCTGAAGCACGTCGGCGCGCTTTCCGACCTCCGGGTCGGGTCGGCGCTCGCCGCCCTGATCGCCGACGACCAGCTGCAAAGCGTCATCGACCACTTCGTTCGACTTCTCGACCTGACGCCGAGCGAGCTCCAGCGCTGCGGCGCGGACACCGACGGGCATCTCGTTCCGCGGCTTCGCGCGGTCGGCTCGCCGGTCGCGCTCTTCATCGACGGCGTCGACGAGTACTTCAACAAGCACGTCGAGGAGGCCGCGAGCCATCCGAGCGTCACCGGCGAGCTGTCGCCGAACGTCTGGCACTACTCGCAGCTCGGACTGGTCGAGGTCGCCTACCAGATCCGGCGGATCAATCACCACGTGAAGGTATTCGCCGCGGTGCGCAAGGAAGCCTACGCGCGGCTGGCGCGCACGACCGTCATGTCGCAGCAGTATCGCGGCAGCGCCGTCGACATCGCGTATTCGCCGCAGAGCCTCCGCGAGATCTTCGTGAACAACGTCCGCCAGATGAAAGCGGACCTGATGGTGGACGCCGATCTCTTCAAAAGCGATCCGCTCCAGGCGTTTCTCGGACGCAGCGCGGTGACCGACGTGTACACGCGCGAGGACGAGGAGGTCTTCGATTACGTCTGCAGGCACACGCTCCTCCGGCCCCGCGACCTGATGACGGTCGGCGAGCGGCTCGCCGCGCTTCGACCCGAGGAGCGCCACAGCGAATTCCGCTTCAAGGAGGTCGTTCACCAGGCTGCGGCCGAGATCGCGCACGAATACCTGGCGGAGATCGCCCCGTTCATCGGCGACATGGAGGTCGAACGGCTGTTTCGCGCCCTTCCGACCAACGTGCTGACGCGGGAGGAGGTCGAGAAGCTCTTTCTCGAGCACAGCATCGCGACGGGCGGGGAGGAGAAGCACGTCTTCTGCGCGCTCTACCGCGTGGGCCTGCTCGGTTACGTCCATCACGATCGCGTTCGCGGCGAGTGGGGCCAGCGCTTTTTGCGTCCGGGCGAGGCGACGCTCGAGCCGGTCGGAACGTTGCCGCCCTCGACGCACTACCTCCTCCACCCGGTCCTCACCGATGTCATCGGCCGCGTGAATCCCGCCTATCTGCAACGCATCGACCGCGCCAACATCGTCGGCTACGCGAGGCCGTGGCACGAGCGCGCGAGCGCGGGCGTCGCCACGAGCTCGTACGACTACTGCGTGCTGAAGGGCGACGTCCACGGGTTCGGAACCCTGATGCACGCGAGGGCCGATGTCCCCGTCCGCCAGGCGCTCAAGGAATCGGTCTCGCGCTGGGCGCGCGGCGCGGTCTCCGCCGAGACGGGCTCGGGCGATTCCGTGCTGATGGTCCACGAAGATCCCGTGTTTCTCGCGCAAGCGGCACGGCACATCATGGACGAGGTGTACCAGGCCATCGGCCAGCCGCGCCTTCGCATCGCTCTCCATTACGGAGAGGTGCAGCTCGCTCGCAGCATCGGCGACGAGCCGCCGACCGTCGCCGGCGGGGCCGCGATCCTGTGCGCGAGCCGTGTCGAGCCGCACGTGCTTCCGGGGCAGATCTGGGCGACCGACGAGTTCCGCCGGGTGCTCGTCGAAAGGCCGTCGTTGTGGCGAACAACGGCGCTCAAGACCGACGACGGCCAGGACCGCTTCAACGTCAGGAAGGAAGGCAAGGCCGAGCCCGATCTCTGGGTGCGCCTGTATCGGCTGGAGTTCTGATCGGGAGTCGGCTGGCGCACGCGAAAGCAGGCGTGCCCTGGGTGCGCGGAGGCGAAGCGTGTCTCGCGACGACGCTGCTCGCGATCAGCGCGCCGATCACGAGCGCCGCTCCGACGAATCGGTCACCCCAGCCGACCGCGCCGAGAAGGAGCAGCAGGCCGCCGAAGCCGGTGCCGCCGGCGAACAGTGCGGCGACGAGCTGCAGCCCTGCGCTCCACAGCGAAGAGCTTGCGCGCGTTCATTCTCCTGGTGCCTGCGGAGTGGCGGATCGCGGAGTCCTTGATTCTCCGGCAGCGGCCAATCCGATCGACCAGCACACTGCGGGTCGCAGCCGAACGTGAAGAGCCCCTGAAGCGGGGTCCCGCAAGAGAGGCTCCGCGCCATTCGCGATTTATTGATCTTGCGCAGCAAGTCCGAGGCGGCAATCTGACCTAGCTCAAACCATGTCCCGTGCTCGCCCGGTACTTTCCTCCCGTAGTTCGTCGTAGCCGGCAGACCCAGGGGGAGAAGAACGCGGCTTGTTGACACGGCTCATTTTGGCCGGGGGGTTGGATTGGATATGGATGGCGAACTGCGCGCAGCCGTCGACGCGCCGAATCCGGGAGCATCGACTGTCTATTCGAAGGGGCCGGCCTCCGCGGCTGCTGGCCTGCTCACCACCGACGATGCCTGGGCCAAGCCCCGCGGTCCCGCCCCGGGCGAAGCTCGCCGCGCGACCCGCTGGCTGTCGCTCAGGACCAAAGGTGTTCTCGCGATGCTGGTGCTGATCGGCTACCCGGCGGTTATCGCAGTGTTCCTCGCGAACGAGCGGCAGGGACTCGTAACGATCGTCCAGCAGATGGAGGCCAATCAGGCTCGCATCGGCCTCATCGAGCCGGTCCTCGCCGGGCTCGCTCGCGCGCTCGCGGAGACTCCGTCGGTCGTCGACGTCCAGGAAGCAATGCGGTCTCCGACGACGACGTTCCACGACCCGGGATTCCGTCTGCAGACGCTGTCGCGGGCGCTCGATGAGGTCGCGCTGGCGTTCCCGGCTCTCGGCGACGACGTCGGCCGCTACAAGCGTGCCGCCGCGACGCCGGGCGTGCAGCTGGCGGTGAGCGCCTTCGCGCCGCTTCGCGACGTCGAGCAGTTGCTGCTGGCGAAGCTGCAGCACATACGAAGCGACCTCGAGAGCAATAACCGCGATCTGAGCCAGCAGTACCGATCGACGCAGCAGTTCATCGGCGTGTTCGCCACGTCGGCCAACGTCGTCGGCGCCGTCGTGTGTGTCGCGGTCATCCTCGTCTTTTTCACGCGGCTCGCCCGCGACATCAACCACCTCAAGGAGCGCGCCTCCGCGATCGTCTCCGGCTACGACGGACCACCGCTCCCCAAAACCCGTCGCGACGAGATCGGCGGCCTGATCGACGCGGTAAACCGCATGCAGGCCGACCTGCGCCGCGCCGAAAGCCAGATGGAGCTGGCGCGCCAACAGCGCTTCCACCAGGAGAAGATGGCGGCGGTCGGCTCGCTCGCCTCTGCGATCGGGCACGAGGTGAGCAACCCCATCGCAGCGATCTCGGGCGTCGCCCAGTTCCTCGTCGACGAAAGCGCCGCCGATCCAAAGCTCCGGGACACGAAGGTCGGCGAGTTCGCCGGCCAAATCCTGAAGCAAACCGAGCGCATCGCGCACATCGTGCGCCAGATGACGACGCTCACGGCGCCGCGCTCGCCCGAGCCGGAGCTGCTCGACCTCAATGCCTTGGTTCGCTCTACGGCGGGCTTCATCCGCTACGACAAGCGCTTCCGCGGCGTCGAGTTCCAGGAAGCGCTCGCGCAAGATCTGCCCGCGGTGACCGCGGTGGCCGACCACCTGACGCAGGTCCTCATCAACCTCCTGATCAATTCAGCGGACGCGACGGACCACCTCGTGCCGCCGGCGCCCCGCCGGATCCGCCTCGCGACAGGCGTCGCCGGCGACTCGGTGCTGCTGTCGGTCTCGGACAACGGCCGGGGCATGACGCCCGAGGTCCGTGCTCGCGCATTCGACGAGACGTTCACGACCAAGCCTGTCGGTCAGGGACGCGGGATCGGGCTCTTCGTCTGCAAGAACCTGGTCGAGCGTGGCGGCGGACGCATCGAGCTCGCGTCGGCGCCGGACGCCGGAACGATCGCTACTGTTCATATCCCGCTCGCCCAAAGCGGCGGGGCGACGATCTGAAGCCATGCCCACGTCGCAGATCCTGGTCATCGACGATGAGCCGGCCTTGCGGCAGATCTTCGTCACCGTGTTGACGCGCGCCGGGTATCCCGTCGCAGAAGCCGCGGGCGTTAGCGCAGCGCGCGCCCGACTAGTGAAGGGTGATGTCGACGTCGCGCTGTGCGACATCACGATGCAAGACGGCAATGGTATCGACCTCCTGCGCGAGACCCGCACGGCGGGAATCGATACCGTGTTCGTGATGATCACCGGCAGCTCGTCGATCAGCACGGTCGTCGAGGCCCTGCGCGCGGGAGCTTTCGACTACCTGACGAAGCCGGTCCGCAACGAGGAGCTGCTGCACCGGCTCGCGCAGATCGATGCGATGCGTGGACTGCGCGAGGAAAACCGCGCACTGCGGCGCGCGGTCAGAGAGCGCACGCAGTCGGTGTTTCGTTTCTCGTCGCCGGCGATGCAAAGCGTCGATCGCCTGGTCGACAAGGTCGCTCCGACCAACAGCACCGTGCTGATCGTCGGCGAAAGCGGCACCGGGAAGGGCGTGCTTGCGCAGACGATCCACCAGAAGAGCCTGCGCAGTCAGAAGGCGTTTCTCGCGGTCAACTGCAGCGCAATTCCCGAGCAGCTTCTCGAAAGCGAGTTCTTCGGCCATACCAAGGGTGCGTTCACCGGGGCCGACCGCTTGCGTAAAGGGCTGTTCTCGGAGGCCGACGGCGGCACGCTGTTCCTCGACGAGATCGGCGAACTCCCGATGACGATGCAGACCAAGTTGCTCCACGCCATCGAGGACAAGCACGTGCGCGCGATCGGCAGCGAGCAGCCCAAGCGGGTCGACGTGAGAATCATTGCCGCTTCCAACCGCGACCTCCCCGCTCGCATCGAGCAAGGGGCGTTTCGGGAGGACCTCTTCTTCCGCCTCAGCGTTTTCCAGATTGCGATCCCGCCGCTGCGCGAGCGGCAATCGGACATACGTGCGCTCGTGCAGTTCCTGTTGCAGGGCGCGCGGGACGGCTCCGACAACCGCGCCATCGAGATCGATCCTGAGGCGGAGGCCTACCTGCTCACCTACACGTGGCCGGGCAACGTGCGCGAGCTCGACAACGTCATCAACCGCGCGCGGATTCTCGCCGAGAACAACTGCATCACCGTTGCCGACTTGCCCGCCGCGCTCGTCGACTCGGTAATACCTAACGTTGCGACCACGCAGGACCACAACCGCGAAGGAAGCCTGCGCGAGCAGCTCCAGAGGATCGAGGTCGAGATCATCCGGCGCGCGATCGACTGCGCGAAGGGCGACCGCAAGCTGGCCGCGCAGCGCCTGGGAATCGGGCTCTCGAGCCTTTATCGAAAGCTGGGTGAAGTCAGCCACGACTGAACCGGCATTACATCCCAAGATGAGGGGCTTTGACGATGCACGCACGATATTCGAGGTTTACCCATTCGGGCGCGAGGTGGCTCGTCGCCGCCGTTGCGATCGCTTCGACCGCATGCCTGGTCGGCTGCGCGACGCAGGAGAAGAAGGCCGAGATCCGACCGGTGTGGCCGGGACCGCCGCTTACAGCCCGAATTCAGTTCGTCCGCTCGATCGTCAGCGACGAGGACGTCGGCCGCGACACGACGTTCAGCGACAACCTGATCGAGTTCCTGGCCGGCGGCAAGCCACCGCCCAACCGGATCGGCCAGCCGCTGGGCATCGCCGTCTCCGATGACGGCAACCGCGTCTACGTCGCCGACAACCTGCAGAACGCAGTATTCATCTTCGATTTCGAGAGGAAGGCGTTCGGCAAAATCGATGGCATCGCGCAGCCGGTCGGCGTCGCGCTCGACGCCGACGAGAACGTGTACGTGGCGGCGGCGCCGGTCAAGATGATCGTCAAGTACGACCGCTCCGGCAAGCGGCTCGGCGAGATCACCGATCCGGCTCTCGAGCGGCCGACCGGGCTCGCGATCGACCGCGCGAACAAGCGCCTGTACGTCGTCGACACGGTGACTGCGAAGGGGAAGTCGCCCTCGGTCAAGGTCTTCGGGCTCGACGGCAAGATGACGGGCCAGATCAACTATGACACCGCGGGCGCGCCCGGTGCGTTCGTCTATCCGACCTACGCCCACGTCGATGCCAAAGGCAACCTCTACGTCACCGACACTTTCAACGGCCGGGTGCAGCAGTTCGACGTCAACGGCAAGTTCCTGAAGTCTTTCGGACAGTTGGGCGACGCCTGGGGCAACTTCGACAAGCCTAAGGGCATTGCGACCGATAGCTTCGGCAACCTCTACGTCGTAGACACCGGATGGAGCAACGTCCAGATCTTCAATCCGAACGGGCAGGTGTTGCTGTTCTTC
>DATKMY010000127.1:0-21164 GCA_035541655.1 Casimicrobiaceae bacterium | reverse complement strand
GGCACGACCGTGAACAGCGGGTAGCCGGGAGACGAACGAGTCCGCGGTCCCCGGCTGCCGGCGGCCGGATCGCGTGCTTAAAACGCCCTGGTCTTCAAGTGACAACGCGAAAAAGTGTCGGGCAATGACGACGTTCGACGGCAAAAAGCGATTTCCAGCCGGATTCCAGGACAAAAATGGTCTCGCGACGTCATTTGCGATACCGTTTTTTGTTGAGTTTGGCTTGCCGCAGAACGCTCCGAGGGGGCATCATTCGCATTCACCAAGAGTGGACAAAGGTGGGATATGGGCCGATCAGCCCAATCCTCATGGATTATTCGTCTTTTTGCGTTTGCGCTCGCCGTCGCCGCGCCTTGGCACGCCGAGGCCGCGGCCATTGCCGGCGGCGTCGCCCTCGATCCGAACGCGGACTGCAGCCGGGGGGATCTCGACATCACGCTGGCAACGGCGGGAGCCAATCGCGAAGCGTGGCTCGCGACCAATGCCGCGGGTGCGACGCTCGTTCAGGGGGAAGGCGCCACGGACCTCGGCAACTTCAACTACGGCACGTTCGGTCCGTTCCAGATCGTTTTCAATCAGGCGCAGCCGGCGAACACGCTGATCGGCTCCTACGCGTACGTCGGTGAAACGCCCCCCAGTTCATCGAACACCGCCGAGTTCTTCGTCTACTACAACTGCACGACGCGACGGGTTCTGTACTCGTGCTTCGGGGCTTACGGAAGTTGCCCGCAGACGGCGCAAGCCGCGATGGCGCTGGTCGCCTCGAGCGTCCCGGTCTCGGGGCCCGTGGCACTGACAATCGCCGCGCTCGTCCTCGCCGCCGCGGGCGGTGTGGCTCTCTCCAGGCGGCGGATCCGCCCGGCTCGCTGACGACGCTCCGCCGGCGTGCGCCGCGCCGAATGCCTTCGCCCGAGAGTCTCGCGGCCGCGGGCTATCATCGTTCGCGATGACGACTGCGATCACTTTGTGGCTGCTCATCGGAGGAGGCATCGTCGCGTACGCTGCATGGGCGGCGACGGCAATCGCGGGCGGTGGGCAACCGTGGCGGTATCTCGCGGGCGCCGTCGCGATCTACCCGCTTTGCGTCTGCGCGATCACAGCGTTCTGGTTCTCGCTCGCCTGGGTGTTTCGCGCGCCGCGCCCTGCGCGCGCGAGGCTCGGGCTTGCTGCGAGCGCACGGCTCTTCTGGAACGAGGCCCTCGCGATCGCGCGCTTTCCGCGGATGGCGTTCTACAAGTGGCTCGTCCGCGACCCGCGTCCGGCGCCCGCGGCGGCGCCGGTGCTGCTGTTGCACGGCGTGCTCTGCAACGCGGGCGTCTGGGCCGGCTTCCGCAAGCATCTCGCCGCGCGCGGTCTCGGGCCGCTCTACACGCTCTCGTACGGCCCGCCGCTCGCATCGATCGACGTCTTCGCTGCGCAGGTTGCAAGGAAAATCGAGTACATCCGGCGTGCGACGGGCGCCCGTCGCGTCGCGATCGTCAGCCACAGCATGGGCGGCCTCGTCGCGCGCGCCTACCTGCGGCGCTTCGGGGCGAACAGCGTCTCCGCGTTGATCTCGTTCGGCGCGCCGCATCACGGCAGCGTCCATGCGCGGCTGTTCCCGGGCGCCTGCCTCAACCAGCTTCGGCCGGGCAACGAATGGCTCGCCGCGCTAAACGGGGCGGACGACGTCGAGCCGCCCATCCCGACGACCTCGATCTGGTCCTGGCACGACTCGATGGTCGCCCCGCAAACGAGCGGCCGACTTCGCGGTGCCCGGAACGTCGAGCTGACCGGCGTCGGCCACAACGCGCTTCTCAACGACCCGCGCGTGCGCGCGCTCGTCGCCGACGAGCTCGAGCGGATCGCGCGCGACGCGGTGCACGGCCACGCGCTTCGCGCAATTCTCGCCTAGCGCCGGGCGGTTCCGCGGCCGGAGACGCTCGGTCGACCGTGGGGGTATCCGGGCGATGGCGACAAGCCCCGCTACCAGTGGATCCCTTGCGTGATCTGCGCGAACGCCATCTGTTCGGCAGTAAGCGGCTGTGGCTCGCCCTTCTTGCCCATCGCCGCGCTCGAGTCCGGGAACATGTTGAACGCCGTGTTGAGCAGCACCTGCGTCAGCTTCGGCGCTGCGGCGTGGCAGATCGCGCCGAAGATTCCGAGACGCGAAGCGATGCGCACCGGGCGACGGACGATCGCCTCGACGACGAGATCGGCCGCCTCGTCGGGCGAAAGCGTAGGCACGCTTTCGTAGATCTTGGTCGGCGCGATCATCGGCGTGCGCACGAGAGGCATGTTGATCGTCGTGAACTGGATGCCTTTGTCGAGAAACTCCGACGCCGCGCACGCCGAGAACGAGTCGAGCGCCGATTTGGAGGCAACGTAAGCGGAGAAGCGCGGCGCGTTGGTGAGTACGCCGATCGACGAGATGTTGATGATGTGGCCGCGCCGCTTTTCCATCATCCGCGGCAGGAAGCCCATGATGAGCCGCAGCGCGCCGAAGTAATTGAGCTGCATCGTCCGCTCGAAGTCGTGGAAGCGGTCGAACGAGTTGACCACGCCCCTGCGGATCGAGCGCCCGGCGTTGTTGACGAGAAAGTCGCAGCCGCCGTGCTCTTTCAGAACGCGGGCGACGAGCGCGTCGCAGGAAGCGAGATCGGCGATGTCGGCCGCGTAGATCCACGCCTTCCCGCCGGTGCGGCCGATCTCGGCCTTCGTCTCGAGGAGCTTCTCTTCGCCGCGCGCGACCAGGATCACCTTGGCGCCGGCCTCGGCGAGCTTCAGCGCCGTCGCCTTGCCGATTCCCGACGACGAGCCCGTGACGACGACGACCTTGTCCTTAACGCGGCCCGCGAGCGAGCGATCGACGAACAGATCGGGATCGAGGTTGCGCTCCCAATAGTCCCACAGCTTCGCTGCGTAGGATTCGAGCCGCGGCACTTCGATGCCCGAGCCCTTGAGCGCCTTGGTCGCCTCGCGGTTGTCGTAGCGGGTCGGCCAGTTGACGAACTGGAACACATCGCGCGGGATGCCGAGATCGGTGAGAACGACGCGGATCGCGCGCTTCACCGGCGCCAGCGATCCGAGGCCGTAAAGGATCGGCGCGGGGATGAAGCCGAACATCTTCGCGTTGACCCGCATCGTCATTTGGGGAGCGTGTCCAGCCTCGGCGAAGATGTTGAGCACCTCGCCGATCCGGTGCGGCTCAGCATCGGTCAGGTGGAGGCACCTGCCGTCGAGCCCCTTCTTGTGAGCGAGATAGTCGAGCGCATCGGCGACGAAATCGACCGGCACGATGTTGATGCGCCCACCCTCGATGCCAATCATCGGCATCCACTTTGGGAAGAGGTCGCGCGCCTTCTGCAGCGTCTTGAAGAAGTAGTAGGGTCCGTCGATCTTGTCGATCTCTCCCGTCTTCGAGTGGCCGACGACGAAGCCCGGCCGGTAGATGCGGAACGGCCGCTTGCACTCGTCGCGCACAATCCCTTCCGCATCGTGCTTCGTCTTGAAATACGGGTGATCGAGCTCCTCGGCCTCGTCGAACATGTCCTCGCGGAACGTTCCCTCGTAGAGGCCCGCCGCTGCGATCGAGCTCACATGGTGGAAGCAACCCGCACCGACCGCCTCGGCGAAGCGCACCGCATGGCGCGTGCCGTCGATATTCGCAGCCTGCTGCGATTCGGCGGTTGCAGTGAGATCGTAGATCGCCGCGAGATGGAAGACGTGCTCGATCTTTCCCTTGAGTTTCTTCACTTCCGCCGCGGGAATCCCGAGCCCCGCCTTCTCGAGGTCGCCGTAGACGGCGATCACCCGCTTGTCGTTGGCTCCCCAGCGGGCACGCGCGAGCGCGAGCTTCTTCTCGGAGCTCTTGCGCACGAGAACGTAGATCGGTTCGCCACGCTTCAAGAGGTTCTCGACGAGGTAGCGGCCGATGAACCCGGTCGCGCCGGTGACGAAGTAAGCCATCTGGAGCCTCCTCCTTCGGGTGGGAAAAAGCCGGGCCCGCTTTGTTCGGGGAGTCCCGCATGAACGGAACCGGCCGCGGCCTTAGGATGCGATCGACAGCGATTGTAACCTCGCGGCCAGCAGAGCGACCGAGGGTAAGCCGCGCGTTCCATAAACCCCCGTGGCGAACCGCGATTAGTTTGTTTCATCTAGTCCGGCGGACCTAAAATCAACATTTGGGCAGCAGCCAGCACGAGCCGGCCGAGGAGAATGTGACCATGCTGAAAAAGGCGAAGGCGGAAATGGAATCGGGCGACACCGGAGCAGCGAAGGACACGCCGCAGGGCGTGGTCGATTCTTCGCACAAGATCTGGCTGGCTGGACTGGGCGCGTTCTCTCGCGCACAGCGCGAGGGAGCGAAGGTTTTTGAATCGCTCGTCAAGCAGGGCGAGGAGCTGCAAAGCCGCACCAGGCAGGCCGCGGCCGATACGGCAGCGGCGGCACGCGGCGCTGCGGCGGCGAAAGCAAAGGAGATGCAGGAAATGGCGGGCGGAACCTGGGACAAACTGGAACAAGTGTTCGAGGATCGCGTCGCCAAGGCGCTCTCCAAGCTCGGCGTCTACACGCAGAACGACGTCCAGCGCCTCGCGATACGCGTCGACGAGCTCGCAGCGGCCGTGAACAAGCTGATCGAGGCTTCGGGGGGCAAAGCGGTTCCCGCGAAGGCTGCGAAGCGGACGAAGGCGGGGAAGAGATCGAAACCGGCGCCGCGCAAACGCTCCCGCGCGAGCAGGTCCGCTGGCGCGGCCAAGGGACGGAACAAGAGTTCCGCCGGCTAGGCCCTGGGGGCCTCTCTCGCTTCGAGATTTTCCGATAGCGACGCGGGCCACCGTCCCGCGCAGCGCTACTCGCGGTTCAGGCGCTCGACCTGCTTGATGTAGCTCTCCATCGCCTCGTCGGCGCTCATGCCCTTGAGCTTCGCCCAGGCGTCGTGCTTCGCGCCGCCTACGAAATCGAATCCGCCGGGGCGCGCGCCCTTGACGTCGCCTTCGGTCGCCTGCTTGTAGTACGAGTAGAGCTTGAGCAGCGTCGCGTTGTCGGGCTTCTTCTTCGTCCGCTTGGCGGCCGCGGCAGCCGCTTCGAACGTCGCCTTGAGGTCGTCCTTTTTCGGGGGGGCTTTCGGGGCCATCGTCGATTCTCCTCGGGCCGCTTTTCTCCGCGCGAGGCGTTTATGCTACTTTAGCGCGAAGCAGAAAGCACACGCAATTTCCGCGCGCCTGCTCGCCGATCGAATGCCTCGAGCACGCGCGTCGCCCGTCCGACTCCTACAGGTCCCGCGATGAACGTCCCGAGGCGCGAAAAGATCTCGGCGGTCGACACCGCATGGCTGCGGATGGACCGGCCGGGCAACCTGATGATGATCTGCGGCGTGCTG
This sequence comes from Casimicrobiaceae bacterium, assembly GCA_035541655.1. Classification (GTDB taxonomy): domain Bacteria; phylum Pseudomonadota; class Gammaproteobacteria; order Burkholderiales; family Casimicrobiaceae; genus CAIWHR01. The sequence continues at coordinate 15,802 of DATKMY010000127.1, read as the reverse complement.
ATCTTCTCCGAGCGCGTTCGCTTCGCGCGGCTCGTCGAGGTCATAGAAAAGCGCTTCCTCAACTTCCGGCGCTTCCGGCAGCGGCCCGTCGAGCTCCCGGGCTTCGCGGTGTGGGAGGACGACCCGCATTTCGCGATCGAGCACCACGTCGAGCGCATAGCGCTTCCGGGCCGAGGCGGAACGAAGGAGCTGGCAGCGCTCGTGAGCAGGCTCGCGGGCACGCAGCTCGATCCATCGAGGCCGCTCTGGCAGTACCACCTCGTCGAGAATTTCTCCGGCGGGAGTGCGCTGATCGCGCGGTTCCACCACTGCTACGCCGACGGCATCGCGCTCGTTCGCGTTTTCATGTCGATGACCGACGCCGGACCGAAGGGCCCGGCGGCAATGCCGTTCCAGCCTTCGAAGCGTCGCGCGCGCGACGACGATCCGCTCGCGCAGTTGCTGGCGCCTGTCTCCGACGTGATGAAGCTCGCCAGGAAAGCGGGATTGACGCTCATCGAAAAGGGCGCGGCGATCTGGCAAGACCCGGCGCAGGCAGTCGCGCTCGCCGAACAAGGGGGCGCGCTCACCGCCGAGATCGCCAAGCTCGCGCTGATGCCGCAGGACTCGCAGACGCGGTTCAAAGGGAAGCCCGACGTCGCAAAGCGCGTCGCCTGGGCCGATCCGATTCCGCTCGACGAAGTGAAGGCGATCGGCAAGGCACTGGGCGCATCGGTCAACGACGTGCTGCTCGCGACGGTGGCCGGCGCGCTAGGGAGCTACCTCGCGAGCAAGGGCGACTCCATTGCCGGCGTGATGATCCGCGCACTCGTGCCGGTCAATCTGCGGCCGCTCGAGAAGGCTTACCGCCTCGGCAACCAGTTCGGGCTCGTCTTCCTCGATCTGCCCCTCGGCGTCGAGAATCCCGTCGAGCGGCTGTACGCGGTGCGCGCGAACATGAACGCGCTGAAGGACAGCTTCCAGCCGGTGCTTGCGCTCGGGTTGCTCGCCGCGATGGGCGCCGGGCCGAAGCTCTTGCAGGAGCAATTGCTTCAGGCCCTGGCACGCAACGGCACCGCGGTGATGACGAACGTTCCGGGCCCGCATCGGAGTCTCTATTTCGCCGGCGCGAAGATCGAACGCTTTCTGTTCTGGGTCCCGCAGTCGGGCGACATCGGGATGGGCGTGTCGATCCTCTCGTACGCGGGCAACGTGCAATTCGGCCTCATTACCGATCGCGGGCTCGTTCCCGATCCCGAGCACATCGTCGCGCGCTTTGGAGCCGAGTTCGAGAAGCTCGTGCTGACGACGCTGCTCTCGCCGTGGCCGGCGGAGGGTGATCTCGATCCGCGCCTTGCAGAGCGGGCGGTGGCGGTCTAGTCGAGCTCCGACCTCGCGTGCTCGACGTCCAGCCTCTCCATCGCGTCGGCGGGCCTGTGCGCGGCCGCTTCCTTGTACAGCTTTTCCGCATCGGCGATCCGGGCCTTTCCGAACATCATGATCAGTCCGTTCGCGTATTCGATCCGGGCGATCGCCGAATCGGGATTGAACTTGAGCGCCTTCTGGTAGTGCTCGAGCGCGGAGTCCTTCTTCGCGCCGTACGTCATTCCCGCGACGATGCCCCCGACCTTGTCGATGATCTCGGCCTGGTACGAGCCGAACGCGATGTGCGCGTCGGCGTGCCTCGGTTCGAGCTTGATCGCAGTGAGCAGCGCGTCCTTGATCTTGCCGCCGTAGCCCTGCGCGAGCGCCTTCGTGATCGAGATGCCCTGGCTGTAGCGACCTAGCGCGTACGCATAGTAATAGTGCGCGTTCGCGTCCTTCGGCGTCTCGCTGCGGCGGGCGTCCGCCCAGCCGGCGGCTTCCTCGAGCAGCGCGAGCTTGGCCTTGTCGGACTTCTCGAGATAGTTTGCGTAGATCATCTGCGCCTTGACCGCGGCGCCGATTCCGGCGCCGCCCGCTTTGCGCCCCGCCTCGACCGCGTCACCGAACGCGCCCGCATGGAAATGCCGCCACGCGTCGATCGCTCCGGCCTCCTTCGGCAGCGGCTCGCAGTCGCCGCGATGGAGCCGCGCCCAGCTTTTCTTGAGTCCTGCCGCGTCGTAGACGTACGCCTTGTCGGGATACGGGAACGCCGCCCATTTCTTCGCCATGCATCGACTCCGTCAGAGGTAGCCGGCAGCGAGCCGGTCGAGATGCGCGCGCGCCTGCGGCGCGAGATAGGGCCCGAACAGCGCCATCACCTGGTACGCAGCGCGCCCGGCATCGGGCGCTTGCGGCTCATCGCGTTCCGCGTGCCGAACCCTGTCGTACGAGGGCCAGTACGCGGCGACGAGCATCGCATTGTGGGCGAGCGCATCGACTTCCTCGTTTGTCGCACGCATCATCCCGTCGTCGATCATTGCGCGGCACCACTGTACCACGGTCACCGCGCCCTTACGCAGCAGCGCGGCGAAGCGCGCGCCGAGCGCGCGATCGCGCGCGGTCAGCAGATCGAGATCGTGATAGAGGAATCGGTACGCCCACATCTGCTCGAAGAGGAGATGCAGCCACAGCCACAGGTCGTCGACGCTGATGCGGCGGCCGCGCGGGTCGGCGAAGAGCGGTGCGAGTCGCGCTTCGAACGCCGCGGCGAGCTCGTTGACGATCTCGTCCTTGTTGCCGAAGTGATAGTAGAGATTGCCCGGGCTGATGTTCAGCTCGTCGGCGATGTCCCCGGTGGTGACGTGCGGGACGCCGTGACGATTGAACAGCGCGAGGCTCGTCTCGAGGATCCGTTCGCGAGTGCGGCGGGGACGTTTTCTTTCCGCCATGGCCGGGACGCGGCAGACGAGAATCCGCGGAAGTTTAGTGCGCCATGCGCCTTCGCGGCAACGTCGGTGCGACGAGTACCGCCGTCAGCGCAATCTAGCGCGCAGTTGCGAGCCAGCGCTCGAGATGGTCGAGCGTATGCGCGAGATCGCGTGCCGTCTGCTTCACCTCGCTCCGCTCACCGTCGGTCGCGTGCAGCGGCCGCGCGTCGGTCAGCGCGTCGGCGAGCGCGCGCGCCGGATCGGCGAGCCGGTCACGGCGGACCCGGATGCCGTGCTTCGCGAGCTTGGGCTCGAGTGTGTCCGCGCGCGCTGCGAGCTTGAGTCGTGTCTTGTGGTACGCCGCGGCGCAAAGGTGCTTGCGCTGCGCGTAGCTGAATATGCTGGCGAAGAAGATGTCGGCGTCCTCGCGATCGGGCTCGAACAGGACGACGTCGGCGAGCGGGTACTGCCGCCGGTAGCTTTCCATCCCGACTTTCATCCGCGAGTGGATGATCGCGCGAAACGTCTGCGAGAGCACGATGGGAAGACCGCCTTGGCTCAGCTTCGTCACCGTGAGGCGGCCGTTTCGTCTCGCCTCGCTCGCGTCGAACGGCACGAGCGGATTGACGCACAGCACGAGGTCCATGCCCTCATCGAGCGCAACGGAGGCGTGCAGCGTCTTGTTGAGCGCGCCGTCGACGTAATACTCTCCGCCGATTCGCACCGGTGGGAAGAGTCCGGGCAACGCCGCCGAGGCTTCGATCGCCATCGAGATCGGCACGTGATCGCGCCCGCGGGCGCCGAAGACCACCGATGCGCCGGTGTCGAGGTTTGTCGCGACGAGGAAGAGCTTGTGCCGGAGCTTCCGGAAGTCGTCGGTCCGGCCCGCGGCAGTGAAAAGCCGTCGCAGGAAGTCGCCTATCGAGCGGTTGTCGAAAAATCCGGTCGGGACGGCGTGCGCAAGAGTGGCCATCGACTCCATGGCGCCGTTGCGAAACGGGTCGCGCAGCCATTGCATCGTCGCCCGCACGACGAGCCACGGAAACGACGCAGCGCGCTGCATGAATTCTGACAACGCGGGGCGCAGAAACACGCCCGGAGTGAGCGCTGCGTCGGCGCCGTCGTCGATGAACAGCCGATACATCTGCGTCGGCGAGATGCCGTTGGCCAGCGCCGCGGCGACGAAGCCGCCCGACGAGACGCCGACATAGACGTCGAGCTCGCAGAAGTCGATGCCCTCGAACGAGTCGGCGAGAGCGAGCAGTGCGCCGACCTCGTAGATTCCGCCGAGCGGACCGCCGCCGGCCAGAGCAAGGCCCACGCGGGGACGCGTCCGTCCCCGCCTCCGGACGCGAATTGCGCGTCCGGTCGCCGTTCGTTCCGGCATGGACCTCCTCGAGCGGTTTATTGTGGGTCGCGCAATGCTACCGCATTACGCGCCCTTCGTGGCCGCCTTACCCCTTGCGAGCGCGCTTGGCCCGCTTCGCAGCGGCACGCGCTGGCTTCTTTGCGGCCTTCACCGTGCGCTTCGCGGCCTTGGCCGGCTTTGCCGCGCCAGGAGTTTCGAAGGCGAACACCGGCAGCGACCGCGGGAGAATCTGTTGCGCGAAGGTGACCGCAGCGTCGGCGGCTTGCTTGACCGTCGATTCGACGTTCTTGCGCGTTTCCTTCCAGACGGAGTTCGCGAGCGAGACGGAATTCTCGATGCGGTCGCCGACGAAACGGATCGCGCGCGATTCGACGACAGTGCCTTCCTTCACGAGCGCCTTGAAGACGCCGCCCGCTTCCGTCTGCACCCAGTCGCGCGTCACGACAGCGGCGCCGAGGCTCGCGAGCCACATCTGCCGCGACGCGTTGATCGCGGCTTCGCCGAGGCGATTGGGTTGAAGATTGAGATTCGATTTCATGACCGATCCTTTCGGTGAGTGGACATCGCGCGGGTGAATTCGGCGATTGGCGTCCAATCTACCGTGATCGATTAGAGCAATCACACTAAACTCCGGCGTGCCCCCGGGTCGCCGCCTGCTAGACTTTTCCCCGCTGCCGCGCGCGACGTGGCATCGCGAGCCGATTACTCCATGGTCCCGGAAGCGCCGGAGTCCGCGCATCCCGAGGCGACGACGCGCTCGGCGATCGCGCACACCCTTCGCCGGATCGCGCAGCAGCACGCCGAGCGGCGTGCCGACCCCGCGCTCGCCCGTGCGCTCGAGCGGCTTGCGCTCTGGCAGTCTGCGCGGCTCGCGCGGACTTACGAGGACCTCGCGCGTGATCCGCGCTACGCCGATGCGATCCGCTTCTTCCGCACCGACCTCTACGGCGGCGCCGACTTTGCGCAGCGCGACGCGGATCTCGCACGCGCGGCGCCGTCGATGGCGCGAATTCTCCCCGATCGCCTCGTCGCTTCGCTCGCACAGGCGCTCGAGCTCAACGTGCTGTCGCAGGACCTCGACCGCAAGCTGCTCGCCTGCCTTCCCTCGCGCGATGCCCCGTTCGGCGTCGCCCAATATTGCGCCGCGTACCGCGCCATGGAGAGCCGTCCCGGGCGCGAGCGCCAACTCGAGCTGATCCAGGCGTTCGGCGCCGCGCTCGACGCGCACGTGCGCAAGCCGCTCATCTATGCGGCGCTCGTGGCAATGCGGCGTCCAGCGCGCGCGGCGGGCTTCGGGGCGCTGCAGTCCTTTCTCGAGCGCGGTTTTGCGGCGTTCAGGAAGATGGGTGGCGCCGCAACGTTCCTCGCGACGATCGACGCGCGCGAGCGCGAGTTGATGGAGGCAATCTTCGGGGGCAACACCGCGCCATTCGCCGATCCGATCGCGGGAGGCGGCGACGCCGCGGTTCGTCGGGCGCGCAACTGAAACGCGCTGCGCCGCGCCTCGCGGATGCGCATTTCGGGTCGCCCAGCGCGGCGAGGCCAGGCTAGGCGGTTCTTCCCTTCGCATTGCCGAAATACTTGTCGAACTCCTTGTGCACGGCGCTTTCGATTGCCGGCTTCAGCAGCGAAAGCATGAAGCCCAGCTCGCAGTCGAGACGAACGTCGTCCTTGCCCACGTGGAGCTTGCCCTCGAGGCCGGGCCGCTCGAACTCGATTGCGTCGCCGCTCCATCGATAGTCGAGCTCGAAGCGCGTCTTCAAGTCGACGGCGACCTTCTCGGCAGCCTCTTTCGCCTTCTTGTGCGAAAGGCGATGTTCCTTTTCGATTGCGATGCGCGCCATGCGTTCCCTCCAGTCGCCAAAAGTATGCCACCGGGTTCGCGCAGGGGCGGCGCCGAAATCTACAGGGCGAGAGCACGACGGAAGCAAGCCCCAGATCATTACGATGTTCGACGGTCCGGGAACGAAGAGCGTAAGCACACACATCCGGGCGGATCGACGCGGACGACCGCTCGGACGTGCTTCGAGCAGATCGAGATCCTCGCGCTCGGACACGAGCGAGCAAATCCGATTGACAGAGCGCCGCGACCGGGGTTATCATTAAAACAAACGTTTAATCGAATGGGCGCAAGCCAACGGCGGGCGGGGTCCGTCGGCGCTTTGGGCGCACTGGCGTTTTTCGTGCATGGACAACGCCGGCAGGACGAGGTGGCGATGGCGGGACGGGTGGTCGCGATAAACGAAGGACGCGGGTCGACGGTGACTAAAGTCAGGATTCTCGACGCCGCCGAGTCGCTCTTCATGGAGCACGGCTTCGAGGCGACGAGCCTGCGGGCGATCACCGCAGCCGCTGGAGTCAACCTCGCAGCGGTCAACTATCACTTCGGCAGCAAGGAGGAGCTCTTCCAGGCGGTGCTTACGCGGCGGCTCGATCCGATGAACCAGCAGCGCGTCGACCTGCTGACTCGCCTCGAAGAGGCCGCGGCGCCTGCGGCGCTTCCGTGCGATCGCATCCTGCACGCGATGTTCGTGCCCGCGCTCGAGCTCGCGCGCGACCCCGAGCGCGGCGGCAAGGATTTCCTGCGCCTCCTTGGCCGCGCCTACGCCGACCCAGCGCCGTTCATCCGCAAGTTCCTCGCCGCGCAGTACGCGGTGATGATCGCACGGTTCAAGGCGGCATTCGCGCGGGCACTTCCCGAGCTGCCGAAGAAGGAATTGTCGTGGCGCCTGCATTTCATCATGGGCGCGCTGTCTTACACGCTGGCGGGCACCGATGCGCTGCGTCTGATCGCCGAGCTTGCACCTTCGGAAACGGCGAACGACGAACTGCTGCTCCATCGGCTCGCGCCGTTCCTGCTCGCCGGACTGCAGTCGCCGGTGCCCGAGCTGGCGGAAGTCGCCCGCGCGACCGAACGCGGCATACGGCGGTGACGCGCGCCGCAATGCAATCGATCTGATCGCTGCAAGGAGAACTCGATGCTCACCGTCATCTGGCTGTTGGCAGTCTTGGTCGGCGCTGTCGCGCTCGCCTACGTGAATGCATCGGGGCGAGTGGTTACCGCAGCGATCGCCGTGGCGCTCGCCGTCGCTTGGGGCGCCCATGCCCTTCCCGGCTGGCTGTCGCTCCTCGTGACCATCGCCTTCGTGATCCTCGCGATCCCGCTCAACGTTCCGACGCTGCGGCGTAAATTGATCAGCGACGCCGTGCTCGGCATCTTCCGCAAGGTGATGCCGTCGATGTCGCAGACCGAGCGTGACGCAATCGAAGCCGGAACCGTCTGGTGGGACGGTGACCTCTTCTCGGGGCGTCCGGACTGGGAGCGTCTGCTCGCGATCGCTCCGCCGACGCTGACGGCGGAGGAACAGCACTTTCTCGACCACGACGTCGAGGAGCTATGCGCGATGGTGACCGACTGGGAAACGACGAACGTTTACCGCGACCTTCCGCCGCGCGTGTGGCAATTCATCAAGGATCGCGGCTTTCTCGGGATGGCAATCGCGAAGGAATACGGCGGTCTCGGCTTCTCGGCGTACGCGCACTCGCAGGTGATGACCAAGTTGTCGACCCACTCCGGCACGGTATCGGTGACGGTGATGGTGCCGAATTCCCTCGGACCGGGCGAGCTGCTCGCGCATTACGGCACCGAGCAGCAGAAGCGCCACTACCTGCCGCGGCTTGCTAAGGGCATCGAGATTCCCTGTTTCGCGCTCACGAATCCTGTTGCGGGCTCCGACGCGGCCTCGATTCCGGATTACGGAGTCGTGTGCTGGGGCGAGCACGAAGGCAAGCGCGTGCTGGGGCTCCGCGTCACGTGGGAAAAGCGCTACATCACGCTCGGGCCGGTCGCGACACTGCTCGGTCTCGCGTTCCGTGTCTACGATCCCGAGCACCTGATCGGCGATCGCGAAGATATCGGCATCACCTGCGCGTTGATCCCGACCACGCACCCCGGCGTCGTGATCGGGCGCAGGCACATGCCGCTCAACTGTGTGTTCCAGAACGGCCCGAACTCGGGCAGGGACGTCTTCGTCCCGATGGACTGGGTGATCGGCGGCCAGCCGATGCTCGGTCGCGGCTGGCGAATGCTGATGGAGTCCCTCGCCGCGGGCCGCGGCATTTCCCTGCCTGCCTCGGCGACCGGAATGGCGAAGCTCGCGGTGCGCGCCGTCGGCGGCTACGCGCGCGTGCGCCAGCAGTTCAAGACTCCGATCGGGCGCTTCGAGGGGATCGAGGAAGCGCTGACAAGGATGGGCGGCAATCTCTACATGATGGACGCGACGCGCGTCCTGACTGCGACCGCCGTCGACTTGAAACAGAAGCCGGCGGTGATCTCGGGAATCACGAAGCTGCACCTGACGGAGCGCGGTCGCCAGGTCGTGATCGACGGGATGGACATCGTCGGTGGCAAAGGCATCTGCATGGGGCCGTCGAACTTCCTCGGCGCAGCGTACATGCAGCTTCCGGTGATGATCACGGTCGAGGGCGCCAACATCCTCACGCGAAGCCTGATCGCATTCGGGCAGGGCGCGATCCGCTGCCATCCGTACGTGCTGAAGGAGATCGAGGCCACGCGCGAAGCCGACCCCGAGAAGGCGTCGATCACTTTCGACGACGCGCTCTTCTCGCATCTGCGCTTCATGCTGTCGAACTTCGCGCGGACGCTCGTGATGGGACTCACCGGCGCGCATTTCGTCCGCGTCCCGAAGGGTGTCGCGCCGGAGACGCGGCGCTACTACCAGCAGCTCACGCGCTTTTCCGCCGCGTTCGCGCTCCTCGCCGACCTGGCGATGGGCACGCTCGGCGGGACGCTCAAGCGCAAGGAGAAGATCTCGGCTCGGCTCGGCGACATCCTGTCGCTCATGTATCTGTGCTCGGCAACGCTCAAGCGCTACGAGAACGACGGCCGCCAGCACGGCGACGCGCCACTGATGCACTGGGCGATCTGGGACGCGATGTTCAAGGCGCAGAACGCGTTCGAAGGCGTGATCTCGAACTTTCCGAACCGCATCGTCGCGGCGCTGATGAGCGTCGCCGCGTTCCCGCTCGGGCGTCCGTACGTCGTTCCGCCGGATCGCCTGGGGCAGCGCGCCGCACGGCTCCTGATCGAGCCCTCGCCCTGCCGCGATCGCCTGACCTCGCCCATTTACATGGCGGATTCGGACGAGGATCCGCTCGCGCAAGTCGAGCGGGCGCTCGCCGCGGTCGTTGCCGCGGAACCGGCGGAGCACAAGCTGCGCTCGGCGACGAAGAGCGGGCGCCTCGACGCGAAGCAGGATCCCGGCGCAGGATTCGACGCGCTCGTCGCGCGCGCGCAGGCGGCGGGCGTGATCACGGCCGAGGAAGCGGATGCGATGATCGCCGCGCATGACCTCACGGCCCGAGTGATCCGAGTCGACGATTTCGCCCAGGACCTCGGCGCCGCCGAAATGCGGCTCGCATCGCTCGACGCGCTCGCCACCGAGCTCGCGGCGGTCTCGGAATCGCCGAAGCCCAGGCAAAGAGCGGCGGCGTCGGCATGAACATCGGCGCTGCGGCAGCGACCCTATCGCGATCGACGACATGAACGAACCGGTCTACGTCATCGACGGCGCGCGGACGCCGTTCCTCAAGTCACGTAACCGCCCCGGGCCGTTTGCGGCGTCCGATCTCGCGACGTTCGCCGGCCGGGCGCTGCTCGTGCGCCAGCCGTTCGCACCGACCGATCTCGACGAGGTGATCCTCGGCTGCGCCGCGCCGTCGGTCGACGAGGTCAACATCGGGCGCGTGGTCGCGCTCCGGATCGGTTGTGGACTCAAGGTTCCCGGGTGGACGGTGATGCGCAACTGCGCCTCGGGGATGCAGGCGCTCGATTCGGCGATCAACAACATCCGGGCCGGACGGTCGAATCTCGTGCTCGCCGGCGGCGTCGACGCGCTGTCGCGCGCGCCGTTGCTCTATTCCGATGCCATGGTCGTGTGGCTTTCGAACTGGTACGCGGCGAAGACGTTCGGCCAGCGCGCGGCTCTCGCGGCGAAGTTCCGCCTTTCGTACCTTGCGCCGGTCATCGCGTTGATGAAAGGGCTCACCGACCCGATCGTCGGGCTGCTGATGGGCCAGACCGCCGAGAATCTTGCGTTCCGCTTCGGCATCACGCGGCGCGAGATGGACGAGTGCGCTGCGCGCAGTCACGCGCGCGTGCTCGCCGCGCAGAAGGCCGGGCATTTCGTCGGAGAAATCGAGCCCGTCTTCGACGCGAGCGGCAAGCTTTACGCGCAGGACGACGGTGTGCGCGAGGACTCGACCCCCGAGAATCTCGCGAAGCTCAAGCCCTTCTTCGACCGGAAGTACGGAAGCGTCACCGCGGGAAACAGCTCACAGGTGACCGACGGCGCCGCTTGGACACTGATCGCCTCGGCGCGCGCGGTAGAGAAATACAAGCTCGAGCCGCTCGGCCGCATCGTCGACAGCGAATGGGCGGGGCTCGATCCGGCGCAGATGGGCCTGGGCCCCGTGCATGCGGCGACACCGATCCTCGAGCGCCACGAGCTCGGCCTCGACGATCTCGACGCCTGGGAGATCAACGAAGCCTTCGCCGCGCAGGTGATCGCGTGCGAGCGCGCGTGGCAAAGCGACGATTACTGCCGCAGCGAGCTCGGGCTTCGCGAGGCTCTCGGAGCGCTCGACGAAGCGAGGCTCAACGTCGACGGCGGTGCGATCGCGATCGGCCACCCGGTCGGCGCATCCGGCGCACGGATCGTGCTGCACCTGCTCAACGTGTTGAAGCGCACCGGCGGACGCCGCGGAATGGCCGCCATCTGCATCGGCGGCGGCCAGGGCGGCGCGATGCTCGTCGAACGGGTGTAAAGGAAGGTGACGGCGATGCAACACTGGACTCTCACGCGCGGCAACGACGGTCTGGCGCGACTCGTCTTCGATCGTGCTGGTGCGAGCGCGAATACGCTGGGGGCGCCGGTGCTCGCCGAGTTGAACGAGATGCTCGACCTCCTCGGGCGCGATCCCCCGCGCGGGCTGGTGATCGCGTCGGGCAAGGCGAACGGATTCATCGCGGGCGCCGACGTCGACGAATTCACGCAGATCGCGGACGAGGCCGGTGCGCTCGCGCTGGTGAAGCGCGGCTGGGACACGTTCGAGCGGCTCGCCGCGGTCAAGTATCCGACGGTTGCGCTGATCCGGGGCTTCTGCCTGGGCGGGGGCGTGGAACTCGCTCTCGCGTGCCGCTACCGCGTCGTCGTCGACGAGCCCGGAACGCGCCTGGGTCTCCCGGAGGTGATGCTCGGCATCGTTCCCGGCTGGGGCGGGATGAAGCGGCTGCCACGCCTCGCGGGCGCGCCCGCCGCACTCGACCTGATGTTGACCGGCCGCACGATCGATGCGCGCCGCGCGAAGAAGCTCGGAGTCGCCGACGAGTGCGTGCCGGCGCGGATCATGGAAAACACGGCGCGCGGCATCCTGACGGCGCTGCCGCCGCCGCGCAGGCTCCCGTTCCCGCTGTCGCTGACGCTGAACCCATTGGCCCGTCGCTTCATCGCTGCGCAGGCACGAAAGCAGGTGGCGAAGCGCGCGCGCCGCGAGCACTACCCCGCCCCGTACGCGATCCTGGAGACCTGGGTGAAACACGACGGCAACGCGCTCGCCCTGCCGTCGTCCGATCCGGCGTCGATTCCATCGCTGCTCGCGACGCCGACGGCTTCGAACCTGATCCGCGTGTTCAAGCTGCAGGAGCGGCTGAAGGCCATCGGCAAGGAGGGCGACTTCAGGGCGTTTCACGTGCACGTCGTGGGCGCCGGGACGATGGGCGGGGATATCGCCGCGTGGTGCGCGCTGCGCGGGCTCACCGTCACGCTGCAGGACCAGAACGCGGAGCGGCTCGCGCCGGCGATGGGCCGGGCGGCGAAGCTCTTCGCCGATCGGCTGCGCGACCCGAGGCGGGTTCGCGACGCGTCCGATCGGCTGATCCCAGATGTGGCAGGCGACGGCGTCGCGCGCGCGGACGTGATCATCGAGGCGATCTTCGAGAACGTCGACGCGAAGCGAAGCCTCTTCGCGGCGCTCGAGCGCAAGGCTAAGGCCTCGGCGATCCTCGCCACCAACACGTCGTCGATTCCGCTCGAAGACATCGCGACGGCGATGAGCGACCCGACGCGGCTCGTCGGCCTGCACTTCTTCAATCCGGTTCCGAAGATGATGCTGGTCGAGATCGTTCATGGGCGGCAGACGAGCGCCGCGCTGATCGCGCCTGCCGCAGCGTTCGTTCGCCAGATCGACAAGCTGCCGCTGCCGGTGAGAAGCGCGCCCGGATTCCTGGTGAACCGCGTCCTCGCGCCCTATCTGATGACGGCGATGCGCTGCGTCGACGAGGGCATTGCGCCGGAGACGGTGGACGAGGCGGCACTCGAATTCGGGATGCCGATGGGCCCGATCGAGCTCGCAGACACCGTCGGACTCGACATCTGCGTCGCCGTCGGCAAGATGCTCGATCCGAACGCGGTGCCGCCCAAGAAGCTCGCCGAGCTCGTAGCAGGCGGGTACCTCGGACGAAAGACCAAGCGCGGCTTCTACGATTACGCGGGAGGGAAGCCCGCGAAGCAGCCGGCAGGCAAGGTTCCCCCGGGGCTCGCGCAGCGTCTCATCGATCCGTTCGTCGCCGAAGCGCAAGGAGCGCTTGCCGAGGGGATCGTCGCCGACGCGGACCTGGTCGATGCCGGCGCGATCTTCGGCACCGGCTTCGCACCGTTCCGCGGCGGACCGCTCCATTACGCGCAAAGCGCGAGATCCTCGGCGCAAGGCGAGGCTCGGATGCAGGCGCAGCCCGTCTAGCCTCGGGGTCCGTGACCTCAGGCGCGCGAGGGTCGTCCTCGGGCGCAACTGGTGTAGCATGCCGCGCGTGGAGTTGCCGCGAGGCCGGCGCTCCCCGGGGGCCCGGGATAGGCAGAGCGAAGCGCGGCGTCGCGGGAGGGCGGGGCCGGCAAGAGCGTCGCTGTCTGCGCGCGGAGGGGATTGGTGGAAAAGATCTGGCTCAAGGACTATCCGAAGGGCGTTCCCGCCGAGATCGACGTCAACGAGTACGCGTCGGTGCGCGAGGTGTTCGAGGAGAGTGTCGCCAGGTACGGCGATCGCCCTTCGTACACGTGCATGGGCAAGACGCTCACCTTCGACGAGCTCAACACGCTGTCGGCGGCGTTCGGGTCGTTCCTCCAGGCGAACGGCTGCGGGAAGGGCAGCCGCGTCGCGCTGATGATGCCCAACATCCTCCAGTATCCGGTCTGCCTGTTCGGTATCCTGCGCGCCGGATGCGCGGTCGTGAACGTCAATCCCCTCTACACGGCACGCGAGCTCGAGCACCAGCTCGTCGACTCCGGCGCCGAGATGCTCGTCGTCGTCGAGAACTTCGCGCACACGGTGCAGGAGGTCGTCGCCAAGACGAAGCTGCGGCGCGTCATCGTAACGAGCGTCGGCGAGCTGCTGGGCTTCCGGGGAATCGCCGTCGATATGGCTATCCGCCACATCAAGAAGATGGTTCCGAAGTGGAGCCTTCCCGGCTCGATCAAGCTGTCCGACGCGCTCGCCGACGGACGGCGGCGCACGCTCGAGCGGATCGGGATCGGTCACGAGGACATCGCGTTCCTGCAGTACACCGGCGGCACGACGGGCGTCGCGAAGGGCGCCATCCTGCTCCACCGCAACATCGTCGCGAACCTGCTGCAGGCGCGCGCGTGGATCCGCCCGTTCCTCGGCGACAAGCGCGAAGTGATCATCACCCCGCTGCCGCTCTATCACATCTTCTCGCTCACCGCGAACTGCCTCACGTTCATGACTCTGGGCGGCCAGAACATTCTCATCCCGAATCCCCGCGACATCCCCGGCTTCGTCAAGGAGATGCAGCGCCACCGATTCACGGCGTTCACCGGCGTCAACACGCTGTTCAATGCGCTCTGCAACAACCCCGAGTTCGCCAGGCTCGACTTCGGGACGCTGCGGATGACCCTCGGCGGCGGAATGGCGGTGCAGGAGGCCGTTGCCGTCAAATGGAAGAAGGTGACCGGCTGCACGCTGGTCGAAGCCTACGGGCTGACCGAGACCTCACCCGCCGCGCTCATCAATCCGCTCGACATCCCGGCCTACAACGGCACGATCGGCCTGCCGATATCGTCGACCGAGGTCGTGCTGCGCGACGACGCCGGCAAGGACGTTCCGCTCGGCGAGCCGGGCGAGATCTGCGTCCGCGGCCCGCAGGTGATGGCCGGCTACTGGAATCGCCCCGACGAGACGGCGAAAGTCATGACGCCGGACGGATTCTTCATGACCGGCGACATCGGCGTGATGGACGAAAAGGGCTATGTGAAGATCGTCGACCGCAAGAAGGACATGATCCTCGTCTCGGGATTCAACGTGTATCCGAACGAGATCGAGGCGGTCGTCGCGATGCACCCGGGTGTGCTCGAGTGCGCGGCGGTCGGCATCCCGGACGAGAAGTCGGGCGAAGCGGTGAAGCTCTTCGTCGTGAAGCGCGATCCGAGCCTCACTGCCGACGCGCTGCTCGCGTTCTGCCGCACGCAGCTCACCGGATACAAGGTTCCGCGCGAGGTCGAGTTTCGCACCGAGCTTCCCAAGACCAATGTCGGCAAGATCCTGCGGCGCGAGTTGCGCGACGAAGCGAAGACGAAGGTCGCGGCGTAAGGCTGCGGAGGACTCGCTATGACCGAGGCGACCGTCAGTCTCCCCGACCGCGAGCCGGTCTACCGGGTGGTGCCGATGCCCGCCGACGTCAACCAGCACGGCGACATCTTCGGCGGCTGGGTGATGGCGCAGGTCGACATCGCCGGCTCCATTCCCGCCGCGGCATTCGCCCGCGGCCGCGTGGCGACGGTTGCGGTCAATTCGTTCGCCTTCAAGCAGCCGGTGATGGTCGGCGACGTCGTGAGCTTCTACGCGAAGATCACCCGGATCGGTCGCACGTCGATCACCGTCGCCGTCGAAGTTTTTGCCCAGCGCAATCCGAGCGATGTGATCTGCGTCAAGGTCACCGAGGCCTCCCTCACGTACGTTGCGGTAGGCGCCGACCGACGGCCGCGCGAGTTGCGCGCGAAGTGATCCTCGAGGGGGTGTTTGCCCAAAAACAACAACCCGGATGCGGAGCAGGAGCGAGCTCTCGCGGCGAGCGCTCGGCGCGGCCCTACCCGGGTGTATAGTCGCCGCAGATTCGTTTGCGCGCCTATTCCCGATGTCGAGGCGGGGACGTTCTGAACGAGCCCCGAAGAAAGCCGCCGCGCTTCCCCGAACTTGCGTCAAGAACAGCCAACCCGAGGAGATCAGCGATGACAACCCCGTTCCAACGCACACGGATCGCCACTGCGCTCGCCGGAATCGCGCTGGCACTGACCGCCGGCTACGCCTACCCCGCGGGATTCGCGCTGCAGGAAACCTCCGGCAGCGGGCTCGGCAATGCCTTTGCAGGCGGCGCGGCTGCCGCCGAGGACGCATCGGGGATGTGGGCGAACGCCGCCGCGATGTCGAAGATGACCAAGAGCCAGCTCTCGGGCGGGGTCGACCTGGTCAATTTCTCGGCCAAGTTCAACAACAACGGCTCACTGCCCGCCCTCAACCAACCTCTCAGCACTCCGGCCGGCAACAACGGCGGCGACGCCGGCAGCCTGAACGC
>DATKMY010000126.1:0-37165 GCA_035541655.1 Casimicrobiaceae bacterium | reverse complement strand
TCTGTAGGGGATGTCTCTTCCACGATCGCATCCTCGGCCCTGCCACCAGGCCGTCTGATCGTTCGCGTACTTAGCGGTGGGTGCGAAGCCTCAAGGGCAACGCGACGCCACGCCGAGCGCTCACATCGAGCGCATCACTCGTACGCAGGAAGAAACAACTTCGAGAAGCAAAGGTCGGCATCGATCAGGTCGATGCAGCGAAGGGTCTGGCCCATCGCTGATGCGAATCGCGCTCTAAAGGCGGCGATTCGTGGATCGGTGGCAAAGGCCGCTACCGCGACCTTGAGATACGGGCTCTAAGGCCCGGCACTGCGTGAGGCGGTTAACGCCCGCAACGCTCGGTGTTCATCTCCGAGATCTGTTCGCGATGAACAGGAACAAGCAGCGTCATGAGTATAGCGAGCGCGATGAACGCGTCAAGAGTGACGCGGCAAAGTCGGCTTGACAAACAAGATTCGTCCTAATTGGTGCCCGAACAGGTTTCCTTCGCGGCCGCAATGCCACGCAACGCCGCGCCAGGCTTGACAGTGGCGGGGGATGTGATTCCCTCGGGTTCTATTCCGATTGAGATCGGGCGATGTTCAGGATGGTCGCATCCCCCTGGAGTGCGACCCCGGTACGCGTTCGACAGTGCTGGGCTGGTTGGGGAAAGGGTCAAGTCGCACTGTGGTCGCAATGGAGTGCGCCTGCAGTGCGACCATATTTCGTTGGCATAGCCAAACCGGCGCGAATCGAAGCGTCCCGACAGCGCAGAGCAAGTTGCCGGATCGGTGTGGGTGGTAATTGCCGGATCGCAGGCGCGCGTTGAGGATCACCGCGCCGCCGGCGCCAGTTCGGCCGCGGCGGGCCCAACGGACCGTGGCCGTCACGGGCGCACGCGCGTGGCGCTCGAAGCAGGAAAAAAGGTAGGCGTCGCGGTGAGCCACTTTCAACAGGCAGGTTTTCGTGCCGGGACTCGCAACCGAAAGCCCAAAGCGTTGCGAGTGTCCGCTATGAGGCGCGAACGCTGTAGGCGCGGGCACGGCAGCACCCAACCCCGGTTAGGCAACACAACTGAAGGCCGCATTCACGCCCGTCCAATGTTGACTGTACGTTCGTACGTGACACCGAGATCGGAAGGTTGCGGCATGATGAACACTTGCGGTCGGGAAATGCCGAAGCCTTGGGCGTAGTCGACGCCGATCGCCCGCAGGATGGCAAGTGTTTCCGCGTTTTCCACGGACTCCGCAATCGTTCTGATTCCCATGATTTGGCCGACCTTGTTGATTGCCTCGACCATCGCACGATCGACCGGATCGTCCGCGATATCGCGGACGAACACGCCGTCGATCTTCAAATAAGCAACGGGCAAATGCTTCAGGTAGCCGAACGACGACAAGCCGCTGCCGAAATCATCCAAGGCAAAGCCACAGCCGAGCATCTTCAGCTCGTGGATGAACTGCGTTGCCCTCGCGAAACTCGCGATGGCAGCTGTTTCGGTGATCTCGAAGCAGATCGCCGCGTAGGGAACGCCGACCGTCTCGAATTGCGTACGGACGAATCGTAGAAAATCATCTTCGCCCAGCGATGCCCCAGACAGGTTGATGGCCCATCGATGCGGCTCGACCGGGCCTTCCCGCGAGATGATGCTCGCAATTTCCTCGAAACTGGTCGCGATGACGAGTCGATCTATCGCCGGCATGAGGTTGTAGCGCTCCGCGACGGGGATGAACGCCATGGGATTCACGAGCCCACCTTCTTCGTCAACCATGCGCACCAGCAATTCCTGGCGACGCTCGCGTTGTCGAGTCGCCGAAACGACAACGATTTCCTGCGCGTACAGACAAAACCGGCGTTCATGCAGCGCGAGCCGCAGTCGTCCGACCCAATCGAGCTCACCCTGCCGCGCGGCGACCTCAGTATCCGCTGGCTGATAGATTTGCACGCGATTGCGTCCCTTCTTCTTTGCGATGTAGCAGGCGTCATCGGATGTGCGCATCAACTCGAGCAATCCAACACTGCTGTCGCAAAACGTGACGAGGCCGATGCTGCAACCAATCTTGAAGATGTTTTCGCCCGATGCGAAACTGAAACCCTGAACGGCCTCAAGCAGGTCCTGCGCAATACGCTCCGCGGATTGCGGTGGGCAGTCGTCTAGGAGCATCGCGAACTCGTCTCCCCCAAGACGCGCGACACTGTCGCGGTTGCGAACGATCGCCCGCAGCACGCCGGTGATTTGCCGGAGCAGTTCGTCGCCCGCCGCATGGCCGCACGTATCGTTGAC
The DNA here is from genome assembly GCA_035541655.1 of Casimicrobiaceae bacterium. Taxonomy (GTDB): domain Bacteria; phylum Pseudomonadota; class Gammaproteobacteria; order Burkholderiales; family Casimicrobiaceae; genus CAIWHR01. The sequence continues at coordinate 34,902 of DATKMY010000126.1, read as the reverse complement.
GACCTTGAAATGATCGAGATCAAGATACAGCAGCGCGTACCAGCGGTGGCCAGCACGTGTTTTTGCCAGCGCGGCATCGAGTCGGCGCTCGAACTCCCGGCGCGTAATAAGTCCGGTAAGCGCATCGTGACGCGCCACACGCAACTCCTCGCGCGCGCGATCCAGGCTTCCCGCGGCGCGTGCGATGTCCTCCTGGAGCACATTGACGCTCGCTGCCATGGCGCCGACTTCGTCGCCCGAATGCACGCGTACAGGTACTACATCGACGCGAGCGTGCGCGGCGTCGAGGTCGCCACGTCCCAATGCGAGTAACGCGTTGGAGAAGCTCGCCATGGCCCCTTTCGACATGGCGGTGGCCGCCTCCGACACCTGCACCATGGCGTGAGCCAGAATCCCCGGCAATACGAGGCCGACGCTGATGCTCAAGATTGCGACGGCGACGAAAATGTCCTCGAGGATGCTGACCAGCGCGCTGCTTTGGTGAGGAAGGCTCGTTACCGCTAGCAGGTAGCCTGCGCCGTCAAAAGCGAGCACCAGGAGCATCGCACCCGTCAGCTTGATGTGCAGGGTATTGGCTACACCGGGCAATCCCTCGCGCCGCCGATCGCTGAACCGTCGCCATGCGTACAGCACCGATCCCGAATACGCGAACAGAACGCCAACCAGCACGGTCGTCATCCCGAACTGCTGGAAGCCGAGCACCGCGGTAACGATCCAGATTGCGGCCGCCGCCAGTCCCGCAACGATCATCCCCCGCGGGGCACGATAGGGGCGCAGCCCCTCCGGCTGGTTGCGTCGCAGAAGCCAAACCGCCACATTGGGAAGACAAATGCCGATGAGATAAGTGAAGTTCGCAGCCGCAACGAGCCAGATCGGGTCCCCAAGCAGCAGGAAGAAGACAGCCATTCCGGCCGTCAGGCAGGTCGACACCCAAGGCGCGTCGGTGCGCGACCTCTTCATGAGCGCCCGCGGCAGCAATCCGTCCTCGGCGAGCTGCGAGATCGTCCGCGTCGCACCCGCGAGTGGCTGCAACGTCCCGTGGAACATGTTGAACATCATGAACCAGATGGCGGCCGCCTTGGCGAAGCTTCCGAAGACGGGCGCGAACGTCGGCCCCAGGATCAGCATGAGATCGTTGCCGAGCTGCGCGGGACCGAGCACGCCAAGCCAGACAATCGGCAGCACGATGAAATAGAGCGACGCCATCGCGGCGCTGGCGAACATCGCACGCGGCACATTCCTGTTGGGGTTGCTCATTTCGCCGACATGGCAGACGGCGGCCTCGAAGGCCGGCGCCGCGAAGCCGATCAGGTAGAGCCCCGCCATGAAACCGGTCAGCTCACCGAACCACCCTTCGAATGGCACTGTCAGGTGGAACGACGTCGCCTGTTGCCAATCCACCTCCCCGGCGGCGATCGGCGCAAGCGCGGAGATGAGCGCAAGCAGCCCCGATGCCGTCGCGATTGGAATTGCGAGTCTTCCGGCCCATTTCACACCGCACAGGTTGACCGCGGCGAAGAACAGAACCAGCGCGCACGATATGACCGTGACGGGTACGTCGGGTAGATACCATTCGTGGATCGCCGCGCCTGAAAAGATCGCGGTCAAGCCGCAGGTCGGTACCCAGCCCCACCAATAGCAAACGCCGGTGAGGTTGGCCAGTACCGGGTTGTAGGGACGAAACGCCTCCGCGCAGGTCGCCGCGATACCTCCAACCCGCTTCGGATACATGAGAACGAGCTCGGTCCATCCTGGCGCGGCAACCCACGCGAGCAAGAGTCCGATGATCAGCAGCGGTACTGCGGCGCTGCCTTGGCCAGGGATATCGCCCTGTCCAGCGAACAGTGCTGCAATCAGGAAGAGGCTTTGGTTGCTGCCGCCCATGGCGAGCGCGGTGGCGGCGACCCAACCAAGCGTGCGGGGATGATCAGCGGGCCCAGCGCCTCCAGCATCCCTTGCCGACCCCATAACGGAGTGACCTCCCCTGATTGTTATCGATCATTCTATCCGACGCGAATGCGAGGGAGGCGTCGTGGGGGTCGATCCGCGACAGGCAATGACCGCTCTGGCCGGTCGCCGGCATTGATGCGATCCGACTGAGGAGCCGTTGACGGAGGTACACCAACCCGGCCGTCCGTGAAGGGCCGCAGTGGATCGTTGAGCCGCTTTCAGCGCCAGCGATCGGGCGGCCGTATCCGACTCGCCGATACGTTCCGCTTGAAACGGGGTCATTCAAATCGATCCCAATACCTAGCGAGGCTAACCAGCGCCATCGCGCTTCCCATCCCCGGGCCACTTGCGTCCGTGTAGCAAGGCGACATCCAGCTCAGTCATTCTTGGGTATTGCGAGAGTTGGTTCATTGCGAGGAAGGTCTTTGGTCAAGAATCTAAGATCTGCAGAAAAAAGATCGTACTTGGTCAAGTCGGTCAAAGGCACGAAGCGCACTTGTTTTATCTCTGGCGAGCAGGGTTTCGCTAGTTCAGAGTCGAGGCTCTGCCGCAACGCTGCGAATCCGTCACGGGGTGCGCAGCGAAAGTAGAAGTCCAGCCGGTAGGGCCCGGGTTCTTCGGCAACATAAGGAATGGCATCGATCCTAAGCAGTCCGATCACAGCAATTTCGATACCGAGTTCTTCAAATATTTCCCGGCGCAATGCGGATTCAATCACATCGTCAGAAGAGCTGTCGTTGCGTGGTCTAGTAGGATCTCCGGGTGTCGACTCAAGGGACCCCCCGGGCAGACCCCATGCGCCTTTGGGCCGATAGCTGTGTTCAACTAGGAGCACTTCCAGAGGGGAGACGCTTTCGTCGATCATGACGGCAACAGCCCCCACCAGCCACTTTCGGGCGAGCAGCCCCTTCAGGAACCCGGCCAGCCGAGGCGGAAACAGCCGCCAAACGAGAAGGGAGAACCTGTGGAGATCAGGGTGGTGCTCAATGAGACGCGCTAGCCAAGCGAACATATCTGCTTACAGCCCAAACAAGTGCGTAACGTCGCAGGGGGCTAAATGAACGCCCCACACGCAGTGGGCGCCATGGGTTCCGTGCTCAACCTGCACGCAATGCGTTCACATGGACAACAGTCGCATAATCACTCAAAGGGGCATGACCCTTCAACGGCCACACGGAGTGCGCAATGAAGATGTTGTTTCTCGTTCGCCACGCCAAGTCGAGCCGCGATGACCCGACGTTGCCCGACAAAGATCGGCCATTGAACGAGCGCGGAATGCGTGACGCATCGAGAGTGGGTGAGCAATTGGCCAAACGCGGTGCGAAGCCCGACCTCATCCTCTCAAGTCCCGCGCGGCGAGCCTTGACCACGGCAGAAACCGTTGCCAGGAAGCTCGATTACAGGGGTAAGGACATCGTGGTGGAAGATCGACTATATGCGGCCACGCCGGATGGCCTGCTTGCGGTCGTTCACGAACTCGATGACAAGGCGAAACGCGTGATGCTGTTTGGCCACAACCCGGAGCTGACCGAACTCGCGCATCGGCTGTCAGGAAAGATCACGGACATGGCTACATGCTCCGTGGCTGAGTTCGCGTTTGACACCAAGTCGTGGTCGCACGTCGGCAAACAAGCGCCAGCAAGTGCCACGCTCCACAATCCCAAGGAGTCCTGAGGGAGCCGCGCTCCCCCGCCGGCTCCATGCTCGGGCCGAAGGCCCTGCGTTACTCTCCGGACCGCCGCGACGCGGCAGGAATCTGTGTCCGCTTACGAGGGAAGCGGGCGGTCCTATGCTACGGCTGCTTGTGCGCAACCGGCAGTCTGTGAAATTCGGAAGTGATCATTCGCCGCTGCACTTGGACGGAGCTGTCGGCATTGGCGGCTGACCAAGCTATCGCTTGAGTTACAACTGAAAGGACAACGGGCGGCGAGCTTCCGGAACGCTGATGGCGCACGGCGACCGCGCGGTTGCCCGGCGGCAGCGAGCGAAGCGCGCCGCATTAGCGAATTGGCCCGAATGTGTGGGTCAAGACGAAAAACCCCGGGTAAGGCGGGCTTGTCGGCTTGCACGATCCATTTCGTCGCGGCAAACCTTGAAGTAGCGCGGTCGTAGTGGAATACTCAAGCCGTCTTCCGCGAGCATCGTGCACACACAGCCTTCACGTCCGCCTGTCATCAGGCAAAGGCATGAAGTCCAGTACTGCGGTATTGGCGTTGCGGTCGTTACCCGCCTTGAAGTGATCGGGAGTGATTCCGATCTCGTCGCGCCAGCGACTTAAGTTTCTTAGCTCGGCCTGTGCGCCTTCGGCCATGCCTCGTGCGTGGACTCGGCGGCGCGTCGCGCGGCAAGGACCCCTTTCGCAAGCAGCGGCGCCCTTCCGTCTCGCGTGGAGCAACGCGTGCGATGACCGAGCCTCTTTGCGCCGGCAGGTGCGAGCGTAGCGTGGAACCCCTTCTCCGGCGACGGGGTACCGGCCTTCTCGTTCATTGTTGAACGAGGACATCAAGTCTGATGCGAGCCTATTCAGAATATCGGACCCGGCCGGCGTTCTGGTCGGCGGCGGGCACGCTCGCCACGTTCGATGGAGCTGAAGCCTGCACGCGGTGACTTGCGAGTCACGTTCATCCGCTTGACGAGGATTCCATCGATTTCCTTGCCTTGCACTGCGACCGGTGCAAGGCAACATCCTTACGAGATGAAGGCTAGGAAGTGGAATCACTTCCCTGGCGCCGGGAATTGGGCCGCGACACACAGCCGACTTGCCGCCAAGCGTAGCGACGGAGTTGATCGGATTCAGTATCGAGACGAGGATGACGGGATGGGCGACTACTTAACCGAATACGAATTGTCTGAATTGACTGGGCGCCGGCAACCGAAACGCCAGGCGGTGTGGCTTGCTCGCAATGGCTGGCGGTTCGCGGTAACCGACCTCGGCAAGCCGCGCGTCGCCCGCGCTTATTGGAGGAAGCGATTGGCCGACGATACGAGCGCGGTCCCCGTGTGCGCAGAACCCGATTTTGCTGCCCTGGGCGACCCGGCTTAGAGTCACCTGCCCTATGGGTCGCCCTCGAACCAAGAATCGCGATTTACCGCCCGGCATGCACCGGAAGCAGGGACGCTATTACTATGGGCAGAACGATATCGCACTCGGAGACAACCTCGTCAACGCGCTCAAGCGCTGGGCGGAATTGCACGGTGAGCGCGTCCATAGTGATGCTCCAACCCTAGCCGACGCGATCCGCGAATACCGCCTGACCGAGCTGCCGCAGAAATCTCCCAAGACGCAAAAGGGCTACCGGCCGCAGCTGGTGTTACTCGACAAGGTGTTCGGCAAAATGCCTCTTGACGCGATCACGCCGACCAACGTCAGGGGTTACATGCGCCGGCGGCCAGCGATATCCGGCACGCGTGAAAAGGCCCTGCTATCCGCGGTATTCAACTTTGCTCGAGGCGAAGGCATGACCAATGCCCCCAATCCTTGCGCGGGAGTCAGAGGCACGAAAGCAAAGCGTAACGTTTACGTTTACGACGCCACGTTCGCCGCGGTTTGGGAGGCGGCCGATGTGATGACGCGCGACGCGATGGATCTGGCCCTGCTGACCGGGCAACGACCCGGGGATACGACGGCCTTTCGCGAGACCGATATCCGCGATGGGCACCTCGAGGTCAAACAAGCGAAGACGGGTAAGCGACTACGCATCGCCGTTGTTGGCGGGCTCAAGACGGTTATCGATCGCATCGCCGCGCGCAAGGCGACATTTCCCGTGCATAGCCTCGCGCTGGTCGTGAACGAACATGGCCAGCCGCTAACCTACGCCGGCATCCGCAAGCGATTTGAAAAGGCCCGGGCAGCCGCAGCCGCGGCGTTTACCAAGGCCGGTAAGGACGAGGAAGCCGCAGCTGCGCGCGGATTTCAGTTCCGCGACCTTCGGGCCAAGGCGGCGACCGATTTGGAAAGCTCTGAGCGCGCCCAAAAGCTGCTCGGACACTCTACCGTGACGACAACCGAGGGCTATATCCGAGGCCGGCGCGGTGATCGCGTAATGCCGTTAGAGCGCGGAATTACGGATAAAAACCTCGGAATTACGGATAAGAAAAATGGCGGTTAGTGATTACTATCGCCGAAACGCAAGCTAGTGGCGGAGAGTGAGGGATTCGAACCCCCGTTAGGTTGCCCTAAACCTGATTTCGAGTCAGGCGCCTTCGACCACTCGGCCAACTCTCCGCGAGTCGCGGATTATACCGGTTCCCGTACCGGCGCCAGCTGCAGCGAGCCGCGCCCGGCAAAGCGAAAACGGGGGCAGCCACCCCCGCTTTCGAACGACCCTTCCAAGAAGCGCTATTCGCGCGACGCCGCGCTATTTCTTGGCCGGCGCCACGGCGCCTTTCGCGGCCGGCGCGGCCCCCTTTGCCGCAGCCGGAGCCGCGGCTGCAACCGTGGTCGGCCCCATCTGCGGAGTGATCGTCTTGCCTTTCGCCTTCTGCTCGGCGATGTAGCGCGCCGCGACGCGGTCTTCGGCTCGCGCCTGCTGTGCCTTCGCGGCCTCGGCAGCCGCGGCATCCTTCGCCTTCTTCTCCTCGGCCGCGGCCTTCGCCTTGTCGTCCATCGGCGGAGCGGGCGGCAGCTTCGCGACTGCCAGGCCGAACGAACCTGCCACGATTCCAGCGGCGAGCAGTGCACGTAGCGTCGTCGTCATCGTTCCTCTCCCGGGGGGTCGCTGCGTCATGCCGGGCGCGTCCGCGCATCGACGCTTCGCGCCTCTTTCGTTTCGGCTTTGGCCTCCGGCTCGGCGAATTTCTGCCGGGACTTGCCGGCGACGATACGCCGATACCACCGCTGATGATGATGCTCGGCCCACGATTCGCTGACGTAGCCGCTGCGCATCGCGCGGTATGCCCCCTCGAGACCGAGCGTGCCGAGATACACGTGCACGCACGCAAGCGCGATCGACAGGTACGCGGCGATCGCGTGCAGGATGTTGGCGACCTGCATCGTCGAGCGCGTCTGGTCGAAGTTCGGGAAAAGCAGAATCAAACCCGTGACGATCAGCGCCGTCGATCCGAACGTGAGGACGAACCAGAAGACGAGCTTCTCGCCCGCGTTGAAGCGGTCCGACGCATACTCGTGGCCGGTGAAGTAGCCGATGATATTGACGAACCAGCGAAAATCCTCGATGCCGATGCCGTTGTCGCGAATGTAGCGGACGAACACCCACGGAACACCGATGATGAGCAGCGGCCCGGCGAAGTTGTGGATCGTCTTCGCAAGCGTTGCGAGCCACGAGAAGAGCGTGTACCCGACCAGCGGCAGCAGCACCGCCTTGCCGAGCGACAATATGAGTCCCGTGATCGCGAGCGCGACCCACACGATCGCAAGAAACCAGTGCGCATATCGGTCCATCGGCGAGAAGCGCTCGATCATCCGCTCGCCCGGCTTGCTTGCCGCACCCATCTGGCCGCGCACGAGGTAGAAGACCGCCAGCCCGAGCACCGCGGTGGCGACGATGATCCCGCCCCAGAAGAGAACGGGCACGCGCAGCGCCCGCCAGGTCTGGCCCTCGGGCTGGATCAGCACGTTCGTCTCCCGGCCCCTTACGGTGGTTACCTGCGGTGCGCCGGACCGCACCTCGCTCCACACCGGCTGGTTGTTGAGCGGCTGCGCGGATTGCTGCTGCTGCTGCGCACGGGCATCGCGCGCTTCCGTGGAATTGACCGCAGGCGATTGGGCGATCGCAAGCGTCGCAGCGAGATAGACCGCGGCGGCGAGCGCTCCGGTCGCTCCGAGTATCGTTCGACTCACCATTCCTCCAGCGCGGCCCGCTAGCGAATTCGCTTGTATTCGTTCTGGTTCTGGTTGCGGGTCGCCAGCGCCTGCTCCCACTCCTGCTTGTTGCCGTTCCATGGCGCCGTCGCGTACGCGGGCTCGTCGGGCTTGCCCTGGTACTTGCCCTGCTTGTATTGAACGACCTGCGGGCTCTCGCCGCATCCCGTCAGCGCAGCGACGAGCGCCGACGCTGCCGCAAGCGTGACGACTGCGCGGCGGATCACGATTTCGATCCTCCGGCTGGGGGCGTCGCAGGCGCGGGCCCTCCGGGCGTTGCCCCGGGTTGCTGCTTCGGCTGATCGGGCCGCCCGTAGGCGGTCGCCCAGCCCCAGACGTCGCTGCCGCGACCGCGATGGGTGACGCGCGTCCGATAGATCTCGGCGAGCACGTCGCCGTCCCCGCCGATCAGCGCCTTGGTCGAGCACATTTCGGCACAAGCCGGAAGCTTGCCTTCGGCCAGGCGATTGCGGCCGTACTTCTTGAACTCGGCTTCGGAGTTGTTAGGCTCCGGCCCGCCGGCGCAGAACGTGCATTTGTCCATCTTGCCGCGCACACCGAACGCGCCCGCCTGCGGAAACTGCGGCGCGCCGAACGGGCACGCGTAGAAGCAGTAGCCGCAGCCGATGCAAAGGTCCTTGTCGTGCAGCACCACGCCGTCGTCGGTACGGTAGAAGCAGTCGACCGGGCAGACGGCCATGCACGGCGCGTCCGAGCAATGCATGCAGGCCACCGAGATCGACCGCTCGCCGGGGACCCCGTCGTTGATCGTCACCACGCGACGGCGGTTCACGCCCCACGGAATGTCGTGCTCCTGCTTGCACGCGGTGACGCAGCCGTTGCACTCGATGCAGCGCTCGGCGTCGCAGAGAAACTTCATTCGGGCCATCGTTGCCTCCTATCCCTTGCTCAGCGCGTGCGCGGCCACCCAAGGGGCGCCGCCTGCCCCCTCGAAGGGCAGCAAAACGAGGTGAGCATCGGGGCAGTTCATTTTCAGGCGAACCTCTCGACCTGGCAGAGCGTCGTCTTCGTCTCCTGCATCATCGTCACCGCGTCGTAGCCGTACGTCGTCGCGGTGTTCACGGCCTCGCCGCGGACGATCGGATGCGCGCCCTCGGGGTAGAACTCGAGCATGTCCCTTCCCTGCCACCAGCCCGAGAAGTGGAACGGAATGAACGTCGTTCCCGGTCCGACCCGATCGGTGACCATCGCCTGGACCTTGATCTGCGCGCCGGTCGGGGATTTGACCCACACCCACTCGCCGTCGCGAATCTGGCGATCGTTGGCGTCCTTCGGGTTGATCTCGACGAAGTTCACCTGCTGCAGCTCGGCGAGCCAGGGGTTCGAGCGCGTCTCCTCGCCGCCGCCCTCATACTCGACCAGCCTTCCGGACGTAAGGACCAGCGGGAACTTCTTCGCGACGTCCTTCGCGACGTTCTCCTGCTGGACCGTCTTGTACAGCGTCGGCAGCCGCCAGAACGCTTTCTTGTCGTCCTGCGCCGGATACTTCGCCACTAGATCGGGGCGCGGCGAGTACAGCGGCTCGCGGTGCAGCGGAATCGCGTCGGGGAAGTTCCAGACGATCGCACGCGCCTTCGCGTTGCCGAAGGGATGGTTCCCGTGCACTTTCATGAATACGCGAATCATCCCGCCCGACAGGTCGGTCTTCCAGTTCTTGCCTTCGGCGGCCTTCTTCTCCTCGTCGGTCAGCTCGTCCCACATGCCGAGCTTCTTCATCAGCACATGATCGAGCTCGGGATACCCGGTCGTGAGGTCGCCGCCCTTGGGGTAAGAGCCGTCCTCGGCGAGCAGGCTGACGCCGTCGCGCTCGACACCGAAGTTGGCGCGGAAGCAGCCGCCCCCGTCCATCATCGCGACCGACGTGTTGTAGAGGTTCGGCGAGCCCGGATGCTTCAGCTCCGGATTGCCGTAGCACGGCCACGGCAGCCCGTAGTAGTCGCCGTCGCACGGCCCGCCCTTCGCGCGCAGCGTCCTCACGTCGAAGGTGGCCTGGTTCTTCATGTGGAGCTTCAGCCGCTCCGGCGACTGGCCTGTGTATCCGATCGTCCACGTGCCCTTGTTGATCTCGCGCAGGATCGACTCGATCTCGGGCTCGTCGAACTTGTTCGGATCGGGCTTGACAATCTTGTAGTTCTTCGTGAACTCCTTGTCCCAGCCCCACTTCTTCGCGAACGCGAGCATGATCGCGTGATCGGTCTGCGATTCGAAGAGCGGCGTGATCACGCGCTCGCGCCACTGCAGAGAGCGGTTCGACGCGGTGACCGATCCGGACGTCTCGAACTGCGTGCACGCGGGCAAGAGATACGCGCCGTCCTTGCGCACCATCGCGAACATCGATGCGGTCGCCGACGGATACGGGTCGATGATGACGAGGAGGTCGAGCTTCTTCATCGCCTCGACCATCTCCTTGCCGCGCGTCTGGCTGTTCGGGGCGTGGCCCCAGAACACCATCGCGCGCAGGTTCGAATCCTGGTCGATCAGCTCGTTCTTCTCGGTGACGCCATCGATCCAGCGCGACACCGTCATCCCCGACTTTTCCATCATTGCCTGCGACGCATACTGCTTCTTGATCCACTCGTAGTCGACGCCCCAGACCGCGGCCCAGTGCTTCCACGAGCCGGTCGCGAGGCCGTAGTAGCCCGGCAGCGAATCGGGGTTCGGGCCGACGTCGGTCGCGCCCTGCACGTTGTCGTGGCCGCGGAAGATGTTGGTGCCGCCACCGGAGACGCCGACATTGCCGAGCGCGAGCTGCAGGATGCAGGAGGCGCGTACGATCGCGTTGCCGATCGTGTGCTGCGTCTGCCCCATGCACCAGACGACCGTCGACGGGCGGTTCTTCGCCATCGCCTCCGCGACCCTGTAGACCTGCGCCTCGGGCACGCCGCATACCTCCTCGACCTTGTCCGGCGTCCACTTGGCCATCACCTCTTCTTTGATCTTGTCCATCCCGTAGACGCGGTCGTGCAGGTACTGCTTGTCCTCCCAGCCGTTCTTGAAGATGTGATAGAGCATGCCGAACACGAATGGGATGTCGGTGCCCGAGCGCAGGCGCACGTATTCGTCGGCTTTGGCGGCGGTCCGCGTGAAGCGCGGATCGACGACGATCATCTTCGCTCCGGTTTCCTTCGCATGCAGCATGTGCAGCATCGACACGGGATGCGCTTCGGCGGCATTGCTGCCGATGTAGAGCGCGCACTTCGTGTTCTGCATGTCGTTGTACGAATTGGTCATCGCGCCGTAGCCCCACGTGTTGGCTACGCCGGCGACGGTTGTCGAGTGGCAGATCCGCGCCTGGTGGTCGCAGTTGTTCGTGCCGAAGAACGACACGAACTTGCGCAGCAGGTACGACTGCTCGTTGTTGTGCTTGGAGCTTCCGACCCAGAACACGGCGTCGGGCCCCGACTCCTTCCGGATCGCGGCGAGCTTGTCGCCGACCTCGGCGATCGCGGTTTCCCACGAGATCTGCTGCCACTTGCCGTTGACGAGCTTCATCGGACTCTTGACACGCATCGAATGCTCGTGCATTCCGTGCTCGCGAACGGACGCGCCCTTCGCGCAGTGCGCGCCGAGGTTGAGCGGCGAATCGAAGACCGGCTCCTGCCTCGTCCACACGCCGTTTTCGACGATCGCGTCGACCGAGCAACCGACCGAGCAGTGGGTGCACACGGTGCGCTTGACCTCGGGCTTCTTCGCCTCGCTTTGCGCCGACGCCTTCCCGATCGCGCCATAGGGCAGCTGGCTTGCGAAAGCCCCCGCGCCGGCAACCAGGCCGGAGCGCTTCAGAAACGTACGCCGATCGAGCGTCGGGAGCGGAGCCCCGGCGAGACGGCGAAGACGCGGACCGGCTGCAGCGACAGACTCGCTCGTCCTGGTGAGCAGCATGATCCTTCCTCCTCCTGGAGACCTAGATTCGGGTCGTGCGGTAGTAATCGCGAACGTGCTCCGATTCGCGGTACGCGCCGTCGTCGCCCGCGGGCGCGCTTTCCGGCGGTGGCGCCGCCTGCAAGGCGCCGGACGCCGCTGCCGCCGCGCCCGCGCCGCTCACGCCCAGCGTGAAAAGGAAGCGGCGACGTGCGGGATCGGTGGACTTCTGCGCCGCGTAGGACGCTGCGGAATTTTCGAGAGACTTGGCGTTTCGCATGCGAGCCTCCGCAAAATGCGTGATGAAGCAGGGATCAGCCAAGGGCGAACGCAGCCGTCTCGACCCCCACGAAACAACGAGCGAATTGTGCAACGTGCCGCCAGTAGTTCGCAACAGAAGAATGATCTATTGCGGCGCAGCAATCCGCGACCCACGACACCAGATAACGTTCAAAAAACTTGCGCTGATCGGCGATCTCGCTCGGCAGGCGCTCGCCATCACCGGCAACGAGCATGCGCATCGCCTCGAACACGACGGCAATGTGGTCTTCGAATTCGCTGACTGTCGAGCGCCGCGCGAGCCCGAGATCTCCCAAGGCGGCGCGGATTTCCGCAAGTGGACGGCCCGAATGCCGACCGAGGTAGTGCGACGCATAGGGGCTTACGTCGCTGCGCCCGACGCCGACGAACAGCGCCCGGTATTCCTCGCGCAGCGCTTCGGCGTCGGTGCGCGCGCTCGCCGCTCGCAGCGCGTCCCACGCGAGAGCGAGGTCGCAGGCAAGGCGATCGCCTTCCCCGGCAGGCTCGGCCGGTGCGAGCGGCGCCGCCTCCGCGATCGCGCGCAGCAGCTCGGGATCGGGCGCTCCGCCGAACAGCCGTGCGAGGAGAGCGTAGAAGCTCGCGCGCGCCTGGTCCTCGGGCTCGAGACGGACCGCGAGCGGCGACGCCTCCTCAGACATCGCGAATGTCGAGCCCGCGCTCGTTCTTCATCATGTCCTTGACCCGGCAATCGGCGCACATCTTGAGCCGCTCGAGCGCGCCCGGATCGGCGAACATCGAATGCGCCGCGAGCCTTCCCAGCATGTTGGCGATCATCTTCTCGGGCCCGATCGGCTTGCCGCACGCGATGCACTCGAAGAGCGCGGCCTCGTTCAGGACGCGCGGCCGCTTCGCCGCCGCGGCGAGGTTCAGCCTCGGCGCGAGCGCGATCGCATTCTCGGGACAGGTCTTCGCGCAGATTCCGCATTGCACGCACTTCGCTTCGATGAAGCGCAGCTGCGGAGTCTCCGGATTGTCGAGGATCGCGCCTTCGGGGCACGAGCCGACACACGCGAGGCACATCGTGCACGCGTCGCGATTCACGGCGATCGTGCCGTAGGGCGACGCGGGCGGAAGCGCGATCTCCTGGCGCGGCACCGGCGCGTGGGCAGCGAGGTGCTCGATCGCGAGCGCCGCAGTCGTCCTCTTGTCGCCGCTGAAGGCGAATGTCGCCGCGGCGCGCACGCCCAGCGCCGCCTGCCACGACCACAGCGCCTGCTCGAACGCCATCGTGTCGGAGCCGTCGAAGAGGCGGAAGTGCTCGCCCTGGTATCCGAGCCCCTGGGCGATCGCGTCCGCTACGCCCATCTGCGCGGCGAGCGCGGCGCGGTACTCCGGAGCCTCCGCGCCGCCAAGCATGACGGCGACCTGGCTCGCGCCGTGCGCGAGCGCCGCGAGCCACACGTCGAGGCCGATCGACGCGACGTGATGGACCTCGAGCGGGATCACGCGGGCTGGCAGGCCTCGGCCGCGCCGCGCGAGCCGCGCGATGCCCGCCCGCCCCTCTTCCGCGTGAAACAGCAGCGCCGCGTCGCGCCCACCGGCTTTCGCGAACGTCGACAGCAGCAGCCGCAGCCGCCGTCCGAGCTCCGGGACGGGCGGATACGCGTGGCTCATCGCGCCCGACGGGCAGACCGTCGCGCACGCGCCGCAGCCCATGCAGAGCTGCGGCTCGACGAAGACGCCGTCGCCGTCGGCGCGAATCGCCGAGGTCGAGCACACGTCGATGCACTGCGTGCAGCCGACCTTTTGCGCGCGCGCATGCGCGCAGATCGACGCTTTGTACGCGAAGTACTTGGGCTTCTCGAACGCGCCGATCATCGTCGCGAGCTCGCCCGCGGCTTTCGCCTGCGCAGCGACGTCGTCCCCGGGCGCGAAGTAGCCCTGCGGCGGCTGGTGCATCCTCAGCTCGGGCGTGCGCTGCAGGTCGAGGACGAGGTCGAAGCGCTCGCTGCGCACGTGCGCTTCGCGGTCGAAGTCGATCGCGGCGGTCGCGCCGCACGCGATCACGCACTTCCGGTGCGCCTTGCAGCGCTCGAGGTCGATCTGGTAGCTCCAGTCGATCGCCTGCTCCGGGCAGACCTTGATGCACGCGTTGCAGCGCGTGCAAAGGTCGAGATCGATCGGATTCTCCTGCGTCCACTCGGCGGCGAACGCGCCGAGCCATCCCGAGAGCCTGGCGATTCGGCCGGAATAGATCGGGTACGTGCGCGCGGCTGGGAGCTCGGCGCCCGATGCGCGACCCGTGACGAGGACGGTGACGGCGAGTTGCGTCGACAGCGCTTCCGCCCAGTAGAGCGCCGCGCCGGCGGGGCCGACGATCAGCAGTTGCCCCTCGGAGCGATAAGTGACGCGAGGCACCGGCTCCGGCTCGGGCAGTCCCGCGAGCGCAAGCAGCGCCGCGATCTTCGGTGTCGCAGCCCTGGCTTCGGCCGACCATCCCGCCGTTTCGCGGATATTCACGAAGCGGATCGTCTGCGCGCGCTTGCCCTCCTCCGCGACGTCGCCGAAGAGCTTCGCCTCCTGCGTGCAAGCGACGACCACGTCGCCGACGGCAGCGCCCGCGAACGCGGCGAGTTCCTTCTGGCAAAGCATCGAGCGCACGCCCGGCGTGCCAGAGAGCTCGAGCGCGCGCGCGAGCGCGTCCCGATCGAGGGGCATCGTTGCGTTGCACGAGCAGAGGTGGAGGCTGACGCCGTCGAGACTCATCGGCGCGCCGGTTCGGACCCTTCGTGCAGCCTGCCCTCGATCGTCGAGGAGGCGCTATCGGAGGCGCCGTTCGGTCGCGTAGTCCCTGCCGGCGCAGCTTCCGGTGCGCCCGTCGGCTGCGTCGGGGCTGCCGCCGTCGGGGGCATCGCACCTTCGGGCAGGCTCGCCGCTGCCGCGACGGTTGCATCGGTCGCCGATGCGTTCTCGCCGATCGGCGCTTCGGCGTCGGTGATGTCTTCGACGATCCCCGACGCGTTGACGCGCGTGCGCGGCGGATCGAAGACATAGCGGGCGTGCGCGAGCTTGCGCGCGAGCTCGGGTTCGAGCGGATCGGCGATCGAGTAATCGTCGATGTAGACGTCGAGGCCGTCCATCACGTTGAAGCGCGAATCACGAAAGAGCTTCCTCAGCGCGGAGAGCTTGACCGCCGGGTCGACCTTGGGGCCGAGGAACACGCTGAAATCCGAGTCGATCGTCAGCGATTCGACGGCGGGCAGCGCCAGCGCACTCTCCCGGGCGGCCGCACCGTCCGCCGCCGCCGGCGATGTCGGCGATGGTGGAGACGCCGTCACCGCGGGCGCGGGATCCATGAGCGCGGAGGCCGGAGCCGCGGGCGGCTTCGCGGAAGCCGCGCGCGACGCCTCGAGCTTGCGCTCCGCCCAGCGCTTCAGCGAGAAGCCGCGCGATGCCGGATCGTCAGCGGTCACCGCTCGCCCCGTTCACATCGACGATTGCAGTCACCGCCGCGACGCGTCGGCTGCATCCCGATCGGCGAACGGATCGTTGCGTCGCAGCTTTCGCCGCGGCTCGGGCTTGTAGTGCTCGGCGACGAAAGGCGTCATCCATTCGCGGATCTCTGCCGGCATCGGCACGCCGTCGACACGCTCGCCCCCGTCCATGAGCCGCGCCGCCTCGTTGTAGCTGACAGTGACGACTTCGGGGCGAATCGGCGGTTGCGCCGGATCGCCAGGAGCGCCCTCGAGGGGACGCCACATGACGAAGACCTTCGGCTCGGGAGCCGTCGCATTGAGGTAGTAGCCTTCGCCTTCCGACCGGTGCAGCTCGATCGCATATCCGTCGAAACGCCAGCGCTTTCCCGCGACATCGAGCGGCACGGCCGCCGCCACTGCCGCGATCGAATCTTCCTGCGCCGTTTCGACCGCAACGGGCTCCCAGCGTTCGCTCTGCCAGCGGTTGGCGAGCGGCGTGCACACGACGACGACGGAGACTGGAAACCGTGCAGGGGACATGGCCATTGCAAAATCGACGCAACGAAAGCGATACGCCAGGCGACGGGCCGCCGCGGCCGATCATACACCAGCGTTTTGCGCGTCTGCTAAGATCAGGCGTCCAACGCCACCACCCCCTCGGTGCGGATCGATTCCAAAGGCATGGCGACGATCATCCCGATAGCCGATCTACGCAAGGCGCCTCGCCCGAAAGCGCGCGGCGATCTGGACGCTCTGCTCGACGCAGCGGCGGACGACGAGACTGCACGCGCGAGTCCGGTCGGCGACACGCTCGGGCGGCCGTTGCGCGACCTGCGGATCTCGGTGACCGACCGCTGCAATTTCCGCTGCGTCTACTGCATGCCGAAGGATGTCTTCGACGCGAATTTCGCGTTCCTTCCGCACGCCGAGATCCTCTCCTTCGAAGAGATCGCGCGCGTCGCCCGGATCTTCGTCGAGCGCGGCGTGCAGAAGATCCGCCTCACCGGCGGCGAGCCGCTGCTGCGCCGGAACGTCGAGCGGCTCGTCGAGATGCTCGCGAAGCTCGGCGACGTCGACCTCACGCTGACGACCAACGGCGCGCTGCTCGCGAAGAAGGCCAGGAGCCTCGCCGCCGCGGGCCTCAAGCGCGTGACGGTCAGCCTCGACTCGCTCGACGACGCGACGTTTCGCGCGATGAACGACGTCGATTTTCCGGTTGCGAAGGTGCTCGAGGGAATCGATGCCGCGGCGGCAGCGGGCCTCGCACCGATCAAGATCAACATGGTGGTAAAGCGCGGCACCAACGACTCGTCGGTCGTGCCGATGGCGCGCCATTTCAGGGGCACCGGCCACATCGTGCGCTTCATCGAGTACATGGATGTCGGTGCGACGAACGGCTGGCGGATGGACGACGTCGTCCCCGCGGCGGAGGTCGTGCGCGCGATCGACGCCGAGCTGCCGCTCGAGAATGCCGACCGGAACTACGGCGGCGAGGTCGCGCAGCGCTGGAAGTACCGCGACGGCAGCGGCGAGATCGGCGTGATCGCCTCGGTG
Organism: Casimicrobiaceae bacterium; assembly: GCA_035541655.1. GTDB lineage: Bacteria > Pseudomonadota > Gammaproteobacteria > Burkholderiales > Casimicrobiaceae > CAIWHR01. Next base: position 17,958 of record DATKMY010000126.1, on the reverse strand, counting down.
ACGCAGGCGTTCTGCCGCGACTGCACGCGCGCCCGGCTATCGACCGACGGCAAGCTCTACACCTGCCTGTTCGCCACCGCGGGCCACGACCTGCGCGCGCTGCTGCGCGGCGGCTTCGCCGACGCGCAGATCGGAAATGCGATCGCGGCCGTGTGGAAGGTCCGCGTCGATCGCTATTCGGAGATCCGCAGCGCGAACACCGTCCGCCTGCCGAAAGTCGAGATGAGCTATATCGGCGGCTGACCGACTCCGGCCGATGAATGCCCCGAATACGCCCTACCGCCCGGTGCTCACCCACGCCGCGCGGCCGGCGACGTTCACTGTTTCGGCGCGCGACGAGACGGGCGCGCTGCGCGAAACCGCGATCGCCGGCGAGCATCCGCTCACGCTCTACGTCGACAGGCACGAGCTCCTCACGTTGATGACGCTCGGCGCGGCGCCCGAGGCGCTGGCGATCGGGTACCTGCGCAATCAGCGGCTCATCGAGCGGATCGAAGATATCGCTTCGGTTCAGGTCGATTGGGATGTGGCCGCGGTCGTCGTCAAGACGCGGCACGGCCTGAAAGACCTCGCCGCGAAAACGAAGAAGCGCACGACGACGAGCGGCTGCGGCCAGGGAACCGTGTTCGGGGACCTGATGGCCGAGATCGACGACGTGCGGCTGCCGAAGGAGGCGACGCTCACTCAGGCAACGCTCTATGCGCTGCTCGACCGCGTCCGCCTGCACGAAACGATCTACAAGCAGGCCGGCGCCGTGCACGGCTGTGCGCTCGCGACGAACGAGCCCGGGCACTCGGAGATCCTCAGCTTCGTCGAGGACGTCGGGCGCCACAACGCGGTCGATGCGATCGCCGGGCAGATGTGGCTCGACCGGATCGACGGCGGCGACAAGGTCTTCTACACGACCGGCAGGCTCACCTCCGAGATGGTGATCAAGGCGGCGCAGATGGGGATCCCGTTCCTGGTTTCGCGCTCCGGTCTGACGCAGATGGGCCACGAGATCGCCGTAAAGGTCGGGATGACGATGATCGGCAGGGCCACCGGGAAGCATTACCTGCTCTTCACGGGCGCCGATCGATTCCGCGCCGAGCCTGCCGCCGCGCCACGATGACCCACCGTCATGCGGACGTCACCGGCATCGTGCTGGCGGGCGGCCAGGGACGCAGGATGGGAGGTGTCGACAAGGGTTGGGTCGAGCTCGCCGGCGAGCCGATGATCGCGCACGTGCTGCGCCGCCTCGCTCCGCAGGTCGCCGACGTTCTGGTCAACGCCAATCAGAATCTCGACCGCTACCGTGCGCTCGGCTATCCCGTCGTCGCGGACAGCGTCGGCGGATTCGCCGGCCCGCTCGCGGGCCTGCACGCAGGGCTCACGCGCGCGACCCGCGCGCTTGCCGTCACCGTGCCCTGCGACTCCCCGTTTCTGCCGCCGGATCTCGTCGACAGACTTCGTACGGCACTCGTCGCCGGCGATGCGCAGCTCGCGGTGGCGAAGACTTTCGACCAGCCGCATCCGGTGTTCGCGCTCGTTCGCCGCGATGTCCTGCCGGGGCTCGCCGCCTTTCTCGAACGCGGAGGACGCAAGATCGACGCGTGGTACGCTGCGCTCGACGTCGCCGAGGTTCCCTTCGACGACGAAGCCGAAGCGTTCCGCAACATCAACACCGCTGCCGAGCTCGCTGCCGCGGCGAAGACGTGAATTCCGGCACGATGGCGCCATCGACATGAAACTCGACGCACCCCCCAACCAATCCATGGACGTTTCGGCTCGAGCGAGAACGCTGCGCGAGGCGTCCTGCGCCGACGACTACGACCCGAATTCGATGCCGGTCGAGCGCGCGCGAGCGTTGATCCGCTCGTTTCTCGAACCGGTCACCGCGACGGAGCGCGTTCCGATCCGCCAAGCGCTCGGGCGCATCCTTGCGGCCGACGTCGTTTCGCCCCTTGCAGTCCCCGCGCACGACAACTCGGCGATGGACGGCTACGCGCTGCGTTTCGCGGACCTCGCTGCCGATCGCGAGACGGTGCTCGACCGCATCGGCGAATCGTTCGCCGGCAAGCCGTCCGGCGTAACGGTCGGTCCCGGGCAATGCGTGCGGATCTTCACCGGAGGCGTGATGCCGCACGGCGCCGACTCCGTCGTCATGCAGGAGCGCGCGAGCGAGGAAGCGGGCCGCGTGCGCGTGGCCGCCGGCGCGATCGCGAAGGCCGGACAGAACCGCCGCTTCGCCGGCGAGGATCTTGCGCCGGGGCAGCGCGTGTTCGCCGCCGGCCAGCTCGTGCGTCCCGCGGAGCTCGGGATGCTCGCCTCTCTCGGCATCGGCGAAGTCGCCGTGTACCGGAAGCTGCGTGTTGCGTTCTTCTCGACCGGCGACGAGCTGAAGTCGATCGGTACGCCGCTCGCGCCCGGAGAGGTCTACGACAGCAACCGCTACACGATTTACGGAATGCTGACGCGCCTCAACTGCGACGTCCTCGACATGGGCGTCGTCGCCGACCTGCCGGAAGCCATCGAGCGCGCATTCGCCGACGCGGCGGCAGCCGCCGACGTCGTGATCACGTCCGGCGGAGTGTCGGTCGGCGAAGCCGACTACGTGAAGGAGCAGCTCGCGAAGCTCGGCGAGGTGCTGTTCTGGAAGATCGCGATGAAGCCCGGTCGCCCGCTCGCCTACGGTCGGATCGGCGGCGCGCACTTCTTCGGCTTGCCGGGGAATCCGGTCGCGGTGATGGTCACGTTCTACGAATTCGTCCGCGACGCGCTCTTCGTCCTTCAGGGGCGGCGCGACGTCGCGCCGATGCCGACGTTCAGGGTGAAGCTCGGCGCGCCCATTCGCAAGCTCCCGGGTCGAATGGAATTCCAGCGCGGCATCCTCTCGTCCGACGGCGGCGGCGGCTTCACCGTGCGGCCGACCGGCGATCAAGGGTCGGGGATCCTGTCGTCGATGTCGCAGGCGAATTGCTTCATCGTGCTGCCCGTCGAGAGTGGCAACTGCGCCGCCGGCGAGGAGGTCGACGTCCAGCTCCTCGAAGGGCTGGTTTGACGCCGCTGACGCATTGACACCCCGAGCGCAGCGCCCGTAACATCGGCCGAGGGCTCCCGCAGACGCCCCGCTGCATCGCTGGCCTCGCGCCATCCAAGGTCTGCTTCGTTGCTGCATGCGCAGCGAGGAGGCATCGAACTTATGGATCCGGCCATCACCCCCTTTGAATTGAAGAGTCGGCTGGCTGACTTTCCGCCGGTCGCACTCGTCGACGTGCGACGGCAGCCCGCATTCGACGACAATCCTCGTGTGATCCCGGGAGCGGTCCGGCGTCCGCCAGAAGCGCTCGAAGCCTGGGCGTCCACGCTCGAGCCGTGGCGGAGCGTCGTCGTCTATTGCGTCCGCGGCCACGAGGTCAGCCAGAACGCGGCATCGGCATTGCGCGCGCGAGGCCTCGATGCGCGCTACGTTGCGGGCGGCATCGAACAATGGAAAGTCGAAGGATTCCCGACGCGCTCGCTCGCCTCGCCGACGCGGTGGGTCACCCGCGAGCGGCCGAAGATCGATCGGATCGCGTGCCCGTGGCTCGTCCGCCGCTTCATCGACCCGGCGGCGGAGTTCTTCTACGTGCCGACCGAGGAAGTGCGGGCTTTCGCCAGTGCGCACGATGCCGAGCCGTTCGACGTTCCGGACGTCCGATACACGCACAGAGGCCACGAATGCAGCTTCGACGCGTTCGTTCGCCTGCACGATCTCCGCGATCCGGCGCTCGCCGCGCTGGCAACGATCGTCCGCGGCGCCGATACCGGCATGCCGGAGATTGCGCCGGAAGCGCCCGGACTGCTTACCGTCTCGCGCGGACTCTCGGCGATCTTCGCCGACGATCACGAGACGCTGAGGTGGGGGATGCTCGTCTACGACTCCCTTTACGCGTGCTACCGCGAAACGCACGGCATCGAGACCACGTGAGCCCTACGAGGGAATCCAAGCCGAGCGGCACGCAGGCGCGCGAGCCCGCCACGAGCGCCGCCGCTGCGGCAGGCGCGCGCGTCGTGCCGGCACCATCCACTCCCACGCGAGCAGAGGCGTTCCGCTACTGGCTGAAGCTCGGCTTCGTGAGCTTCGGCGGACCGGCCGGGCAGATCGCGATCATGCATCACGATCTCGTCGACCGGCAGCGCTGGATTTCCGAGCGCCGCTTCCTGCACGCACTCAACTACTGCATGGTCCTTCCCGGCCCCGAAGCACAGCAGCTCGCAACGTACATCGGCTGGCTGATGCACAGGACATGGGGAGGAGTCGTCGCGGGCGCGCTCTTCGTGCTCCCGTCGCTATTCGTGCTGATCGTGCTTTCCTGGCTGTACATGGCGTTCGGCAACGTCGCGGCGGTTGCCGGCGTCCTCTACGGGATCAAGCCGGCGGTCGTCGCGATCGTGCTGCATGCAGCGTGGAGGATCGGGACCCGCGCGCTCAAGCATCCCGCGCTGTGGGTGATCGCCGCACTGGCGTTCGTCGCGATCTTCGCGTTCGCCGCGCCGTTCCCCGCCATCGTCATCGCGGCGGGGACCGTCGGCCATTTCGGCGGCCGGATCGCGCCGCGGGCATTCGCAGGCGGCGGCGGGCACCGCGAAGATGGCGGCGCACACGCGCCTGCCGTCATCGACGACGACACGCCGACGCCGCCGCATGCGCGATTCCGCGCGGCTCGTCTCGCGCGGGTCGTCGCGGTGTGCGTCGCGTTGTGGGCGGCCGCGCTCGCGGCGCTCGTCGGCACGCACGGCATGGACGGGACCCTCGTGCAGATGGGAACGTTCTTCACCAAAGCAGCGTTCCTGACCTTCGGTGGCGCGTACGCGGTGCTGCCCTACGTCTATCAGGGCGCCGTCGACAATTACGGATGGCTGACCGCGCCGCAGATGATCGACGGTCTCGCGCTCGGCGAGACGACGCCCGGTCCTCTGATCATGGTCGTCGCGTTCGTGGGGTTCGTCGGTGCATGGACGAAAGCGGCTTTCGGCCCGAGTGCTCTTGCTGCCGCGGGCATCGCGGGCGCCTGCGTCGCGACCTACTTCACGTTCCTGCCGAGCTTTCTCTTCATCCTGTCCGGCGGCCCGCTCGTCGAGACGACGCACGGACAGATACGGTTCACGGCCCCGCTCACCGGAATCACCGCGGCCCTGGTGGGGGTGATCGTCAACCTAGCGGTCTTCTTCGCCTGGCACGTGTTCTGGCCGAAAGGCTGGATTGCCGGAGCATTCATCGGCGCGTTCGATCCGCTCGCGCTCGGAATCGGTGTTGTCGCCGCGCTGGCGCTCTTCCGCCTCAAGGCCGGCGTCATTCCCGTGATACTCGCCTGCGGCGTGTTCGGGATGGCGAGGGCGTTGCTCGCCGGCTGACTTCGGCAAACGCCCGCGCCGCCGCGAGGGCGCGCGCCCCGTCAGCGCCGCCCGGCGGAGAGCACGCCGCGCACGTCGCGGACGAGCGCAAGCGCGCGCCCGAGCGCCGGGAGGCTCTTCACTTCGAGCGTGAACGCCATCCGTGTCGCACCGTTGCGCGTCAGCGTGTTCGCTGCGGTGACGTTGATTCTCTCGCGCGAAAAGATCTCGGTGATGTCGCGCAGCAGTCCCTGGCGGTCCATCGCCTCGAGCACGATGTCGACCGGGAACACCTCGTCGCGCGGCGCACCCCAGTCGGCGACGACCAGCCGCTCGGGCTCGTGCGCCCGCATCCGCGCGACATTGCTGCAACTTTGCCGATGGATCGAAACGCCCTTGCCGCGCGTGACGTAGCCGACGATCTGGTCGGGAGGGGCGGGCTTGCAGCAGCGCGCGAGAATCGTCATCAGGCGATCGACGCCGACGACGAGAATTCCGCCGCCGGCGCCGGCAGCCTTGCTCTTCTGCGCGAGCACGTCCGCTTCGGGTTCCGGCTCGGGGCTCGCGTCGGGCTGCAGCACCCACTTGATGGCGATCTGGATCTGCCGGGTCTTGATCTCGTCGCGCGCCGCCGCCGCGTAGAGTTCCTCCGCTTTCGCAAAACCGGCTTTGGCGGCAACCGCGTCGAGGTTGACGGCGGTGGCGCCGGCGCGCTGCAGCTCGCGCTCAACGAGCGCCCGCCCCTGCGCGAGTGTCTGCTCGAGCTGCTGCGCCTTGAACCACTGGCGCACTTTCGCGCGCGCCCGATGGCTGTGCGCGTAGCCGAGTTCCGGATTGAGCCAGTCGCGCGACGGACCTTCCACCTTCGCGGCGATGATCTCGACGCGCTGGCCATTTCCGAGCACGTGATTGAGCGGAACCATCGCGCCGTCGACGCGCGCGCCGCGGCAGCGATGGCCGAGACTCGTGTGCACCGCGTACGCGAAATCCACGGGCGTCGAGCCACGCGGCAGGTCGACGACCTTGCCCTGCGGCGTCAGCACATAGATGGTGTCGGTGAAAAGGCTGCTCTTGAATGCGGCAAGCCACTGCGATTCGTCGGCCACCGCATCCTTCCAGTCGAGCACCTGACGCAGCCACGCGATCCGATCCTCGAAAGCGGGATCGCGGCGCGCGCCCTTGTTTCCGACCTCCTTGTAGCGCCAGTGCGCCGCCACGCCGTACTCCGAGTGCTGATGCATCTCGAAGGTGCGGATCTGGACTTCGAGCGGCTTGTCCTCGGGACCGATCACCGCCGTGTGCAGCGAGCGGTAGTTGTTCGCCTTCGGCTTCGCGATGTAATCGTCGAACTCCCGCGGCAGCGGCGTCCAGATGTGGTGGACGAGCCCCAGCGCCGCGTAGCAGTCCTTGACGTCGTCGACGAGGATGCGCACTGCGCGAATGTCGTAGAGCGTGTCGATACCGGACTGCTTGCGGCGCATCTTGTTCCAGATGCTGTAGATGTGCTTCGGCCTGCCGGTGATCTCCGCGCGGATTCCCGCCGTGGCGAGCTCGCGCTGCAGGCGGCCGATCACGTTCTCGATGTAGCGCTCGCGGTCGAGCCGCCGCTCGTCGAGAAGCTTGGCGATCGACTTGTAGGTGTCGGGCTCGAGCGCACGCATCGACAGGTCCTCGAGCTCCCACTTGAGCTGCCAGATCCCGAGGCGGTTCGCCAGCGGAGCGAACAGGTCGAGCGCCTCGTGTGCGGCCTGCTGCCGCGGTCCGAGCGTCGTGGCACCGCCGCCCATCAGGAAGCGCAGCGCGGCGGTGCGCTCGGCGAGCTTCAGCAGCACGACGCGGATGTCCTCGACCATCGCGAGCAGCATCTTGCGCAGCCGCTCGGCCTGCGCCGCCCGCTCGTTCGCGTCGCCCTGCGGGGCGATCGCGCGGATCTCGTCCATCCGCGCCGCGCCCGCGACGAGCGCCGCGACATCGGCGCCGAAGCGCGCCCCGACCTCCTCGGCGTCGAATGCGCCCGCGCCCGGAAGCCCGCTCAGCAGTGCAGCGCGCACCGTTCCCGCGTCGAGCTTCAGGCTGGAGAGAATCGTCGCCGCGGCGAGTCCGCGTCCTATGAGCGGCTCGCCCTCGCGCCCCGTGAGCTCGCCGCAGCGTGCGCGCGCGTAATCGAGCGCCGCGGCGAACGAATCGAGATCCTCCTGCGGATAGGCGCCGCGCAGCGTGTCGAGCCAGGCGGAGACAGCCTCCGGCACGCCGGAGGCCGCCGCCCGATGCGCGACGGCGACCATGAGCGGGACCTAGCTCCCCGCCGCGGCCGCGATCACATCCGCCAGCACCTGCGCATGCTTGTCGGCCACGTCCGCCTCGCGTGCCTCGACCATGACGCGAAGCACCGGCTCGGTGCCCGAAGGACGCAGGAGGACGCGACCCGCGTCGCCGAGCGCGGCGATCGTCCCCGCCTGCGCGGCGAGGATCGTCTCGTTCGACTTCCAGTCGTAACCCTTCGGAACGCGCACGTTGATGAGACGCTGCGGATAAAGCGTGATGCCGGCGGCCGCGCGCGCGAGCGTCGTCCGCTGCTCGACCAGCGCGCGCAGCACGGCGAGCGCCGCGATGATCGCATCGCCCGTCGTGTGCTTGTCGAGGCAGATCACGTGGCCGGAATTCTCGCCGCCCAGCAGCCAGCCCTTTTCGTCCATCCGCTCGAGCACGTAGCGATCGCCGACCGCCGCGCGCTCGAGCTCGATCCCGTGGCTCGCGAGCGCCTGCTCGAGGCCGAGGTTCGTCATCAGCGTTCCGACGACGCCGCCTTCGAGCGCCTGCCGGCGTAGATAGTCCATCGCGATCACGTAGAGAAGCTGGTCGCCGTCGTACGCGCGTCCGTCGCGATCGACCATCAGCAGCCGGTCGCCGTCGCCATCGAGCGCGATTCCGATGTCGGCCTTGTTGGCGACCACCGCCGCCTTGAGGTGCTTCGGATGCGTTGCGCCGACGCCTTCGTTGATGTTGAGGCCGTTCGGCTCCGCGCCGATCGAGATGACGTCGGCGCCGAGCTCGTGGAAAACCGGTGGTGCGACGCTATACGCCGCCCCGTGCGCGCAGTCGACGACGATCCGCCAGCCCTTGAGGTCGAGCTCGTTGGGAAACGTGGACTTGCAGAACTCGATGTAACGGCCGCCGGCATCGTCGATCCGCCGCGCCTTGCCGAGCTGCGCTGAAGGCACGCATGCGAGCGGGCGCCCCATCACGCTTTCGATCGACTGCTCGGTCGCGTCCGGCAGCTTCAGCCCCGCCTCGGAGAAGAACTTGATTCCGTTGTCGTCGAACGGATTGTGCGACGCGCTGATCACGATGCCGGCGGAGAGGCGCAGCGCGCGCGTCAGATAGGCGACCGCGGGCGTGGGAAGCGGTCCGGAGAGGTAGACGTCGACACCCGCCGCGGAAAGGCCCGCCTCGAGCGCGGCCTCGAGCAGATAGCCGGAGATTCGCGTGTCCTTGCCGATCAGCACCGATGGCCGCACGCCGTCGCGCGAAGAATCCGCGGCGAGCACGAGGCCCGCGGCCCATCCGAGCTTCAACACGAGCTCCGGCGTGATCGGCTCTTCGCCGACACGGCCGCGAACGCCGTCGGTTCCGAAATACTGTCGCGTCATCGCGCGTTTCTCATTCGTCGTTGACTTGCGCGCCTCGAACCCTCACGCGCTTTCCCCGATCGCGCTCCAGACCTTGAGCGCGTCGACCGTTTCCCGCACGTCGTGCACGCGCACGATCGATGCGCCGCGCGCCACCGCTGCAAGCGCCGCCGCGAGGCTCGCGGCGAGCCGCTCGCCGCTCGCGCGCCCGGTGATCTCGCCGAGCGACTTCTTGCGCGACAAACCGACGAGCACCGGATAGCCGGTCGCCACGAGGTCGCCGATCGCCCGCAGCAGAGCGAGATTATGCGCCAGCGTCTTGCCGAAGCCAAAGCCCGGATCGATCGCGATGCGCTCGGACGCGATGCCCGCGGCCTCGCACGCCGCGGCGCGCGCGACGAGAAAGTCGCGGACTTCCCTCACGACGTTGTCATAGGCTGGCGCGTGCTGCATCGTCGCCGGCTCGCCGCGCATGTGCATCAGGCACACGCCGACGGTGCCGGACGCGCATGCCTCGATCGCGCCGGGTGCCTGCAGCGCCGCGATGTCGTTGACCATCGACGCGCCGGCGGCGACCGCCGCGCGCATCACCGCGGGCTTGCGCGTATCGACCGCCACGACGATGCCGTCGCGCGCGAGCTCCTCGACGACCGGAATCACGCGGTCGAGCTCGAGCTTCTCGTCGACGGGCTCCGCGCCGGGCCGTGACGACTCGCCACCGACGTCGATGAGGTCGGCACCGTCGTCGCGCATGCCGCGCGCGTGCGCGAGCGCGCTCTCGCGATCGAGGTAGCGACCGCCGTCCGAGAACGAGTCCGGCGTCACGTTGAGCACGCCCATCACGAGCGGCCGGGAAAGGTCGAGCTCGTGCGCGCCGCAACGGAAGATTCGAGCCATATCGTCAAAACGAAACGGGGCGTGCAGCTCGCACGCCCCGGCGTTCCGCCGCCCGACGATCGTGTCAGGCCGGGTTTGCCGACGGCGCAGCGCCCGCACCCGCCGACGATCCCGGCGCCGCGGTGCTGCTGCCCGACTGCGTCGGCTTCGGGGGCCGCGGCGGGCGGCCGGCCATGATGTCGTCGATCTGGTCGGAGTCGATCGTCTCGAGCTCGAGCAGCGCGCCTGCCATCGCCTCGACCTTGTCGCGGTTCTCCTCGAGGAGCTTGCGCGCGACCGCGTATTGCTGGTCGATGATCTTGCGGATCTCGGCGTCGACCTTGCGCATCGTCTCTTCGGACATGTTGACGGTGCGCGTGATCGACCGGCCGAGGAACACCTCGCCTTCGTTTTCGCCGTAGACCATCGGGCCAAGAAGATCCGACATCCCGTAGCGCGTCACCATGTCGCGCGCGATGTGGGTCGCGCGCTCGAAGTCGTTGGACGCGCCGGTCGTCATCTGATTCATGAAGAGCTCTTCGGCGATCCGCCCGCCGAAGAGAACCGCGATCGCGTTCAGCATGTACTCGCGGCCCATGCTGTAGCGGTCCTGCTCGGGAAGCTGCATCGTGACGCCGAGCGCGCGTCCGCGCGGGATGATCGTGACCTTGTGCACCGGATCGGTCTTCGGCAGGAGCTTCGCGACGATCGCGTGCCCCGACTCGTGATACGCGGTGTTGCGGCGCTCCTCTTCGGGCATGACGATCGAGCGGCGCTCCGCGCCCATCACGATCTTGTCCTTCGCCATCTCGAAGTCGTCCATGTCGACGAGGCGCTTGTTCTTGCGCGCGGCGAAGAGCGCCGCCTCGTTGACGAGGTTCGCGAGATCGGCGCCGGAGAAGCCGGGCGTTCCGCGCGCGATGATCTCGGCCTTGACGTCGGACGCCATCGGCACCTTGCGCATGTGGACGAGCAGGATCTGCTCGCGCCCGCGGATGTCGGGCAGCGGGACGACGACCTGGCGGTCGAAGCGGCCTGGCCGCATCAGCGCGGGGTCGAGCACGTCGGGCCGGTTGGTGGCCGCAATCACGATGACGCCTGCGTTGCCCTCGAAGCCGTCCATCTCGACCAGCAGCTGGTTGAGCGTCTGCTCGCGCTCGTCGTTGCCGCCGCCCAGTCCCGCGCCCCGCTGGCGGCCGACGGCGTCGATTTCGTCGATGAACACGATGCAGGGCGCGTTCTTTTTTGCCTGCTCGAACATGTCGCGCACGCGCGCCGCCCCTACGCCGACGAACATCTCGACGAAGTCCGATCCCGAGATCGAGAAGAACGGCACCTTCGCTTCGCCGGCGATCGCTTTCGCGAGCAGCGTCTTGCCGGTGCCGGGGCTGCCGACCATCAGCACGCCGCGCGGAATGCGGCCGCCGAGCTTCTGGAACTTCGACGGATCGCGGAGGAACTCGACGATCTCGGAGACCTCCTCCTTCGCCTCGTCGCAGCCGGCGACATCGGCGAACGTGACCGTGTTGTTCGACTCGTCGAGGATTTTGGCCTTGCTCTTGCCGAACGAGAACGCGCCGCCGCGACCTCCGCCCTGCATCTGGCGCATGAAGAAGATCCAAACGCCGATCAGCAGCAGCATGGGGAACCACGAGATGAAGATCTGCGCGAGGAAGCTCTGCTCCTCCTCCGGCTTCGCCTCGACCTTGACGCCGTACTTGACGAGGTCGCCGACCATCCAGATGTCACCCGGGCTGTAGGTGACGAAGCGCTTCTTGTCGGCGGACACCCACTTGATCGTGCGGCCCTCGACGGTCGCCGATTCGACGCTGCCGGCTTTCGCGCGCTCCATGAATTCGGAATAGGGGACCGCGTCCTTCGGGCCCTGGCGCGCGTCGAACTGCTTGACCACCGTCAGCACGACGAGGCCGATCACGAGCCAGATGCCGATGTTCTTGAGCAGGTTGTTCAAAGTCGCTCCTCGTGACGCATGCACCCAACAATCCAACCGCTTCGCTCGGCTTTGCGATACGTTGCGGCCCGCCGCCCGGATGCGTCTACGGTCCGATTTTATCCGTTCGGGGGGTCTGCAGCCAGTTTCATGCCAGCGCGGTGTCGCCACCCCACGACACTACGGCAAACACCATCGGAATCCTCAGCTTTTCAAGGCCTTGCCGACCAGATACACCTCGCGGCTCCGGTCGCGCGACGCCTGCGGCTTGCGCACGTAAACCTTGCTGAAATGCGCCTCGATCGCGCGCCGCAACTCCGCAAAGCCCTCCCCCTGGAACGCTTTGACGACCAGATCGCCTCCCCGTTGCAGCCGCTCGGTCGCAAAGTCGAGCGCCAGTTCGCCCAAATGCACCGCGCGCGCCTGATCGGCGGCGTCCACGCCAGATAGGTTGGGGGACATGTCCGAAACGACAAGGTCGACTTTTCCATCGCCGAGCGCTTCGTTGAGCGCGGTCAAGCCGCTGTCCTCGCGAAAGTCGGCCTGAAGGACCTTCACCCCGGCCATCGGCTCCACCGGCAGCAGGTCGATCGCGACGATCGTCGCCTTCGGCCCGAGGCGCTCGCGCAGCACCTGCGACCAGCTCCCGGGCGCGGCGCCAAGGTCGACCACCCGCATCCCGGGCTTGAACAGGTGGTCGCGCTCCGCAAGCTCGATCAGCTTGAACGCGGCTCGGGAACGGTAGCCGCGACGCGTCGCCTCCTTGACCCATGGGTCGTTGACGTGGGCATCCATCCACGCCTTGACGACTTTGTTCTTCCTCGGATTGGGATTGGCCCGGCGACTCAAGCGAACTCGCTCTTTCCGTTCGGCGCTTCGATTTCTGCTTGACGCCTTGCGATCCCGAAGCGCTCCATCGCTCGGCAATCCTATCGCCGCAGTAGAATCGATCGATGCGAACTCTAACATCGGCGGAGCGCCGAGCGCTTCGCGCGAAAGCGCATCACCTGGAGCCCGTGGTGAGCATCGGCACCCACGGCCTCACCGCGTCGGTGCTGCACGAAATCGACGTCAACCTCACGGCGCACGAGCTCATCAAGGTCCGCGTATTCAACGACGAACGCGAGGAGCGCGAGCGCGTGCTGGCAAGGATATGCGCCGATCTCGACGCCGCACCGGTCCAGCATCTCGGCAAGATCCTGACGCTGTGGCGGCCGACGCCGGCGCCCGAGGCCAAGCCAGTGGCGGCAACGAAGAAGAAGGTGACTGCGCCTTCGGGCTCGCGTTCGCGCGCCGGCGAAAACCCGAGGCGGCGCCTTGGAACCGCAGGAAAATCGCGCCGTCAGGCGTAGCGCACTGCGAGGATCTCGTACTCCCGGACGCCGCCCGGAGCGTGCACCTCGGCGGTGTCGCCTTCGACCTTGCCGATCAGCGCGCGCGCGATCGGCGAGCTGACCGAAATCTTTCCGTGCTTCAGGTCGGCCTCGTCGTCGCCGACGATCTGATAGGTGACTTCATCGCCCGATTCGACGTCGGCGAGCTCGACCGTCGCGCCGAACACGATGCGGCCGTCGGCGTCGATCTCGGCAGGGTTGATCACCTGCGCATGCGCGAGGCGGCGCTCGACCTCGTTGATCCTGCCTTCGATGAAGCCCTGCCGTTCCTTCGCGGCGTCGTAGTCGGCATTTTCCGCGAGATCGCCGTGCGAGCGCGCTTCGGCGATCGCCGCGATGATCGCCGGGCGATCGATCGTCTTCAGTCGGTGGAGCTCGGCCTTCAGGCGCTGCGCGCCCTCGACGGTCATTGGAACCTTCTTGGTCATGCTGCGACACCTGTGGGCGCGGCCCGCGACTTGTCCGACTGCCCGCGGCTCGCCAGGAGCGCGTGCAGCGACTGGATCGCATAGGGAACGAGCTCGCGCATTCCGGTAAGCCCGAGCGCCGCGGCGCGCGCGCCGGCGAGCGTCGTGTATGTCGGGATCTGGTCGGTGAGCGCCTCGCGGCGGATCTGGTAGCTGTCGAGGATCGCGGCGCGCTTTTCCTGCACCGTGTTGACGACGAGCGCGATCTCGTCGTTCTTCATCATGTCGACGATGTGCGGGCGGCCTTCGTGCACCTTGTTGACCGGCGTAACCGGCACGCCTGCCGCTTCGAGCGCCGCTGCGGTGCCGCGCGTGGCGACGACCGAGAATCCCAGATCGACGAGAATCCTCGCGAGCTCGATCGCTCGCGCCTTGTCGCCGTCCTTGACGCTTACGAACACGCGACCGCCTTCCGGCAGCTTGACGCCCGCCGCGAGCTGCGATTTCAGAAACGCCTCGGCGAACGACTCGCCTACGCCCATCACTTCACCCGTCGACTTCATCTCGGGACCGAGGATCGTATCGACGCCCGGGAACTTGATGAACGGGAACACCGCCTCCTTCACCGAGAAGTACGGAGGAACGATCTCCCCGGCGACGCCCTGCGCGTCCAGCGACTGCCCGACCATGCAGCGCGCGGCGATCTTGGCGAGCGGGCGTCCCGTCGCCTTCGACACGTACGGCACGGTGCGCGATGCGCGCGGATTCACTTCGAGCACGTAGACAGTTCCGTTCTGGATCGCGAACTGTACGTTCATCAGCCCGACGACAGATAGCCCGTGCGCCATCGCGACCGTCTGGCGCCGCAGCTCGTCCTGCGTAGCGGCGGGAAGCGAGAACGGCGGCAGCGAGCATGCCGAGTCACCGGAATGCACGCCCGCCTGCTCGATGTGCTCCATGATGCCGCCGATGACGACGCGCTCGCCGTCGCACAGTGCGTCGACGTCGACCTCGATCGCGTCGTTCAGGAACCGGTCGAGGAGCACAGGAGAATCGTTCGAAACCTTGACGGCCTCGCGCATGTAGCGCTCGAGGTCCTGCGGCTCGTGGACGATCTCCATCGCGCGGCCGCCCAGCACGTACGACGGGCGCACGACGAGCGGGTAGCCGATCGCCTCGGCGGCGGCCATCGCATCGGCTTCGGTGCGGGCGGTGCGATTCGGCGGCTGCTTCAGCTTCAGGCGATGCAGCATCTGCTGGAAGCGCTCGCGGTCCTCCGCCATGTCGATCATGTCGGGCGAGGTGCCGACAATCGGCACCCCGTATCTCTCGAGGTCGCGCGCGAGCTTAAGCGGCGTCTGCCCGCCGTATTGGACGATGACGCCGAAGGGCCTTTCGACGTGGACGATCTCGAGGACGTCTTCGAGCGTCAGCGGCTCGAAATACAGGCGATCCGAAGTGTCGTAGTCGGTCGACACGGTCTCCGGATTGCAGTTGACCATGATCGTCTCGTAGCCGTCTTCGCGCAGCGCCATCGCCGCGTGCACGCAGCAATAGTCGAACTCGATCCCCTGCCCGATCCGGTTCGGGCCGCCGCCCAGCACGATCACCTTTTTGCGATCGGTCGGCAGCGCCTCGCATTCCTCGTCGTATGTCGAATAGAGGTAGGCCGTCTGCGTCGCGAACTCCGCCGCGCACGTGTCGACGCGCTTGTAGACGGGGCGAATGCCGAGCTGGTGGCGCCGCTGCCGCACGTCGTTCTCGCCGACTTTCAGCAGATGAGCGATCCGCCGGTCGGCGAAGCCCATGCGCTTGAGCCCGCGCAGATCGTCCTTCGTGAGCTCGGCGAGCTTGCGCTGCTCGAGCTTCAATTCGGTGTCGACGATCTCCTTGATCTGCGCAAGGAACCACGGGTCGATCTTCGTGTGGCGGTAGACGTCGTCGATCGACATCCCGACGCCGAACGCGTCGGCGACGTACCAGAGGCGCTCGGCGCGCGGGTACGCGAGCTCGTCGCCGATCTTGTCGGGATCGACGGTCTTCAGGTTGAAGCCGTCCACGCCGGTCTCGAGGCCGCGCAGCGCTTTCTGCAGCGACTCCTGGAACGTCCGCCCGATCGCCATCACCTCGCCGACCGACTTCATCTGCGTCGTCAGCCGGTCATCGGCCTGCTTGAACTTCTCGAACGCGAAGCGCGGAACCTTGGTGACGACATAGTCGATCGTCGGCTCGAACGACGCAGGCGTCGCGCCGCCGGTGATATCGTTCGACAGTTCGTCGAGCGTGTAGCCGACGGCGAGCTTCGCGGCGATCTTCGCGATTGGAAAGCCGGTCGCCTTCGACGCGAGCGCGGAGCTTCGCGAGACCCGCGGGTTCATCTCGATCACGAGCATCCGCCCGTCGGCGGGATTGATCGCGAACTGCACGTTCGAGCCGCCGGTGTCGACGCCGATCTCGCGCAGCACCGCGATCGAGGCGTCGCGCATGATCTGATATTCCTTGTCGGTCAGCGTCTGCGCGGGCGCCACCGTGATCGAATCGCCGGTGTGCACGCCCATCGGATCGAGGTTCTCGATCGAGCAGACGATGATGCAGTTGTCCTTGCGGTCGCGGACGACCTCCATCTCGAACTCTTTCCAGCCGAGGAGCGATTCTTCGATCAGCAGCTCGTGCGTCGGGGAGAGCATCAGCCCGCGCTTGCACATCTCGACGAATTCGTCCTTGTTGTACGCGATGCCGCCGCCCGTGCCGCCCAGCGTGAACGACGGCCGGATCACCGCAGGAAAGCCGATCTCGGCCTGCACTTCGAGCGCCTGATCGAGGTCGTGCGCAATGCCCGAGCGAGCGGAACCCAAGCCGATCCGCGTCATCGCCGCCTTGAACTTCTCGCGATCCTCGGCCTTGTCGATCGCCTTCTTCGAGGCCCCGATCAGCTCGACGTCGAACTTCGTGAGCACGCCTTCGCGCGCCAGGTCGAGCGCGCAGTTGAGCGCGGTCTGGCCGCCCATCGTCGGCAGCAGCGCGTCGGGACGCTCGCGCTCGATGATCTTCGCGATCATCTGCCACGTGATCGGCTCGACATACGTGACGGCGGCCATCTCCGGGTCGGTCATGATCGTCGCCGGATTCGAATTGACGAGGATGATCCGATAGCCCTCCTCGGCGAGCGCCTTGCACGCCTGCGCGCCCGAGTAGTCGAACTCGCACGCCTGCCCGATGATGATCGGGCCGGCGCCGATGATCAGAATCGACTCTAAGTCGGTACGCTTGGGCATGTTCAGCTCGTCCGCTTTTCCATCAGCTTCACGAAGCGGTCGAACAGATACGAGATGTCATGCGGCCCGGGGCTTGCCTCCGGGTGACCCTGGAACCCGAACGCCGGCCGGTCGTTGCGGGCGATGCCCTGGAGGCTTCCGTCGAAGAGCGACACGTGCGTGATCCGCGCGGTGCCGGGCAGCGTCGACGCATCGACGGCGAAGCCGTGGTTCTGGCTCGTGATCAGCACCTGCCCCGTGTCGCGATCCTGCACCGGATGGTTCGCGCCATGGTGGCCGAACTTCATCTTCATCGTGCGCGCGCCTGACGCGAGCCCGAGGAGCTGGTGACCGAGGCAGATCCCCAAGGTCGGTACGCCGGTCTCCACGATCGTCCGGATCGCGCGGATCGCATAGTCGCAAGGCTCGGGGTCTCCCGGACCGTTCGACAGGAAGACGCCGTCGGGATCGAGCGCGAGGACGGCTTCCGCGGGCGTCTGCGCGGGCACGACCGTCATCCGGCACCGGCGCTCGGCCAGCAGGCGCAGGATGTTGTGCTTGATCCCGTAGTCGTACGCGACGACGTGAAAGCGCGGCTCGCCGCCGGCGCGATAGCCTTCGCCGAGCGCCCACGTGCTCGCCGTCCAATCGTAGGGCGCCGTGCAGCTCACGACCTTGGCAAGATCGAGCCCCGCCATCGACGGTGCGGCTTTCGCGCGCGCGACGGCGTCCTCGACGTCGGTGGCGCCCTTCGCGGAGCGCGCGGCGATGCAGCCGTTCTGTGCACCGCGCTCGCGCAGGATTCGCGTCAGACGACGCGTGTCGAGATCGGCGATCGCGACAATGCCGTTCGCGGCGAGATAGGCGCCCAGATCGCCGGTCGCGCGGAAATTCGACGCGAAGCGAGGCAGATCGCGAATCACGAGGCCCGCGGCGTACGGGCGCCGCGATTCGACGTCCTCGGGGTTCACGCCGACGTTGCCGATGTGCGGGTACGTGAGCGTGACGATCTGGCCGGCGTAGGAGGGATCGGTGAGGATCTCCTGGTAACCGGTCATCGACGTGTTGAATACGACTTCGCCGACAGCAAAT
>DATKMY010000125.1:0-9463 GCA_035541655.1 Casimicrobiaceae bacterium | reverse complement strand
GGGGTCTTCGGTCCCGGAAACAACGTCGACCCTGTCGGCGCAATCTTTTCCTGGACCGTGCAGGGGATTGCAAGCAGTAACAGCACGCCGATCCCGACACTGAGCGCGTGGATGCTCGCACTGTTGGCTCTTCTTGTCGGTTCGACCGGCGCTCTCGTATGGCGGCAACGCGAGGCCTGATTGGCCAGGCTCCTCCGCTCGCGGCAGGTCAGCGCTTGATCCGCGGCGCCGCGACGCCCTCGATCATCACGTTCACGCACGCCGGCAATCCCGAGCTGCGTGCACGCTCGACGGCGGCGGGCAGCTCCCGCGCCTCCGTCACGAGCTCACCATAGCCTCCGAACGCGGCCGAGACGAGGTCGTAGCGTGTGGGCAACAGCTCGCAGCCTCGCGCGCGATCCGCACCGTAGTCGCGCAGCTGGATCTGATACTCGGCGTTCCAGCGGGCGTCGTTGCCGATCGCCGCGACGAACGGTAAGTTGTAACGGACCGCGGTGTCGATTTCCGCAGGATGGAAGCCGAACGTTCCGTCGCCCAGGACGGCCACCACGGGCGCATCGGGCAGCACGCTGCGCACGCCGATCGCGTAAGGCAGTGCCGTCCCGATCGCCCCGGCAACGCCGTTGATCACGCGATGCGGCGCGCTGAGGCATGCCTGTGCCCATTGCCCGAATTCGCCGCCGTCCGCGACGAGCGCGGAGTCCGGATGCGAGTCGAGGAGCGCCTGCAGCGGTCGCAGCGCCTCGACAGGGTGCAGTCGCTGCGGCGTCGTCGCTCGCGCCTCCGTCCAAGCCGATGGCCGGTAGCGAATCGCGCCGCGCACTTCGTCGCGCCACGCCGTGTGCGTCGACAGATTTCCCGATGCGCACTGCGTGAGTGCCGCGAATGCGGAATACGCGTCGGCGAGCGCGGTCGCCGCGAGTCGATTGCCGACGGCGCGTAGCGAGCGATCGAGCGCGGTCGTGTCCGCGTCGATCTGGACAAACGTGCATTGTGGCGCGAACGCCGGCGAGCGCCCGAACTGCACCGTGAAATCGAGGCGCTTGCCGAGGAGCAGCACGCAGTCCGCCTGTGCGAGCACCTCGGCGAATGCCCCGAGGCTCGGGTCGGCCAATCCGCGCGGGCTCTCCATGCCGACCACGGGAATTCCCGTCGCATCCTCCAGTTCGGCAGCGAGCGCCCGGCCTCGCCGCGTCATCCCGACGGGTCCGATGAGGATCACCGGGCGCGATGCGCCGCGAAGTCGCGCAAGGAGCGCACCGGCGGTCTGCCGGTCGAGCGCGAGTGCAAGCGGAGCGAGGTCCGACGGCGGCGGAACGGGCGCGGCGCTCGCATCGTCCTCGAGCGCGTCGAAAGGAATGCTCAGGTGCACCGGACCCGGACGGCCCGATTGCGCGACCCGAGCTGCAAGGGCGACATCGTCGCCGAGCGCGTCGGCGCCGCTGCACGTCCATGCCGCCTTCGTGACAGGGGCCGCGACGTCGGCCTGGCGCATCTCCTGGAAGGCGCCCATCCCGAGCTCGCTGCTCCCCGCGTGTCCGGAGAGCAGCAACACGGGCGACTCGCACATCAGCGCCGTATAGAGCGCCGACACCGCATTCGCATGACCCGGCCCGCCGGTGACGAGCGCAACGCCGATCTCGCCGGAGATTCGCGACGACGCGTCCGCCATGTGCACGGCTGCCGCCTCGTGCCGCGCGTGGATGAGCTCGATGCCGCCGTCCAATGCCGCGTCGAACACCGGCATGATGTGGTTGCCCGACACGGTGAAGATGCGCCGGACGCCGGCCCTCGCGAGCGTGCCGATCAACCGATCTGCGCCACGGTTTTTCATGCGAACCTCAAGCGATCATCGTCCGTCATGCGCGTCACGCGAGCATTATGAAAGTGGAGACAGCGAGCAACAACACGAGCGTGAACTGGCGGAAGCGCTTATCGGAAAACCGCGCAAACAGGCGGCCGCCGAGGAGGACGCCGAGGAAATAGAGCGGCGCCAGCAGCAGCGTCGACGCGAGCGCCGTCGCGTCGAGAATCCCGCGCGCCGCGAGCATCGCGAGCGCACCCACCGAGCTGAACGCAACGTAGAGCGTGAGGTTCGCGCGCGTGACCTGGATCGGGTCGGGTCCCGACAATAGGTAAAGGATCACGGGCGGCCCGCCGATGCCCGCGGCGCCGAGCAGCGTACCCCCCACGGCGCCGGCGGACACCGAAGCGGGCAGCCCGCGCGCTCCGGCATAGCGGTAGCCCTTGAGCAGCAGCAGCGCGAAGACGACGACGATCGCTGCGATCGCCCGGCGCAGCAGGTCCTGATCGGTATGGACCAGCACGTAGCCGCCGAGCGGGATGGCGACGAATGCCGCAAGCGTGATCGGCGCGAGCGTCCGCCATGTCGCCCGTCTCGCGGCATCGCGCATCATCGGCGCCCCGGCGAACGCTTCGAGGAGCAGCACGACCGGAATCGCGAGCCGCGGTCCGAGGAGCAACGCGAGTGGGGGCGTGAGGACCATCGCGCCGCCGAATCCCGTGATGCCCCGGATGACGCCGGCCAGGCCGGCGATCGCCATCGCGGCCCACTGCGCGGCTGACGGCGGAGGCAGTGCCACGGACGAGAGTCGGCGCCGCCGCGATCAGGCCGACAGACGGATGTCGGTGCCCGCAAAGCGAATGCGGGCGTGCGAGAGATCCGCACGGGAGCCGATGTGGCGGATCAGCTCGTGCAGCGGCGACGTGCGGAACTCGTACTCCGGCGCCGGCTTTTCGAGCAGTGCGAGCAGGCTCTTGTCGTAGAACGCCGACAGCAGCAGCGTCTCGTCGCTCGCATGCGCTCCGAGCTCCGCGCGCAGTCGCGGCAGCCAAGGTGCGATTTGTCGGGCCGGAGGCTCGGTGACGAGGTCCTGTGGACGGATGTTCGCGCGCTGCATGAATTCGCCGGAAGGCTCCGCCGCTAGCTGGCCGTAGAAGCCCATTGCGTACTTGCGGACCTCGTCGGGAATCGTCTTGTAGCGCTCGCCCTGCACGACGTTGAGCACCGCCTGCGTGACGATGAACTGCGCGAACGGGCTGACGACGATCGGGTAGCCGAGATCGCGGCGCACTTGCGGAATCTCCTCGAGAATCGCCGGCAGGCGGTCTTCCATTCGCACCGCCCTGAGCTGCGACTTCAAGTTCGAGATCATGCCGCCGGGAACCTGGTGCTCATAGAGCGCGGGATCGTACTTCGCGATTCTCCCGCGCGGCTTTCCCTCGCGTTCGGCGAGCCACGAGAAATACCCCGAAGCTTCGGCAAGTGCCCGCGCGTCGATCCCGGTCGCGAACCCGAGCGCCCGCGCGCGCGCATCGATGTCCTCGGTCGCGGGCAGCGACGCGCCGTTCGCGAGCGGCTCGACCGCCGTGTAGCCGTGGCGAAAGCCGGTCGCGATCGCGATCTTGTAGACCTCCGGCGCGAGACCCGACTGGCAATGGGAGTGGAGCTGCATCGGGACCGGCGCCGCCGCGGCCACGATCGCCGGGAAGAGTGTGTGCGCGCGCTCCGGCGTGAGAAGCCCCGTTGGGTCCTTGATCGAAATGAAATCGGCCTTCAACGCCCGGAGCTCCCGCGCGCGCTCGACGTAGTAGGCGTCGGTGTGCACGGGGGAGAGCGTGTAGGTGATCATCACGTTCACGAGCATCCCCGCGTCGCGGGCCGACCGCACCGACGATTCGACGTTGCGGCTGTCGTTGAGAGCGTCGTAGACTGTCAGCACCTTGACACCGAGGCGAGCCAGGAGCTGCGAATTGAGCTCGACGACGTCGTCGGGGAAGAGCTCGAACGTGTACAAGCTCTGGCCGCGCGTCAGTGCGTCGCAGGGCGTTGCGACGCGGCTGCAAAGGAGCGCGACGCGCCGGTAGGGGTTCTCGTGCAGGAAGCGCACACAAACGTCGAACACGGCGCCGCCGAGGATGTTCAGGTACTCGTAGCCGACGCGATCGAGCGTGCCGAGGATCGGCGTCATCATCGCGGTTGTCATCCGCGTGGCCCACAGGCACTGGTGACCGTCACGCAACGTGACGTCGACGAATCCGAAACGGCGCGGGTGGGTTTGCGAAGGCTGGCTCACGACGGATCTTGTGCGAATTCGCGGCGATCGATGCCGGAGCGCGCTCGCCGTCGCCCGCGCCGGAGGATTGCATACCTCGCCGGCCATTGCAACGCGCGTTCCGCACCGTGGCGCTTCCTTACAACGACGCATCGCGACCCGGGATCGGGGAGAAAATCATGAAGACACCGGTCATCATCACCGTGGCAATCACCGGCGCGCTGCCGCGCAAGAAGGACAGTCCGGCCGTCCCGGTCACGCCGGCCGAGCAGATCGAGTCGACGCACGAGGCGTTCGAAGCCGGGGCTTCGCTCGTGCACATCCACGTACGCAATCCCGACGAGTCGCCGTCGTCCGATCGGGCGCTCTACGGCGCGGTTCAGGAGGGGGTGCGCAAGCACTGCCCGGGCATGATCGTGCAGTTCTCGACGGGCGGTCGCGGCCGCGACCAGGCCGCGCGCGGCGCGATGCTCGATCTGCGGCCCGACATGGCGTCGCTCGCGACGGGCTCCGTCAACTTCCCGACGAACATCTACGAGAACCCGCCCGATTTCGTCGAGGGCCTCGCGCGGACGATGCTCGACCACGACATCAAGCCCGAAGTCGAGGTCTTCGACCTTGCGATGCTCTACAACGCGGCGAATCTCGTGAAAAAAGGGCTGATTGGCGACAAGCCCCACGTGCAGTTCGTCATGGGGATCCCCAACGCGATGCCGATGCGCCCATCGATCTTCAACTTCCTGCGCTCCGAGCTCGCTGAGGTGCTGCCGGGAGCGACGTGGGTCGCTGCCGGCATCGGGCGCTTCCAGTGGGACGTGAACCGCATGTGCCTCGAGGCCGGAGGCCACTGCCGCACCGGCCTCGAAGACAACCTTCGCTTCGACGCGACGCGCCTCGCGGCGAGCAACGCGGAGCTCGTCCGCAAGGTGGTCGACGCTTGCGAGCTCTACGACCGTCGCCCGGCAACGGCAGCTGAAGCCAGGAAGATCCTCGGCCTGCGGCCGGCAGGCTAGGAGCCCTCGGCGTCGGGGCGGCGCGCGGCACGCCGTTGCCGGTCTCGCAGCGACAGGCGAGAGTGATGCAGTAAAGCGGCAATTTAGCTCGGGTCAACAAATACTAGCTTTTTATTTGCGATTCCGGCTTCAATAATGGGCGCTCGGCAAGGCCGCTCGCGGCCCGTCAGGGGAGAGATTGCACCTGGCGTTTCTCGTGCATCCGATGGCGCGCTCCGTGGCGGACGGGACTCATAGGGGACGGCTGAAGTGGGCAAAGAGATTCTCAGCTACGACGACCTGCTGCAGATCGTCGAGCTCATCAAGTCCGCGGAGGCGTTTTCCGAGTTCCACCTGAAGATCGGCGACATCGAGCTCGACCTGCGCAGATCTCGCCCGGGCACGTCGGGCCCGGCGGTTGCCGGAGCGGCGCCGCTGCCGGCCGTCGCCGAATCCGCCAAAGTCGGCGCACTGGTCAGGATCGACAACGACATTCCCGAGCCTGCGCCGCGCATGTCCGAGCTCCCGAGCGACATCCCCGCGGAAAGCGTCGTGATCAGGTCGCCGATGGTCGGGACGTTCTACCGCAGCCCCGAGCCCGGAGCGAAGCCGTTTGTCGAGGTCGGGCAACGGGTGAGCGCGGAGACCACGGTGTGCATCATCGAGGTGATGAAGCTGATGAACTCGCTCCCGGCCGGCTCGGCGGGCCGCGTCACGCACGTGCTCGTCGCCGACGCGCAGCCCGTCGAGATGGGCCAGCCGCTGATCGTCATCGATCCGAAGAGTTGATCCGATGGGAAGGCTCCGCTTCATCGACGTGACGCTGCGCGACGGCCACCAGTGCCTGTGGGCGACGCGGATGACGACCGCGATGATGACGCCGATCCTGTCGACGATCGATCGCGCCGGCTACGACTACGTCAACATGCTCGGCGGCGCGGTGTTCGACGTATGTGTGCGCTATCTGCACGAGAACCCGTGGCGGCGCGTCGAGATGCTTTCCTCGAGGCTCTCGACGCCGACGGACGGGTTCCTGCGCGGCCAGAGCCTGTACACGTTCGAGCTCTTTCCCGACGACATTGTCGAGCTCAACTCGCAAGTGCTCGCGCGGAACGGTCTCAAGAACGTCACCGTCTACGACGCGCTCAACGACAACCGCAACGTCGAAGTGCCGATCGCATCGGCCAAGGCCGCCGGAATGACGGTCACCGCCGTCACCGTCTACACGGTGAGCCCCGTGCACACCGACGACTACTACGCGGCGCGCATTCGCGAGCTGATCGCGCTCGGCGCCGATCGCGTCGGCGTCAAGGATCCGACCGGGCTGCTCACGCCGGAGAGGGCAAAGACGCTGTTCCCTGTGGTGATGCGGGCCGCGGGCGAGACGAAGGTCGAGCTTCACTCGCACTGCCAATCGAGCCTCGCGCCCGAGGTGTACAGCGAGGCGATCCGGGCGGGCTTCCACTACGTGCATACCGCGGTGATGCCTCTCGCGAACGGCGCGTCGCTCCCGGCGGTCGAAGAGATCGCCGAACGTGCGGCGGCGCTCGGCGTCGACACGGCGCTCGACATGGAAGCGATCCGCGAGGTGAGCGGCTATTTCAGCTGGCTCTGCATCCGCGAAGGCAAGCCGCGCGGGCGCGTCGTCGCCTACGACCCCTCGCTCTATTCGCATCAGGTGCCGGGAGGGATGATCTCGAACCTGAAGTCGACGCTGCAGACGATGCGCATGGGCGATCGACTTCCCGAGATCCTCGAGGAGGTCGGCCGGGTTCGCGAGGACCTCGGCTATCCGATCCTCGTGAGCCCGTTCGCGCAATACGTGGTGACGCAGGCGGTGCTCAACGTGATGCAGGGGGAGCGCTACAGGACGATTCCCGACGAGATCCGCAAGTACGCGATGGGCTATTACGGGCGCCTCGCGGCGACGCCTTCGAGGGAATTTCTCGAGCGCGCGCAGGTCGAGCCCGGCGTGCTCGCGGGCGAGCGCGCGGGCACGCACGTCGAGCCCTGGGTTCCGCGGCTGCGCCAGGCGCTCGGGCCGAAGGCCCACGACGAGGACATCCTTCTCGCGGCGTTCTACGACAAGGAGCTTCTCGCACCGCTCGCGGGCGAAGCGCGCAGCTACTCGTACCGCACGTCGCCACTGCTCGAGCTCGTCCAGTATTTGCGGCGCCGGCCCGAGGTCGGCGAGGCGCGCGTCCGGGTCGCCGGCACGGAGCTCGCGCTCGCGCGCTAGCGACTACGTCCGATGCCGAGCGAGCGCGCGCCCGAACGTCCTCTGCCCGAGACGCGCAACGCGGGCGCGACATTCTGGAGCAAGGCTGCCGAAAGTGTCCTCGTGGTGCCGAAGTGCACCGAGTGCGGCCGCACGTTCTGGTATCCGCGGCCGCGCTGCCCGAATTGCGGCTCCGAGCACGTGGACTGGGTTCACGCATCGGGAAAGGGCGCCGTCCACACGTTCACTATCGTCAGGCAGTCCGCCGATCCCTACTTCAGGACGAAGGTTCCGTACGCGGTCGCGATGATCGATCTCGACGAAGGCGTGCGGATTATGACCAACGTCGTCGACACGCCGCTCGAGGCGCTCATGGTGGGGATGCGCGTCGAGGTGCTGTTCGAACCTGCGGGCGGCGGCATCGCGATTCCGCTCTTTCGTCGCGCATGACGAGCGCAGGCGCGCTGTCCGCTCAGGTCGCGGTCGTCGGCGCGGCGACGGCGGGAATCGGATGGGAATCGCGGCAGAACGTCGCCGAAATCATGGCCGAAGCGGCGCATCGGGCGCTCGCCGACGCGGGCCTTTCCGTTCGCGACGTCGACGGCCTCTTTGCCGTGACGCCGTACTACTGGATGCCGTCGGTGACGCTCGCCGACCAGCTGGGCATCCAGCCGAAGGTCACCGATTCGACCAACATCGGCGGAGCTTCGGTCGTGGCGCACGTCGGCCACGCGGTGCGCGCGATCGTTTCGGGGCAGTGCGAGGTTGCGGTGATCGCCTACGCAAGCACGCAGCGAACCGACGCCGGCAGGCTCGTCACGGGTGCCGACCTGCTGCCCTACGAGCGTCCCTACGGCCCGCTCTTCCCGATTTCCGGCTACGCGATGGTGACGCAGCGCCACATGCACGAGTACGGCACCACGCGCGAGCAGCTCGCGAAAGTGACGGTCGCGGCGAGCGAGTGGGCATCGCTCAACCCGGAGGCGCTGAAGCGCGGGCCGCTCGCCGTCGCCGATGTCGTCGCGTCCCCGCTCGTCAGCGATCCGCTGCGCAAGCTCGACATCTGCCTCGTCACCGACGGTGGCGGCGCGATCGTGCTGACGACGCGCGACCGCGCCAGGAGATCGGGCAAACGCGCGGTGAGCGTGCTCGGCACCGGCGAGAGTCACAGCCACTGCTACATGTCGAACATGCGCAGCTACACCGAGACGGCCGGCGTGCAGTCGGGCCGCGCGGCGTTCGAGATGGCGGGACTCGGGCCGAAGGATGTCGACGTCGTGCAGATCTACGACGCGTTCACTATCATGGTCGTGCTCGGTCTCGAGGACCTCGGGTTCTGCGCCAAAGGCGAGGGCGGCGCGATGATCGACGAAGGCATCGGGCCCGGCTCCAGGCTTCCGGTCAACACGACCGGCGGCGGCCTGCGCTATTGCCATCCTGGAATGTTCGGGATCTTCCTGCTGGTCGAAGCGGTGCGCCAATTGCGCGGCGAATGCGGCGAGCGGCAGGTCGCGGACGCGCGGACAGCGCTCGCGCACGGATTCGGCGGGGTCCTCGCCGGCAACGCGACCGTCATCCTCGGCCGCGACAGGTAGGCGGACCGACGACATGAACGCGCTGGCCGAGCTCGTTTCGCGCGCCGGGCGCGAGTTCGCCGGGCGCGAAGCTCTCGCCAGCGACGTGCGCGCGCTCACGTTCGCCGCCGTGGAGGCCGAGAGCAACCGCCTTGCGTCGGCGCTCGCCGGCCGCCTCGGGATCGCGAAGGGCGAGCGCGTCGCGGTCCTGCTCGCCAATTGTCCGGAGTTCGTCGTCACCGACTTCGCTCTGATCAAGGCCGGGCTTCTGCGCGTGCCCGTGAACCCGCGCTACGTTGCGCCGGAGATCGAGTTCATCCTGAATCATTCGGGCACGGCGGTGCTCGTCACGAGCGCTGCATTCGCGGAGGCGGTCGCGCGGATCCTCCCGCGCGTTTCCGCGCTGCGGCACGTGATCGCCGTCGACGCGCTCCCCGGCGTTCCCGGCGTGCTCACGTGGAGCGACGTGCTGGCTCTCGGCGACGCGGAGACCTTCGCCGTCGACACGGCGGACGACGACGGCTACATGATCGCCTATACGTCCGGCACCACCGGGCGGCCGAAGGGCGCGCTGACGACGGTTGCGGCCCGATGGGCGAGCGT